>URLJ01000005.1 GCA_900548675.1 uncultured Mollicutes bacterium
ATATGTTAAAAAACAAAACTATATTATCAATTATATTTAGCATACCTAGCAAACAAAAATATATTATTTTATTAAGATTGACGACTATAGTAGCAATTATATTTAGCATACCTAGCAAACATACATCATCAGTGAATGTTAAAGTTAAAACTATAGTAGCAATTATATTTAGCATACCTAGCAAACGACAAAATTTTAATAGGGGGTAGGTAACAACTATAGTAGCAATTATATTTAGCATACCTAGCAAACCTCAAATCCTATATTTGCGGTTTGCTAGTCCCATATGCTTACATTTTACTCCAATCACTATCGATAACTAAATAGTTATCTTTAGGTTTAGAATCATCATAATAGAAATCTACTATATTTATTTGATTTATTGCTAGTTCTTTAGTTAATTTATTAATTTCATCAGCGGTTAACAATCTTGTCAACCCAAAGCTTACTACTATATTGTAATTATTTAATTCTAAATTTGTTTTTATATATGTTACTATAAATTCTAGGTAATTTTCTTTTTTTAATTCTTGAATGCTTATTTGATACATTTGAAATATTTTTATTAATTCAAAAGAATCTTCATATTCTATTGGAAACATCGATTCAACAGATACTATCTCAAGCAATTCAAGAATATCTTGCTCTATTTTTCTAATTTTTTCTTGCACCTTTTCGCTAACTCTATGTGATAATTTTTTATAAAGTAGTGTTAGTGTTTTTTTATCATTTATTTCTATATTTAAAGGGTCAAAAATAATTAATGCTTTACTATCAATACTCACAGGTGTATCATCTATGCTTAATATTATGTTGTCATATAAATTTATAACAAAATCTCTATAATTAGTTTTGTCAACAAAACACATGTTTGTTATTTCTTCATTAACAATAATTAGTTCATTTATCGGTTTTATAAATATTTTAATCATTATAAAATTATCACTCTTTCATCGCTGTCTACAACATCAGTTGAATTCTCTCCGACAATTATATTTAGCTGTGAAAATTGTTTTTCAGTAACATTCAAGATCATAATACTACCCTTATTAGGTGAAATCATTTTTACTTTCTTTATTGTCGAATTCATAAGTTGATGATCAATGGACATTTTTATGTACACAGATTCTTGAAGCATATAAAAACCCAGTTTTTTTATTCCTCTTACGAACTTTCTATATGATTTTCTGTCTTTATCTGTTAATGTCGGTAAATCAAAAAATAACACGGAACGCATATATCTATAACTCATACTCTATAAATTTTATATCTTGATGTTTTTGATTTTTAATAGCATTTAGAATGTCCACTATATATAAGTGTATAGCATTATCAAGGAACATTTTTTGGCTATTATACATAACTTCATAGTTTAACATTTTCACAAATTCTGTTTTAAAACTGTCGACATTCACCTTATTTGTTATCACAAAATAATCAACGAGTGGCCTTATTGGTTCCATTAAATCACATGTTAAATTGTACGGATTAGATTCTCCAATATGATGTATTCCTAATTCAGTCAAATATCCCAACATTTTAATTTCTCTATTAATTGTTGATAAAACTATTGAATACCCATAATTTAAAAACATATTTATGTTATTATTTTGCGAACGATTAAAATCCGTACCAAATAAAGCATTAAAATACACTTTAGCACTGTGCCCTTCTCTATTTGTTCGATCATCTTCCTCTACTTCATTGGCATAATTCATCAGCATACTATACTCATTTTCTTTTTTCATTAATAAAAGATTTTTAGCTTGATTAATGATTTTCATTTTAACAATTTCTTGCCAGCACTTCTGTGCTTTACCCACGAAGTTTATTTGTTCTTTTATTTTCCTATATGAATAAAAATTATTTTGATATGATACTAATTCACATTCCGGGTTGTATTTTTCATCACAAAATATAACTTTTATTTTCTTTTTTGATAGCATCGTTATCAAACTCGTGGTAATAACTACTTGAGTGGATTGTATTACTATTGTTTTTATCTCATCAAGTAGTATTTTTTTTTCCTCCATGCCTTTTCTACATATCAAATAATTTAATGAGTATTCTAATTTACATCTTTGCGTAATAATGACATTTCTATATGCCACGAGGAACCTCGAATATTTCTTGTTCAAAATATCCAGTAATAGATTCAGCCATTAATTTCATTCCACTAGAAAGTTTTTTATTCAAATAAAAAGTTCCATAATTTTTAGCTAAATTTATTGTTGATAAGTCAGCTGTACCTCGCTCATTGGTTTTAAGAAGTATCAAAATTTCCGATATCATTTTAACCAAATCTTCTGTCTTGTAACTTGAATAATCACTAATTTCATTCAATTTTGCGGTTAGGCTTATAATAGGCGCATATGCATATATATCTTTCGAATATACTTTTTTAATTTCTTCAATCAAGGAAACGCAATCGTCCACAGTAATAACTATTTCCTTTGTTTTTTGGCCATTCTTTAGTTTTTTTGATGGAGACACAATAATCGTATTATCTATAGAAACTATTTCTACCTTTTTCTTTAATAAATCATTGTATTTATCAATTGATCTAATTATTCTAATTGCATCTTTTGAAAAGAACCTATCATATGCATTTTTTACTAAATACTGTGTCCCTGTTTTCCCAGTTATGTAAAACTTTAATTTATTATTTTTAACAATCACATTTACAGGAATATTATCGTTAATTATTTTAAATTCTTTATATTTTTTAGTTAAAATGCTCTTTAAGTACTGACCAATTTTATTTTCAAAAGCAGTTGGAATAGCTTCTAAGATATACTCTGCTTTGCCTTTTTTATCAATGGCTTCTACAATTGCATATCTGCAATATTTGTATGATGTAATGCCACCATACTTATCTATATTCATCTTATCATCACTAGACTTAATCATTACTGTACCTTTTGGTGCAGGTAGAATAGATACTTTGCTAAACATTTCACTTGACGTGTATGTTCTTAACGTCTCATGTATATCAAAAACATGATACAAGTATTTTTCAATTTTTGAAATATTTTCTTTTAAATCCCATACTAATTTTCCACTTAAGTCATAAATCTTGCGGCATTTTAAAATTTTAAGTGGGTTTAATGTTTTTGCTTCGTCCTGAATTTTATAAACATCGTTTATACCTAAAATGCGATTTTTTTCATAATAAGTATTAATCGCCCTACCTATTACTACATTTAAATATGCATCATGAGCATGATGGAAATTATTAGCTGTTCTAGATTTTAGCATGTCATATTCATTTCTAAAATCTGATATGTTTTCAGCTTTAGAAAAAATAATGTCACTATTTTTAACATTTTTGTATTTTTTTAAGAGTTGTATAACACCTTTCACTGACTGATTCGTAGAAACAAGTTGTCTATTAACAAATCCATCAAGAACTGTAGCATCGACATTTACTTCAGTCAATCGACGATATTTTTCTTTTGTTATTAACTTCTTTTCAAGAAGCATTTTATAAAAAGCTTTATTTCGGGCAGTTATTAAACCAGTTTGATATAAGAATTTATTGCCTTTTACACTTTGATTTTTTACATTATCAACCAACACACGATTACTAATTGAATCATCCTTTATTAAAGACTGTGGATAAATATGATCTATATCATATTTTTCACCTTTTATAACATCTTCAATATCTATATTATTTAATGTATACATACATTTGCCAAGTTGTGTAAAATATAAATATAATGCATCTATAGAAAGTTTATTTTTATTTTCTTCTAGTTGTTTTTTTAAATATTTTAGTTCTATATTTTCTTTAAGCAACTGATTTTGAATTGAATTACAACTTTTATATAATTCGTTTAGATTTTTATATCTCGAGTTAGTTTCCTTTTTTGCTGCTTTATTAGTTCTAGCACACTCGATATAATACTTATTAATTTTACGACCAAAAATTCTTTCAATTTCTTCTATTAAACGATATGTCTGTATTAAAGATCTTTTCATTATAGGAGAAACATAAAGATTTTCATCGATGAAAGTTCTAAAGTCAACTTCTACGTTATTTATTTTCTTATTGTATTCATCTATTGCATCAATAAAAGGATAGTCTTTACTATATAATATTTCTTGTAAATTAAGATTAGTATCCCTCATTATTTCAATAATTGTTGGTGATACTTCACCGGTAATGTGATTCACGCACACTAATTCATCTAATAATTTTTTGCATAATGAACTATATCCCTTATAATTAAGACCTTTTAAAGCCTTTGTTTGCTCTTTAGATAAATGATATAATTCATCAAATCTTTTTTCTAATATTTTTTTATCCTCAAATAAAGTAATATCCTTTATTATAGCTTCTATTGTCCCATCTTCTTTTTTAGTATTAAACTCATCTTTAAATATTGATTTTAATGTAATCCATGATGACATATTGCAGTTTATCTCGGCTATATCATTGCATTCAACACCAAAATTCGTGTATATAAATTCAGATATTTTTTTCTTTGTAGGGTTCTGATACACTAAAAAGAAATCATTAAATATCTTTTCTTTTGCATTTTTGTCTATTAATGATCCACCTATGCGTAATTTATTTAGATATTGTAAACAATTATATTCACTAAATAATAAGGACATTTTTGGCAAACAGTAATCAGTTGGTCCTTGAAGATAAGTACATTTATTTTGCATTCTTTTAATAAAATTTGTTGCTGAAGCATCGATATTTATTACTTCGTTGAAATTCCATGGTCTTATTGGGTCTGGTTTTCTTTCTAGCCAACTAAATTGATTATTATTGGCATTCGAAAGAGGTCCTACATAATATGGAATATGGTATTCAAATATCGATACTATTCTTTCTATTCTTGTTAAACCATTTTCTTTTTCTAATAAAAAAGGATGGTATTTGGCTTGTTTATTCAAAATAATTCGTAATTCATATAAATTAAGTTGCATTGGTATAGTAGTATTTTGGCCACTATTTTGTTTTGGCAAAAAATCGCCATTATCAATTTTTTCAATAATTCTATTAACACTCTCTTGAGCTTCTACATCCTTTATTTCTGCTAATAGTTTTTTTATATATTCTTCAAATTTTTCCTTAGAACAATGACCAAATCTCTTTATTTCACCATTAGAAGAAACACCACCTACATACTTAGAATAATTTGCTTTTTTTTCATCATTATATTCTTTGAAACATTCCTTGTATTTTGCAAGAGGTAGATATGTTTTTATTACTCGTTTCAATTCTTTCAAATCCTTTTGGTGCTTATCGTATGTATTAACCATAGCATTACTAATTGATTCATTGCATTTCTTAGTTTCATCATTTACACCTAATAAATCTAAAAGGTAATAATAGTCCGTAATTAATTTGATGTTATCAACATAATCAAATATTCTTGATAACTCCCTAATCGTTTTTTTGTTCTCTGTTATTTTTTCTTGTATCTCTTCGTCATCCAATTTGATTTCAGAAGTTTGATAGTTCTCTTCTTTTACAAACGCAAAGTTTTTTGGATTAGTTTTACCATAAATAAGCAACTTAATTAAGAGTTCATTCGCAAGTGTCTTCTTCTCCACACCCATTAGTTCTCTTAACTGGTTTTCACGGTCAGATTTTGAGCCCTTAGTTAGCATTATATTTTGTAATGTATTATAAAAATTATGTTTTTCAATATCAATGATTTGAAAATATTCTTCATCGTCTTCATATTGATTAGCATATTCTTTCAATTCATCGTTGAAGTTTTCAAATATTTCTCTTACTATTTCTGAGTCAGAAGGATTAAATGTTTCTCCTTCATTCAAAAAATGACCACGATATTTAATAATGTGATGAATAGCTAAATATAATTCTCTAATATCAGCTCTTTCTTCTTTTTCAAGTAATGCTTTTCTTAAATGGTAAATTGTTGGATATTTTTCAAAGTAATCTTTATCAGTATAATTATCATCAAAAAAGGTATATTTATTTTGTAATCTTTTATCTTCTATTTTATAAAATGAATCATTCAATCTTTGAAAAAAGTTTTCATCTTGCTTTTCAATTTCATTTTTAAATTCTTCTTGTAACCACTCAATTCTTTGTCTTCTTCTTCTAAGTCTTCTTCTTGAGGAACGGTTTGTTCTTCTCTCGGCTGCAGTTTGCGCTTCATCAAACATCCTAACACCCCAAAATCTAAAACCATTCTTCTTTACTATTTCCCCATTTTCATCTACTAGAGCCCATCCTATTGAGTTAGTCCCTATATCCAATCCTAAATTCAATTCTTTCATAGATTCCTCCTTTATCTTTTAAAGTCATTTTCTTGACATATCTTTCTTCATTTGATATACTATTAGTGTATTTAGCATACCGAGTGCAAATAAGCATTATGTGCGATACTACATGGAGGCTGGTGTCAGCCTATTTTTTTTAGTCTTTTTTTGATTTTTACCTTTCTAGTTAATACACATTCGAGACTAACATGGAACTGTTTTTGTAAAAACTCTTCATCAAAATCAATAAACTCCGAAGGTATAAGAATTTGTGCAGCAAATTCATTTGCCTGCCAATCGATATTTTCATATGATTTACATTCATCTACTTCAACAAAATCGAAGTCTAATATCATTGCTTGAATAAAATGAAATAATTCATGACATAATGTAAAAGCTGATCTATATATGCCTTCTTCGTACTCATTAATAACTGATTCTTTTATATATATAAAATTTTCTTTTGGGTTATATATCG
Source organism: uncultured Mollicutes bacterium (assembly GCA_900548675.1). Classification (GTDB taxonomy): domain Bacteria; phylum Bacillota_I; class Bacilli_A; order ML615J-28; family CAG-313; genus UMGS1109. Next base: position 6,731 of record URLJ01000005.1, read on the forward strand.
CAATAGTTGATTTATCGAGCATTTCATCATCGTCATTAATTATTTGATAAGATAAATATCCCTTTTCAAATAAATCATCAATTACTTCTAAGACAGGAAAATAACTGTCTTTTTTTATTTCATAATACGCTCTAAATGTTTCAGCAATTTTTTCAATATCACGTACGCTTAAAGGATTAGTTTTTATCATTTTCTAGCACTTCCCTTAATTTTTCTATTAGGTCTTTATCTGCGTTTTTTATTTTTCTTGCAAATAACAGTGTTATTTCTTTTTGGCTTTCGTTCATTTTTGAAAGTTCTAATGAAACTTTTTCATTAGTTTCTTGTATTACTTCTAACAATTCGCTTTTTTCATTTTCAGTTAAATTATATATATCTGAAATTTTTTCTGCATAATTAAGAGGTATGTTTTTTCGCCCTACTTCCATGGCAGATAAAAAAGCAGCACTGATATCCATTTTTTTTGCCATATCTCTAAGTGAGTCATTTTCTTTTTTTCTTATTGTTCTAATATACTGTCCAAATTTACTTAACATTTAAATCACCATTTTAATTTTACACTATATTAAATTTATTGTCAACTATTTTGGTTTACACTTCGCTATATTTTGACAAATATCAACATTTATAACCATTCCCATAAATAAAAAAGTTTTGTAATAAGCATTTTATTACAAAACTTTTATTTAATATATAAACTATTTTTTACAATTCTTTCAACAACTTTTCAAAAGCATTTGCATTTAGAATTGTATTTGAGACAAAGTTTCCTTTATAAAAATTGGCCCAATTATTAATTACGCAAGGGGCATTTTTAGCTTTTTCTAAAGAATCAATTTTTACAAAATTTAACTTGATGTTATTATTTTCAGCAAATTCTGTTAATTCTTTTATTTCGTATACTACATATGGACATTCATTTGTGTAATAGATAGTAAAGTCATTGCTATCTATTTTCATAAGTTTCGCGGTAGAAGAAAACTTTGGAGTTTCGTTATTATCAAATGATAATGCCAAAAGTTCATAATCACATATACTATCTACTACTTTAAAACCAAAGTGTTCAAAGAATTTCTTTTCACCCAAAAATGGTTTTTTCTTTTTCGAGCTTAAAGTACAAATACCACTCATTCCTTTTTTCTTGGCATCTTCTATCGCATATTCTAACAATTCTTTGGCGATACCTTGTCCCTTAAATGATCCTGCTACCCATAAACAATATATATATAAATAGTTTGCACCATTTACTGGAACCCACGCTGATGATAAGGGTTCATATTCGATAAAAGTTTTCCCTCTAGCATTTAGCTTTCTGAAAACATGTCCATTAGATAATTTGTCTTTTAACCATTCTTTTTTTGCTTCCACCCCTGTTTGGTGCTTTTTATCACCGATAGCACAACAGATATGTTCATTATCGATATTCTCTAATGTTAAATTAATATATTCATTCATTTTAATAAATCTCCACTTATATTTCTCAAGATACAAGTTAATTATATCATTTTATGATGCTTTTCGTTAGTTTTATGATTATGTTTTAGAAAAATAGTTATTTTTAATTTATCATATTTTAAATTATATTCCTTTTAAAAAAACTTCTTTAGTCATTTTACATAATTAATAAGTTATATAATTGGTATAACCTAACTTTAAATATGTTTATCTTGTGTTAAATCCTTTAAATTTGATTTCTTAGATTTTCTTATAATCAGAACAATTAATAATTATTTCGTTTATCTACCTTCCTTACTTTCAATTGCTAATTATTTAGTTAATACTTTCGTTAATATTACTTTTTAAAAAAAGCGGTGGCAATAGTGTCACCGCGAATAATGATTATAAATTTACTTTTCTCCCTTACCTTTATTATTATTGGTTTCTGCAAACATGCATTGATTTTCAACAAATTTTTTTATAAATTTTCCTTTGGTTACACTATAGGCTATCATAGGTTACCTCCGATTGTTATATTATTTTATTGCTTTTTTCTTTATTGCATCTCTTACATAATGTTTGTAAATTTTCATATGTTGATTTTCCACCTTTTGAAATCGGATAAATGTGATCTATTTCAAGATATTCTGGATTATATCTTCTATGACACATTCTACATCTATAACCATCTCTTGCATAAATAGAAAATCTCATTTTGTTAGAAACTTTTGCTCTTTCTACGCAGCATAAAGAATCCCATATTTCTCTATTATTATAAAACCTACCATTTCTATCATTCAATAAATCTATTGTATGGCAAACTTCATATTCACCAAAGGAACAACTTTTCCTAGATATTAATCTTCCACCCATATTAACATAACAAAGTATAACATCCAACTTAAATTTTGTTATCGGCTTCAATTGTCTAGTTTTAACTAACTCTTTTTCAATGCTTATCAATTTATTTACGTTTAATTTTACAGAGTCAATATCAAATAAACCAAATTGTATATTTTTAATATTGTTTAAATACTCAGTGTACATATACTGATTATTATTTGCTTTATTAATAACATCTAAATATAATTGCCTATTATTTGGAAACTGCAAATCGTAAACTAAATAATTATAACAAGATACACTATCGTACATTTTTTCATTATCATACGTATGAGTTAATTTGGGATTATTAACTACTTCAAAACGATAATTCTTATTAAGTTTAGTTATTTCTTTAATAGCTTTGCTGTGTGTTTTAACAAAATTATAATATCGTGTGTGAAATAAATAATATGATACTACGATGACTACATTAACTATGATAATAGTCATTACAAATAATAGAAACCAAAGCATCTAATCAACCTCCTTCAAATTTATTATACTTTTTTAAATAATGTCTTAAGAGTATCATCTTTTCTTTTCCGATATTCTTTCAGCATTTTTTCAAAAAACTACAATTTTTACCTATTATATACATATTATAACATTATTTTTTCTACAACACAAATAAAATTTTTCAAAATAACATATTTTTATATAAAAAAACTATGATTATTTCAAAACACATCATAGTCATAATTAATTTTTTCAAAAAAAGTTACTTAGATTATTTAAAAACATTATTTATTGTTGTATATTGAATATTCCATACATTTTTCGCTTTTTCATCTATATTCGTGTATAATCTAAACTGAAATATTAAATGAACAGTTTAGATAAAAACACGATTTTTTTATTTATGATATACTTTTATTGAAGTTATATCAGCTTCATTTAATATTTTATTATACCATATAGTTTTTTTGATTCAATCCAATCATATTCCAATTTACTCTAAGAACCTTAGAGTTTTTGTTTTTTATCCATTTTTTTAATTACTAAATTAAAAGAGGACACTTAAGTCCTCCATTAGTTTGATATATTAACTAGTTTAATGTATGGTCAAATTTATAGATGTACCCAAATTCATCTACTAATTCAAATGAGTATCGCTCTCCTAAATAAACTTGTTTAGAACTTATCTCAGGACCAACTTTTTTTATGATGCAGTAGATAGTTTCTTCTTGGACACCTTTGAATTTATTTTTGAATTCTCCCAAAGTAGAAAAATTTGTTTCTTTAACTAATTGGTTGTTAGCATCATATTCATATATTATATATTGTTTTGGTGAATACTCATGAACAATATTTAATTGATAATTCATTTTAGTGCTGTAACTAGGATACTTTACATCTTTAGAGTTTTTTAATTTTTCACTTATTACATACCCACTCACATCTATTTTTGTAGTTTTAGAAAATAATTGTGGTTCTACTGATTGAACCAGTGTAAAACCTTTTTCTGAGTTATCGATTACAAATATGTTCACTTTTTTATTCAGTAAAACCCTAATTACTAATTCAATATCAATACTTACAACTCCATTATCGTTTTGAAGAAAATCATAATGATAATCAGCAAAATAATTATGTACGACAAGGGTTTGATTATAGTCACTACCAAGTGCAATTATATAGTATGGGTATTCGTCATCGCTAGGTTTATCAAATCTATCATTATTGTCCCATGAAGTACCCCAAAGAGGAATACTTGTAGGACTAGTATCATTTAGTGTAATTACAAAACCATATATAACATAATCATCTAAATATTCTTCAATAACTATAAGTTTTTCAAAACTATACTCTTTATGTGTCACATTATACATTCCCGAAAGTTTAACATAATATCCTTTTTTTAAAAAATTGTAGTTAATCTCGTTGCCATATCTATCTAGTTTAAATTTTAATTGATTCCAAACCACTTCATATTGATTCAAACTATCAGACACTATTACCTTATCGCTTTCTATTTTCACAATTTCTCCACGAGTACTAAAATCTTGAAAAATAGGTTTTTCATTATTTATCCTATTAACTCGCCCAATTATGAATAAAATTACAAATGTCAAAATCAAAATTGAAATTGCTCCAACAATTATTGTGATTTTTAAATGTTTTTTATTGTGTTCAACTTCTTGATTATTCTTAAGCGTAATGCATTTTATTTCTTCTTCAGTAATCAAATCATTAACCGCCAATCCAAAAGTCGCCGCAATATTATTAAGCATATCAATACTTGGAATACCTCTATTTTGTTCCCATTTAGCAATTAATGATCTTGAGACAAATAGTTTGTTCGCCATTTCTTCTTGAGTAAGATTATTATCTACTCTAATTTTTTTTATTTTTTCATAAAACTTCATAAGATAGTTTCCTCCTCGTCAGTATCATTATATTGTATAACTTATATATATTCAAGATACTATTTGAAATGATACGATTTATATCATTATATAGTTATTAGCTACATTTCAATTTTATCAAATTGTTTATATTTTTTTAGTATTTTAAATAAGAAATAATGTATTTTCGCAAACACTTTAATAAAAGTTAGTATTTTTTCAAAATTATTTTAAATCATTGCGTTGAAGTATTTCAAATTACATTAAACATTAAAAACAGGAACCAGTTTGATTTACTGAATCCTGTTATTTATTAAAAATTCTTATTATTTGGTATGATTCATTCTATAATTTGATTTTGCAAATGATATATAAGTTTTTATTGATATTATTAAACTTTAATACTTTATCTTTTGAATTTGATACTATACTTTTTCAATGATTAATAAAACGAATTACAACATTTTTTCAAATATGTAATTTTCTAATTAGGAAATAATAAATGAAGTTTTTTAGCTAATTTTAGTAAGAAGCGGTAATAAAGCTATTCCGACATCAACGCTTTTATCAAATATCCATTTACCAATATTTTTTAATTTCAACCATTTTTTCTCTTTTGTATCTTTTGATTCTAAAATCGTCTGGATGAGTTCAATTTGATTTTTTATTTCTTCTTTTTCTGCATCCGTCATTTGTAAACCATCAATTTTATTAATAGCCTCTGAATAAATATTTCCATTATTTATAATATTATTATTCCCATAAATATTATAATTGGTCGTACTAGGGATTCTTGTATTTTCTTCAGTTGAAAAATTATTTTCACATATATCAGTAATATGCATTTCCAATACTTTAAGGTTTTTTAAAAGTATGGACTTGTCGTGAATTAATGGTTCATCGCAGTTCACATATGTATACACATTCCTAGTTTCTGATAGTTTAAATGATGCAACAGACTTACCATTTTTAACATTACTCGATCTTTTGGTATAAAATTCTGCTATAGGCATGTATTCATCACCTATTTTATTAATAATGTTTTGGTCGCTTTCATTTTCTAGTTGTTTGATTAATTTTTGAACTTTTATTAAATTATCATTATGTAACATTTTCTTCTCCTATTAACTTATATATAATCGTGAGTAATTCATTTCATTTTTCAAAATGTACATAAATATTATATCATAAATTAAATATTTTTAACTGAATTAATGATTACAATGTTTTAGTTATTTAACTTTGATAATTACGTAACTATTCTTTCTAACTCTTAAGACTATAATCTATATGTTACTAAATTTAATATGACTACAGTAATAATATTATTTCACATTGTTAGCATTTTTAAAATTGTTAAGAATTTTTTAAAAAGAAAAAGCTGATACTTTTTATTGTATCAGCCTATCTACGTATCATGTGTAAGATTAGCTATTATGATGCAATTTGCGTACACCCCTTAAAAAGTGCGTACAGTCTGGCAAAATTTATGTACACTTATTTTGCTTATCTTAATCTCTACTTTATGCCAAATAGTTCTTTGAGTAGTGTAACGCTCTATTTATGAATTCTTTCCCATATTCAGATAATAAATCGCATAATTTCAAAAATTAAGCATTCCTCGATTTTTTTGTCTGTCGTTTAGATCAAGTATATAATAATACTTTTTTTCCTTTTCTAAATTTTTATACTCATTATATTGTTATTTAGACCCCAGTAATTTTTTCCTTTGTTTCAAAATATTTGCATCATTATCATAGTTTTGAATTTTAAAAGAAGAAACAATTTTCTCTTCTGTTTCAGGTGTCCAATAAATAGTTAAATTCTTTTTAGCTCTTGTAATTGCAGTATAAAATATATTATGCGTAATATTTTCCTCAACCTCATTTGAAATCAATATTTTTACCGAATCATATTCTAATCCTTGAGCTTTGTGAATAGAAAGTGCATAGGCTATTTGAAATGGGATTGACAAATTGTATCCTGTGTCTTTATCGTAAACATCTTCAGAATACTTATTAAATGCAAATCTAACTATAGATTCACCATCTACTATTGATAATAATTTAACGTCACAATTTTCACATAATACTGGATTAAGTACTTTATTTATACGAATGGTAAATAAAAAACCATTAGAATTTTCTTCTATTTTTTCAATTACACCTTTAAGATTGTTATAAAAAACATCCTTATATTTTAAAGAATCATGAAAAATTATAGGGTCACCTTCTTTAAAGATATATTGTTTCCATCTATGTACTTCATTTTTATTTGCATTTTGCAAAACTTTATTTAAATTATTGATTCCATATAATCCATCATAATTTAAACATAAAATTATTTCATCTCGATAATTTTTCGCAAAAAGACTTTCATCAAATTTATGTGATATTTCAATCATCGCAAGCTTTTCTTGAATATTAGGTCCTAGATTTCTAACTTCTTTCCAAAAATCTATTAATGTTTCACTATCCGTCCTATACTGTGATTTTAAATCTACAATACATCTTTTAGGTAAAAATTTTCTTAAAATCGCAAACCAATTACCAAATGTAATTGACTGAATTTGAAATATATCTCCTAACAGAAGCACTAATTTTGGCTTCGTTTGATTAAAAATATTAAATGCTTCTTTTGTGCTAATTGTTGAACATTCATCAATTATCAATAAACCAATATTTGAATTTGAATCATATTCTTTTAGATACTTAGTTGTGGTCATATATTGGGCAGTATTGTCTTCGAACTTTCTCCTCATATTATCTACAGCCGGATTTGTAGATGCAATACAAACCTTAGTTATATCTTTTAGTACTTTTAATACATAATTTGCAAAATATGATTTCCCTGTTCCTGCCGCACCATATACTGCAAAAACGCTACTATTTTCAAAAAGTGATTTAAGTGCGCATTCTTTATCAATATCAATAAAAACTAATCCTAATTCGGATATTCTTGCTTCGCAGTATTCTTTATAGCAAGAGAAATTAATTGCATCAACATAACTATTAATATGATTTAAAACATTAATGGTATCCAATTCATTTTCAGCCAAATAAGTATAATTGCCAAATTGAAGAATTCTTCTATGCAAAAGAGATGATTTTTGAAACTGCGAATTATACCGCTCAATTGTATCTTTTAAGTTCCCACTACTGATCCTTTCATTTGGAATATAAATACAAGAAGACTCGTTTGAAATGTTAAACACTGTTCTAGCCATTATCTCAGTAGCATGTTCTTTATAATCAAACAATTCTATTAAATCCCCAAATGAAGGATTGTGCCCTAATAGGCCAGATGAAAAAGGTGATTTTTCAAATGCATAAACCCCTCTTTTTAAATTCATATCACTTAAAGAATCTTCCTCATTATAAGAGATTTGTTTTCTTAAAATATCATTGTTCATAGAATGCAACAAATACAAAAGTGTTTTATATCCTGTTTTCTTACTTTCGATAATTTGTCTAGATTTATCAAGCGTTTTGGATATAATAGTCCTTTTATTTGTGAAAACAATATTATAAAATTCTTTATAATCCTCATCATTGAATTTAATAATATCTACAAGGTTTAGTTTGTTAGTTTTTAAATAATCCATCAATCTACAATAATCGCTAGATTTACTAGAATATGATGTAGAAGCTCCAACAATAAGACTAAGTTTTTCTATTTCACAAGGCCTAATAGCAATTGTAAATCTGGTAATTACAACATAAGAAATCATTTGGTCAAAAAAAGTTATTTGTTTTAGAAGGTAATTTGCTTTAATTGCATAATTATCAGGAATATCTAACAATGAAAATGCAATAAATCTATCAAATTTGCTATTATTATCAAGTGCATCGGTAAGTACGTATTCATAAAATAGAACATTATCAATATATATCAATTTTTTCTTTTGAATATAATATGTTCCTTTTTCCCCTGAATTTTCAAGCATCTCTTTCTTGCTTAAAATTTTAATTATTTCTTTATAATATTTTTGGAATGAATCATCCAAATCGAAAGGAAATAATGAAAGATTAGTTAACACCTCAATATGATATTTACTATGCAAAAAATCTTTAACTTCAAAAAGTTTAGAAGCATATTTTAAGCCTAATCGCTCAGCATATTCACCAACAAATATCTGATGTCCAACCGAAGCATTTAAGTTGTCGTAGAATTTAGATAAGAAATTTAAATTGCTATTTGATTTACAATATTTATTTGCCGCATCCATTTCTGAATATCTTGCCTCATATGATTTATTTTCATGCGCTTTAGCGACAAAACATTCAACAGAACTAACAAAATCTCTTATTCCTTCCAACAATGATTCTGTAAGTTTTATTCTATCTTTTAATGAGTTGAAAGTTTTATTAACGCTATTACTATACTTTTCTATCTCTCTTTTCCAATATTCTAAATCTCTATGTTCAATCATAATTATTACCTTTTATCTTTAATTGCATAGTGTGATTTGTCTCTTAACATACTTTGAAATCTTTTTTATGAGAATTGTGACTCTCTTAAACATCATACTTTCTAAAGTTTTCAGCTTGTTCCAACACTTTTTCATATACTTCGGCATTCCATTCTTATAATCAACCTCAGGCTTAGAAGTAACAAGGATTACGCATCTTTGGTTGCCAATAACACGTTTGATTTCGACACTTATATATTGAGAAAAATCTCCATTATTAAAACCATTTAATCTAACTCTATCTATAGCATTTCCTAATTTTAATTCTTTATATTTACCAACAAACTCTGTTACAGGCACCCATCTACTAACTCCTTCGGTATTAGGTTTTACCAATTTTATAAACAATTCTACCTTAATCATTTTTATTAACCATCCTATAAATAAGTTAAAAACATACGAAAATTATAACACTTTTTTGAGAAAATTACAAGTAGATTGCGGAATAATGACAGAACTAAAAAAAGTTTTTATAAAAAATATAGTTTGTTCCGTAGGAATATATAAAAAGAAAAAGAGCCTCGTAAAAATGCCGTTTTGCACTTCTACAAGGCTCTATAGTTTGTTGGCGGAAAGGATAAAGGTTCCTATCCACAAAGAAAAAAGGCTTGATAACAAATGTATCAAACCTATTGCTTCTTTAATGTGAAAGGTAAGTTTTGTTAATACAATGCACCCTCTATAGATGAAGGTGCACCCTCTAACCCTATATTTTTAAGCATATACACAAGTGACGTGTGACTAGCGTGACAGATGTGACACTTAGGTATGATATGCATATTTTATACAACAAAAGTATTTGAAAAACAAGTTTAATACAACTTGACTTTAAACCTCTTTAGAGTGATAGATAGACACAGCTTTAAGGAGGTTTTTATTATGCGTCATAAACAAATTGAAGGCGAAATAAAATATAGATTTGCATGTCTTCTTCTAAATCAAATGCTTAAAGATAAATTTATAACAAAAGATGAACTTATATTATTTAAGAAAAAGCTCATTAAAAAATATAAACCTATAATTAGTGTGTTGGAGGAAATCGATGAAAAAGATAATTAAAGAAATTACTCCAATAAAGAAAAAGGTTGAAAATGCACCTACTAAAAAGTGAGTCGCAGCATATGCAAGAGTATCAACTGAACAAGATGAGCAGCTTCATTCTTTACAGGTTCAAAGAGATTATTATGAAAATTATATTAAATCTAATCCTGACTGGGAACTCGTTAATATTTATTATGATGAAGGAATTACAGGTACTTCTTTAAAACGTAGAAAATGATTTAATCAAATGATAACAGATGCTCTTGATGGGAAAATAGATGTTATATTAGTTAAGTCAGTATCTAGATTCGCTAGAAATACAATTGATGCTCTTCAAACAACAAGAGATTTAAAATTAAAAGGCGTACCTGTATTTTTTGAAAAAGAAAACATTGATAGTATGGATCCTAAAGGTGAATTCATGCTTACACTATTCTGTTCTTTCGCTCAGGAAGAATCCAAATCAATATCTGATAACATTAAATAGTCAGTTAGAAATGGATATAAACATGGGAAATTCACAATGCATACTGAGCATTTATTAGGTTTTAAGAAAACAGCAGCAGGTAAAATTATAATTGATAAGGAACAGGCAAAACTTGTTAAAATGATTTATAAACTTTTCTTAGAAGGTTTAAATAATCATCAATTACAAGTATACCTAAAAAACAATAATATCTTAACACCTCTAGGTTCTAAAAAATGGACTTATGCAGTCATTAATTCAATTCTTACTAATGAAAAATATTGTGGAGATGCAATACTTCAAAAGAAATTCTCAATTGATGTAGTACTTCATACTTTAAAAAAGAATGAAGGTGAATTACCTCAATATAGAATATATAATAATCATCCTGCAATTATACCAAAGCCAACATGGGAATATGTTCAAGAATTATATTCAATTAAATATAATGATAACTCATATCCACTAAGTAATAAAATTGAATGTGGATTATGTCATAAATTTTATCAGCCTAGAAGAAATGATAGAAAAAAGGATTATGGCAAAGTTCTTCTATATTGGGTTTGCAATTCAAGATACAAAAGAAAATGTAAGGGAATACTTATTCATGATGAACAAATGATTGAAGCATCTACTTTAGCATTTGAAAATTTATATAGTTCTTATAAAGATGAAATTATAAATGATATAAGATTAATTGCATCTAAAACAATAACCACTAAAACCAAACAAAAAGAATTTAGTAACAAGTTATCTTCTATCTATCCCTTAAATAAGGATATTATAGATTACTTTACTAAATTCTTAATTAGAAAAATATATGTTGTTGATGATGACTATCTTCTTTATGAATTTATTGACGATACCTTATATCGTTATGAACTAGGTACATGGTCTATAAAAGAAAACAGAAAGATTAATCGTAAACGCAGAGAGTTTAGAAATAAAGACTATTGGGGAAAGAAACCTGAAGTAGATTAATCCTCAATAATTTCATAAGCAACTCTAGAGCCTTTTACTCTTACTGCATGGAATCTTCTATTATTTGCTTTCCAATGAGGAAACTTATCAGCTTTTTCTTCATTAGTATCACGATAGCAAATTATAATATTATCTAAAACATCAGCTCCACCTTTTGATAATGGTCTAATGTGATCTAATGTAGGATGATAATTACTATTAGGATTTCCACAAGCAGATTTTTTCATTAATCTACCAGCATAGTCCTTTACATCTTCTTTTTTGCCATAATAATGATTCCAGACATCGATTGTATTGTACTTTGACATTTTGAATACCTCCTTTCTAAAGTGATTAAATGTATCTTTTAATATAATTGGCATAATCAATATTTAATAGATTAATTGCTTCTTCTATATCATAATCAAATATTGAAATATTGCTTATATGGGCATTATTTGTTGAAATATTACCTTGTGAGTCAATAATTATATATGAGTTTTTCATCTCATCAGAACTTTCAAATATATGGTCAAATTTGATTTTTGATAAGAAGGCTTCTGCTTCTTCTTTATTAACCATATTATTTTTATTTTTTAGGTCATTATCATCACAATGCATCTGAAGAATTTTATATCTATCTGGTTTAATTTCATTTATAAACGAATTAAAATCCTCATCAATATTTAACTTAGAAAGGCAAGTATTAATTTTTAATTTAATACCTGCTTTTTTAATGCTATTACAGATGTGAATTAATTGTTCTTTAGATAAAGTATTAGCTTTAAAACATCTTCCAATTAAAACATTTGTATCATAATCTAAAGAATCTACACTAATTCCAATTGTACTTATTTGATTTTTGTATCTTTCAATAAATGAATCATCCAAATAATAACCATTAGTAATAATAGATACTTCAATACCTTTTGATGCAATATAATCGATTAATCTATCAATATTTCTAGACATTAAGGGCTCCCCTCCTGCGAGATTGATTCTGCCCTTAATTTCATTATCGTTAAAATATTTATAAATTTTATCTACTGCAACCTTTAGTTCATCAAATGACAACTCACAATTTTCTTTTTTAACAAAGCAATGCTTACAATGAAAATTACAGAAATCTGTAAAATGAAGATTTATACAAGAATACATTTCCATCACCTCGGGCTTCATTATATATTAATAAATAAATTAATATCGGGCCTTCAGGCGAAAATAAAAACATCAGCTAAATTAATAACTGATGCTTCAATCACTCTATTTCGTTAGAGTATTATGTAAAATTTGTAAATTAAGGAAATTATCAGCTTTTGGTATATATCCTGAACGCCATTTGTAGATTGTTTTTTCATTAACATCTAGTAGAATTGACATTTCATAATAAGAATACTTAACTGTTAAATCTCCTATTAATCCGATTACAATTTTACGAATTTCTTCCTTTGATATTAAATCAAACATTGTAACAACCTCCTCTGGTCAAACCAGGGCGGTCAACAATCAGAAAATTGTTACAGGTATATTATATCATCTTTTTTAAATCATTGGAATCTTATACCAAAATGTTTTAATGTTTCAACGACTGATTCATTTAACAATTGATAGGATTTCTTCTTATTTGGTTCAACATCATCTTTATGATCATGACGTTTCTTTTTATATACTTTTCGAAGATACTCCCACATTTCAGGGCCTTCAATAAGACTTAATCTTTCACGATATTTATTCATTTCTTTTCTTTTAGCCCATTCATAGTCTTCGTTATTAGCATTATTAGTATTTTTCTTATTATAAAGAATATAGAAATTACCGTCTTCATCATATGTTGTTATAATGATATCAAAGCCATATCCTTTGTTAATATTTTTTGTAGTTAAGGCTTGAGTGCTATCCTCACAGAAACTGAATCCTTTAGGTTTAAACTTATCAAATGTAGTTCTAAATATATCTTTAAATTTTTTACAGTCTCTATTCCAATTATAATTATTCGGAATAGATTGCATAACAATTTGGAAATCTAAATCAAAGAAATTCTCATTGCATTTTCTAATTACCATATTTCTACTACCACTACCAATTGGAGAGTGTGAAAAAGTAATTTTATAATTCTTTTTTATATATTTTTGAACACTATTAATCCAATTAATAAATGTATCTCTTGGAATCTCTAGTTCCTTTTTCTTTACATAATCACACATAAAAATCAATCCTCCGTATATAGCAAGAACTTATAATAAGCACTTGCTATATTTTCTTTTGTCTTTTGATTAGGTACTTTAAGATTTTTGATACACCCATCTTTATAATCAGATGGCAGCATTTCAACTAAAGCACCTATTCCTTTTAGTGTTTCTTCAACCGTCGATTCAAAATTATAATCAAATAATAAAGGTGAGTGATGCATTACACTATTTCTTAGATTTATTGTTAAATCTAATTTGCTAGTATCATAAGTTTGTGAATCATAATCTTTTATAAAAGACACTAAATCTCCAAAGTTTAAAGCAAACTTTTTATAAAAGTCTGTTATTTCATCCGTTGGATTAGTCTTTCTAATACACTTTGGCAGTCCTTTAAAATAATGATATTCTGGTTTCTTTAATTCAGCTTCAGGATCGAAATCAAATCTTAGTAAAATATCATTTCTGATATATTCTTCCAAAGTACCTAAATATTTAAATAGAACATCTTTTATTGCCTTATCGAGGATAACAAATGAATTGACATCAGCAAAAATAACATTAGAATCAACCTTACTCAATGCTTCAAATATAATTCTATATTGCTGAACACCTCGAATTTTAGAATACTTCTCAAATGTGCTTTTATCATCATTATTAAGTTTTTCAATAAATTCTTTAAATCCCATATTCTTCCTCCGTTTTAGCAATTAAATATCTCAGGTTATTTAAATACTATAATTTTGCCATTTTTCACACGTTTTTAGTCTTCATCAGAAATACTAGAATAATCAATTTTTTTAATACTTCCATCTTTATTGAAGTGATAGAACAATTTATCATCGATCTTTAAAACTGCTTTTGTGTCAGATTTTATAATACTTGTTGAAGAATGAGGTTCAGTTTTGATTGCGCCATAAGAAACACCTTCAATTCTATCGAGTTCTAATTTTGTAATAAAACTTTTAAAAACATCATACTCATTGTTTACGTATTTTCTTTTTCCGGTTACAAATGGACCTTTGTAATTAATTAAATCCTCAATTACTTTTCCATAATTATCAAATAATTCATAATAACCCAACACATATTCTGGTCTTAAAATATTGCCTCTATCATCATTGGTAAAGCCATCAATACAATCAGCTTTAACATTTCCTTTTAAATATACTCCTTTTATTTTAATATTTGGTCTTATGGATGACTCTGTGATTGTAATTTTAAATGTTTTATTAGATACATCACATAAATCTAATGGAGCAATATCATAATAAATTAATATCTTTACTGCTCCACTTTGAAATCCTAAATTTGAAGCAAAACAGGGAATAATTTTCCAATCATTATGTTTTTCTTTAATATCTCTTATAACAGTAACAAATGAGCATGCTTCTGTTTTTTCAACAGGACCATTATGTGATTTACACTCACACAACAAATGGTAATCAGGATTGTTTGAAGATAAAAGATGAATATCTATTTGATGTTTTGCTCCTGATATACCTTCTATTTTATCAGTGTGGTCATCTGAAACCTTATCGAATATTATTCCCCTATCCCAGCTTATTTCTTTCAACAGTAAAATACTTTCAGAAAAATCTTCATATTTTTTTCCTTTTTCTTGATTTTTAGTCGGCATCGAAATCCCCCCAAATTTGAATAATTTGCCTTATTGTCGCTTCATATTATTTCAAATCCATTGTTATAACAACATCTTCATCACCAAGTAAATCTATTAATTCACTTTTGGATAAATTGATATGTCCTAATTTTGTATAAGACCATGTATTAGAGTCATAGAATAATACTATTTGATTTGATGAGTATAAAACTATATCTCCTGGAGATGTAGTTAAACTAGCATCACTTGATGCAATACATTTACCAAGTGAACCTACCTGTTCAAAGTTACCATACATACTCATATTTATAGTTAGTCCATCTTTAGCAAGTTCTTTTAAAGCTTTAACTGAATCATTATCCAGCCAATTAACATCTACTATAGTATTACCAATTTTTAGTTCAATTGCCTTATTCGCATATGGGGCTTCTTCTTTTGGTTCAATAGTTGTAGGATTTGAATCAGTTGATGAACATGTAGTAAATGAAGGTGTTGTTGGAGTATCAGGCAGTGTTGTAACTTTGTTGTTAGAGCAAGAGGAAGTAATTAAAATTAGAATGATAAAAAGAAATAGTAATGGTGTTTTTCTAATATTGATTCTCATAATAAATCTTTTTGCTCATCTATCCAACTCAGCCATTTTATAACAGTACTTGCTCTTCTTTTGCATACCTCATAATTATCTATTTTATAGAGAATACTTATCATTTGAGATATTTCATCAATTGTTGGATTTGAATTATAATAATAACGCATGAAAAACACTTCGCCAAAAACAGGCATTGATACAATTAGTTGAGATAGTTTTAAAACCCTTGTATCATTTGAAACACTTTTAAGTTCTTTTGCGACCTCTGTGAACTGTCTTTTTAATATTAAACCTAAAAATTCACATGCGCTCAAATAATAAGATATTTGTCTATCGGTTCCTAAACTGAGCAACTCTTTAAGGTAGTCGTTGTCTTTTAATTTATCCTCATTAACTTCTAATAATTTGATGATCTTTTCAAAATCATTTGCTTGTGGAAATGGAACACTATTTCTTTCTTCCATAAATAAGCACCTCATCTACTTTTTTTCTCTCTTTCTTACTATTAATGTTTCTATTTGCTTTTATAGTTTTAGTAGAATATACTATTTCATAATTATCAGATTCATTAAATAATTCTCTAACAAACTTAGTATCATTATTTGATATTAAAACAAAGCAACCCTTTGATATTAATCTATCACACGTTTTTTTCAAGCGGATTAAATCATCATGAGTAAAGCCTTCTTTAACATAATTAACAAAACCGGAAATTTCATAATCATATGGTGGGTCAAAATATACCCAATCTCCAGTTTTAGCAGTCTTTGTAGTTTCAACAAAATCTTCTGATAATATTTTTATCTTATTTGTGTTCAAATAATTAGAGATTTCTATTAAATTGTTTTCATCACATATTAAAGGATTAACATATCTTCCAATAGGAGTATTAAAATAACCATTTTTATTTACTCTGTATAAACCATTATAGCAAGTTCTATTTAGATAAATTGTTCTAGCTGCTTTTTCTACATCTGTCATTGATCCATATAAGTATGGATCTCTGTCTAAGCTTCTAATATAATAGTAATAATCTTTGCAATGTCTACTTGCATGCTCTTTTAGCTTGGTAATTAAATCGTTGACATTATCTTTTATAACCATATATGCGTTGATGATTTCCGAATTTAAATCATTTATTATGCAATAATTATGTTTTAATTCAAAAAATACTGAGCCTCCACCTAAAAACGGTTCAAAATACCTATTATCACCAATTTTATCATTGGTTACAAATTCTTTGATATATGGTATCAACTGTCTTTTACCACCGGCCCATTTTAAAAATGGTTTCATACGCTCACTCCTTATTCGAATTCCATTTCATCATTTCCACCAAAAATGAAATTGCCCTTTCTTATAGATTTTTCCATAAGTTCCTCTTTTTTCTTTAACGCTTTATAGATATCATAATCTTTGGATTTTTTCATTTCATCATCATAATAATTCAAATATATATAATAATTTGTTTTATCTGAATCTTTTAGGCCAAGTCTATGAATTCTATCTCTAGATTGAAGGTATTGGTATAAGTTATAATTTAATTCAAGATAATGTGCATCATGGCACGCTTTATGTAAAGATACAGATTCCGCTAATGTTGCAGGATTTGTTACCAAAATTTGCAATGTACCATAGTTAAACTCATCTATTATTTTTTCTCTTTCAGATTGTTCTGTATCTCCATAAATCGTTTTTACATAATATCCTTTATCTTTTAAAACCTTATAGATCACATTGATCGTGTCTACGAAGTTGCACCACACGATTGACTTTCTATTGTTTTTTTCCAATATAGACAAAAACTTACATATCTTACTGGTATAATAAATTTCTCCATCTATATCTGTATTTTTTTCATTAAATTCAATACTTTGATTACATTTAAATGGAACACAACCTATTTCTACTAATTTAATTGTGCTTTCAAACGAATTCATCTTTTTTGAAATAATTTGATTATATAGTTCTCTTTCATAACTGTTTGTTTGAACTTGAATTAAATTATCATGTTCTGGGAGAGGTACGTTCAAATCTTTTTTATCTACTCTCACAAAATATGGATATAAAATATGGTTTAAATCAGAGTTCTGTAATCCAGTCTTTCTATATCTTGAATCATCAGATTTCAAAGTTGATTCAAACATTTGAAAATATGATTGTGCATAATCATCATGTAATAGAGACATCATATTAAATAGATCTATATAGCCGTTTGGCAACGGGGTACCTGTCAACGCCATTCGATATCTAGTTTTATAAGCTATTTCTTTAAGACATGCATATTTCAAACTGTCTATTTTTTTTATTCTATGAATCTCATCAAAAACAATCATTGTCTTTGAATCAACCAACTTTAGTAGTTCATTTTTCACTTTTGTAATAAGCTCATAATTCACTATAATAAGCCTTGATGTAGAGTAGTCGTGTAGCAACACATCGCTTTTTTCACTAATGCTATCGTTATTAATTAAACATAATGGTGCATGATTATCGGACTCAAACGAAACCGCATTATATTCATCTTTCCAAGACTTAGCACAATTGACTGGACCAATAACAAGCAATTTATCTACATAATTTTGATTTAGACTGCATTCATTAGCCAAATATTCAAATGCCCCAAGAACTGTTGCGGTTTTTCCACTTCCAGGAACAGAAAAGTTAAGTGATTTTTCCATCTTTACCAAATGGATTGCTGACTGTATCTGACTATCTTTAAGCGGACGTTTAATTAAAGAATTAATACCAGCTTTCAATGATGCAAAATCAGAAGTTGACGTATAATCAGTTTTCTTTATTTCAGTTCCTTTTACGGATAATTCATCATAATTTCTATAATGCAAATCAAAATAATCTTTTGCTTTCTTTGTTAAGTAGAAAGAAATACTATTGTTGTTACATAGTTTTTCAATTTTAAGCTTAAAATCCATCAATTCAGTTATACGTTTGATGTTTTTAAGTTTAAAGCATTTTTCTTCTTTACTTAAAAAATTAGAGGTTGAAAACTCACCAATATTTTTATAATTAAGCAAAGGTATCATATCGATGTTTGATGTTAAAATTACTTCTCCAAATTCATTAAAATCAAATCTGATATAGTTAGGATTTTTAATGTATTGTTTAATTTCTTCATAATCAATTTTTTCTATCATTTTGGTAATAATAGGGTCTGGTAAATCAACAGTTATAACATCATCCTTCTCATTATTCCAAATATTATCAAACAGATTATTGAGCTCATTTATGCTGTTTAATTCTCTTTTGCTTGGATTATCCCAGTCGATAGTAACTTGAAAAGCCTCATCATTAATTCCTGCCGCTGCTTCTGTGAAATTAGGCGAACCAATGTAAACTAGATTATGTATTCCATCTGATATAATTCCAAACTTATCATGAACAATACCCGAAATTTTATATACCAATTTTACATCTAACTTTCCAACCGCAATTAAATAAGAAAATAAGTTAACATCATCTTGCTCACAAAGCTCGTTAATTCTTTCAACAATAATTGTTTTAGATAGTGCTGTTGTTAAAGAACTTTTTTCAGAATACCCTTTATTAATTTGCTTAATTGTTTCAGAATCTATATCTTCTGACAAAATAAGTTGCATATACCCGTCATTTTTTATAAATTCAGATATTCCTTTTTTTAGATACTTAAAAATTCCAACCGAAAAATAA
Organism: uncultured Mollicutes bacterium; assembly: GCA_900548675.1. Taxonomy (GTDB): domain Bacteria; phylum Bacillota_I; class Bacilli_A; order ML615J-28; family CAG-313; genus UMGS1109. The sequence goes on from URLJ01000005.1 coordinate 26,419, forward strand.
GCTGTAATTCTCTTATATAGATTGGCATTCAACAATGCTTTTGAATAAAAGTCTTCAACATCTTTCTGGTTAAAATAAATAGTATTAAAATTAATTTTTGACAAATCTTTATTCATTTTCGTTTTCAATTTGTAACTTAAGCGTTCTTACCTTGTTTTCTATTTCTGTTAATGCATTTTTTATCTCTTCCAATTTTTGATTTGCTATAGTGTTTGATGCATTGATCAAAGGTTTAACATTAACATTATCAAGGCTTTTTAATGCATTTTTACATTCTTTAAGAGGAATATCTATTTGGTTCTTTGCAACTTGCTTTGAAACAACTTTTTCATAGTTTTCTTTGTCCTCAGTTGCTTCATCTGAATTTCTTAATTCTTTAATCGATTCATTAAAATCATCTATATCAGTTGAATCTTCGATGATTGTTTGAATCTTGTCTCCAATTGTTTCTTTATGCTCATCAATTAGTTTTTTAGTTTCAGCTGAATCCTTGAAAACTTTCTTAATTAAACCATCTCTTAAATTTTGGGTAATTAAAGCAACATCTAAAGTTAATAAATAATCAAAAAATAGATGTTTTCTTTCTTGCTTTTCTAATTCAGTCAGATTTTTACCATCGTTCATAAAATATGTTACAAGCGGTTCAAGAGGCCAGTAAATTTTCATATCTTCAGCAATTTGATACTCACCACTTTTTCCTATGTAATCCAAGAATTCATCAACCAATTTACATGTTTTGCATATCTTACTTACATCACCTGCGGTAGTTCCATTACCTAATAGTTCAGCAATTGATGTATAATCAAAGCTATTTTCTTTTTCTATTAACCAATATATGCTCATATTTTTGTTAATAACATTGTATCCAACCTTCTCATCTGCACCAAATTGTACTCTTAATTCATATTCTTTTAGCAACTGCCTTGTAATCTGCTTGCCATCTACTTTAATTATTGCAGCTAAAAAATATGCGAATCTTTCGTCACTTGGAAATTCTCTATGTAAACGTCTAATACAAGTAAATCTTCTATTTCCGTCTACAACTGTTCCATCGTCTAGTACAACCCCAGGTTCTATCTGCCCAAACTTTTCAATATCTCTTTTTGTAGAAAGATTCCTTTCTTCGTTAGTAGACCATATTAAATTTTCAACTTCATCATTATACTTTTTTGGATCAATGTTCTTTAGGGTTGCAAGGTTTGTGTGCTCTTCGTTTTCAAATCTTTTAGCCTCCATGAACATTCTTCCATTCGTTGGATTATACACTAGGATATCAACAGGAATTTTATACACATCATATTCTTGGGAACTATTTTTTAAAACTATAGTTTTTTGCTTAGCTGTACGTTTTATTCCCCACTCTTGATAATTATCATTTACATTTAAATTAAGAATCTCCATTTAAAATCTCCTCCATTTCCTTTTCATAATATTCTTTTGTTAAATATATTTTTTCCGAAGACTTCGGACAATAATAACCCATTTCAGACAATTCAGAGTTACTAAATTCTTTCTTTATTTTATATTCATCCATCATTTTTTCTTTTAAATCTATTAATGTTAGTGAACCATATTCATTAAGAATGTCATCCAACAATATCTTCATAGATAGTTCTGATTTAGAAAAAATAATTGTTCCCAATGAATTAAGATAATTTACACTTCTAATTGTCATAACCAAGTATGATACTATTGCTTTCGTATCAAATGAATATAACAAGTCTTTATATTCACTGTTAGTATCTAATACTTTTTTAAACTCATATGAATCTAAATAATCGTCGATAGTATATATCCCATTATTATCAAGATTATCTTCAATATCTTTTTTTAAATTCTTAACAACACACGTTTGTTCTCTTTTAACTACATTTAAATAATTATTATCAGATATTTTTACTACCAGGCATTCATCGACTAGATCAAACATCTTGTAGTAAAAGTATTCTTTGTTAGATATTTTAGAAAGTTCATTTTCGCTTAAAATATAATCTAGATCTAATAATTCATTTTGAACCGCTTCCAACCTATTGTTAAATAAATTCGAATAAATTGCCGTATTAGTTTTTATATAACCTATCTTTTTTAGGTTGTTAGAATTTAATAATAGTTCAACTTTTTTCGTGTCTGAGCCATATCTGATTTCTAGCTTGTCTCGCAAATAATTGTATCCAATACATTTATGTTCATTCAAGTCTTGGCAAAGTCGTTCATAATCTTCTTTTGGTATCTCATCATCTAAAGATATCAGACCGGTCGAATTTTTATATCTATTTATTACATCACAAAAATTTGCTAAAACAGAGGCTTCTTTTAATCCCGTTACATCACGTATGTGAGAAAGATAATCTTCAACAGTACAAGGTAGTTCCATATCCAAAATCATATTTTCTATGAATGCTTCTTTGTCTACTCCTAGCGATACTATAACTGGATTTCTTACAAATTCTATTTTTCTACCATATTTTGGGCCAAATAATCTTTTCATCAATGCAAAAAGTTCAAATTCATCATTGATAAAATTTTTATTACATAATTCCTTGTTATTATCATAAAAAAATGAAACCGACCCATAGCCATAAAAATTATCTAGATACTTATCCATAGCTTCTATGAAATCAAACGACAAAGAATCTTCTTTATAAATCAAGAATTTTCTTCCTGTAACAGAAATAAATAATCTTTGGTGTTCGATTTTTCTAGTTTTAATTTTAATATCATCAATGTTCTTTCCTATGCAAAGCTCTTCACTATAAATATTTAATTTTGATAAAAACTTGTTATAATCATCCGCAATATCATCAACACAAAAACTATGAAGAGAATTACTAATTACATATTTTTTAAATAGCGTAATAAAATCAAAACTTACTAATTCATTTCCAATAATTATAAGTTTGTGTTTTCTTAATACTTTTTTGCCAAGATCACTATCAAATAAGTTTAGATCATTAATATAGTCAATTGAATTCTTTAATGGTTTTATTTCGTATTTTAAGAAGATATATTCTATTAAGACATAATCAGTTAACCCTACAAGGGCGAATTCTTCTTTTTCAAAATCATAAATGCTCAAGAATTTATAATATTTAATTTCATTATAAAAAATAGGATACGAGCTTATTCTTTTCTTTATTATTTGCCTAACTCTTTCTCTAGTTATAGACATTTCTTGAGCTATAGATTCCAGCGTTGCTCCTCGGCATTTTTTTAATACCAATTCATCCCTCGGATCGCTTGATTTTAATAAATAATCACCGATCTGCTCTTTTCTAATTTTATAGCCATCAAACGTATTACTTATCTTATTTTCAGCAATTAATTCATCTATTATTGAATCAAATTCATATACACTCACTAAAGGATATTTATTAAGTATTTTTTCTTTTAGTACGTTATTCAAAATAGGTTCATTTTGCTTGATTTGATTTAATATTTCAGTTTTAGGACTAATCTTTATTACAGAAGATAATTCATTAATTGCAAATAATATTTTATCGTATGATCCCTTTTGTAATTTTATCTTCTCAGAAAATTCTTCAAATTTAGAAGATAGTAAATCGCAAGTATCATAATTTTCTTTTATTTTTTCAATTATAAATATATTGATGTCAAAGAATAGCAAACAATATATAGAATAGTAATTTGATTGCATCAAGTATAGATCATTGATTATATTCTCTGCTGTTGGTGTTTTTCCTAAAACATTGTATATATCATCTTTTTCGATAATTTTATCTTCTATTACTGACAAAATTCTCAATAAAGTCCTACTTGAGTGTCCTTTCTCAATCAAGTTAAGTAACTTTATGTTTCGTAGTTTTATTTCATCCATAAGTTACTCCACCTCAATATTAATGTTCTCTTTTTCAAAATAATATTTTAATAATCTCTTTATTTTCATTGTAGGTTCATGAGAACCAGCTTCCCACCTATTAACAGTTGCAAAACTAACATTAAAAAGAGCAGCAAATTCTGCTTGAGTTAAACACATTCTTAATCTTAATTTCTTAATTGCTTCACTATATTTCATAGTCAACCCTCACAAACGGAAAAATATATAATAATTATAACACTTTTATATAAAAATTGCTAGTAAGCAGCTGATAATTCAATATAATTTTTCATTTTTTCTCAAATTAATAAAATATAAATCGCTCTGCAAACCGATGAGGCACAAATTATAACCATCAAATTTTTATATTAATTGTCTCTAAGCAAATAAGTACGCCTTGTCATTGATGCCTTTAACCACATTGAGAAGCGTCTTTCATTGATGTAATTTTAATCAATTTATTGGAACTTTTCTTTTCAAATATGTGCTAGCGAGACTTGAACCCTATACCTATAAATGTATCTATTGATGTTGCTTATGCTCCTATAGGTAAAGTTACATCAATATTTTCATAAATATTAATTGAAAATACCTATTTTCAAAATGCAACCCCCTCTAAATTTTGCTCTTTGAAAATGCAACCCCTTCTTTTTTGGCATAAAAAAATGCAACCCCTAGCGTTTTGAACCTTTAGAATTGCAACCCCATAAATTAATGATTTGATTTATGCTATTAAAAATGATGTTAAAAATAAGGCAAATTTCTTATTGGTGGGACTTGTACTCTGGTGATTTTATCTTTTTTTACCCTAAAAACAAAAAAATTGTGACAGATTTCTCGTATCACAATTCTAGTTCTTTTATGGGGCGAATGAAGGGATTCGAACCCTCGAGTGACGGAGCCACAATCCGCTGTGTTAACCACTTCACCACATTCGCCATGGCAGGGGATGCAAGAGTCGAACTCGCATTGACGGTTTTGGAGACCGGTGTACTACCATTGTACGAATCCCCTATAGATTGCTTTTATATTATATCAAAAATTAACTTTTATTGCAAGTGTTTTGGTTAAAAAAGAAAAGGCACGTAAATTTACGTGTCTTTTTTATTGTTTATTTTGAAGTTTCTTTAATTTTAAACGACGATATCTAGCTTTATCTGATGCCTTTTTATAGATTGTTATAGCGACAAAAATTCCAATAATTGCGATGATTACCGATATCCAAATCCAGTTAATTTCATTTCCTTTTACACTTAACCACATTTTAATAACATCTTCTGTAGCATCTCCAAAGTCTTCCATGATGCCACATCTGTTTACTTCTTCTTCAGTGGGATACTGAGCTGTAAACTGGTTACCGATGTAGGTTTTGTTAATGTAAAACTCGGCTTTATCAGTTGAGGTATCTTCACAGAAGAAGTAACTTAAATCCACTACTTCCATAAAGTCGCACCACTTTAATCCGGTATTTTCCGTATCGATATATATATATTCACCATTTATAGTAATTTCAGCATCATCTAAACTTTCTATTGCGTCTTTTTTAACACTTGTATCTTGGCCATCAAAAATTATATAGTCATTATCATCTAGTGTTTCAATTTCAAAACTATTAATGCCATACCATTCATCAATTATCGTTTTGATATCTTCGCCTCCGATTGCGGAAGTATAACCAATCTTGTTCATATTTCTAGCAGCAATACTTGGAATACACAAGAAATTAAGAAAAGCTTCTGATAATTCAACATTAGCTCCTTTAGGCATAACCCAACCATCGAACCAAATGTTGCTTCCTTCTAGTGGTATTTGATAACTTAGACCAATTCCTTCTTCTTCGGCTAACTGCATCGAGTAAACTGCATCACCACTCCAAGCAAGGTTCATATATATTTGGCCAGTAACTATATCACTTTTAGCACTATCTACTTCAAAGCCACGAACATTCTTTTTTAGGGTTTCTAAACGTTTTTCAACTTTAGATATCGTTTTTTTATCATGGCGATTAACAATTTCATTTAGTTCTTTTTGATAGGCTAATTTTGAAATCTCCCCTGTTTCGTATTTATCTCGCAAAGTTTTTAATTCATCTTGATATTCATTAACAACTCCGATGAAATAAGTATCGCGAACTGAATCTTTTGTAGAAACATTACCTTTTAGTTTGCTATCCCACATTACATTCCATGAAGTGAGATCTAATCCTTCAATTTGGGATATTTTCTCTTCATTATAAACGATACCTAATGTTCCCCACATATAACCGATTGAGTATTTGTCCCAACCTCTTTCTTTAAAAAGTTTTTTAAAGAAAGGTGAGCCATATTTAGCATAGTTAGATAACGTTCCATCTTCTTTGATATTACCTTCATCATCAAAAGCATTAGTTGAAAATTTTTCAAGCATATCTTCTCTTATCATTTTTTGAATCATATAGTCAGAAGGACAAAGAAGATCATATTTAGCACTACCACTTTTTACTTTATTGTACATTGTTTCAGGTGTATCAAAAGTAGAATATTCTATTTTTACTTTTTTACCAGTTTCTTTAAAATAGTATGCTTCAAAGTCCTCAATAACTGAGGAAGTTCTTTCGGTATCATCATCGCTTATACCATCATCAATATAATCACCCCAGTTATAAACTCTAAGTACTAAGGTTTTATCTTTACCACATGATGCTAAACCGAAAGATGCAAAGAAAATAAGACTAACTAAAAGGGTTATTTTTATAAATTTTATTCTTTTCATTTGGCACCTCTACTAACAATACTACGATTTCTTTTAGCTACCATATTAGTTCTAATATTGTATATTATCAATAAACCAAGGGTTATAACAAAAATAATGGTTGTTAAAGCTCTTAATTCGATCGGAGCTCCACTTCGCATTAGGCGGTCATAAACAAAAGTACTAATAGTATCAAAACTAGAAGGTTTAGTGAAAGCTGTTATAATAAAATCATCGAGTGATAGTGTCACAGATAGTAAGAAACCTGAAAATATTCCTGGCATTATTTCTGGTAGAATTACTTTTCTTAATGCGAAACCTGGTTTAGCTCCAAGATCAAGAGCGGCTTCATAAATGTTAGGATCCATTTGTTTTAGTTTAGGCGTAACACTTAAAACTACAAACGGAACGGTTAACACAACGTGGCCAACGAGGAGAGTAAAGAAACTTGTTTCCATATTTACTACTGAAAATAGTATTAATAAAGATAAAGCTATTACAATTTCAGGATTCATAACCGGTATTTGACCTACCATTTCATAAACTGTTCGCATTTTACGATTAGAATAGAAAATACCTATAGCTCCAAGCGTACCAAGAACAGTAGAGATAACGGCGCTAACACCGGCTATTAAAAAGGTATTTTTAGTAGCAGTCATGAGTTCTTTATGTTTGAATAATCTAAAGTACAAATCAAATGTAAAATTCCCCCATAAGCCTTGAACTTTACTATCCGTAAAACTAAAGACAATTAGATAAATGATAGGGGCATATGCTAGTAAAAGTACTAAATATACATATGTTTTTGATAGAATTTTCTTTACCATAAGCCACCTCTAACATTTTCAGTTTTATCTTTCTTACGCGTTAAGAACATGCTAATACCCATAATAATTAACATAATAAGAGCCATAAAGCTACCCATATTTTGGCTTAAAGTTGTAAGTACTAAATTAATAGAACTTCCGATTACTGATACTTTAGCATTACCTAAAATGTCTGTTATCGCATACGACGACATTGTTGGAACAAAGACCATCGAAATAGCTGATAAAATACCTGGATATGACATAGGAATAATTACTCTAAAAAATGTTTGATATGGTTTAGCTCCAAGATCATTAGCAGCTTCTATCACACTTTTATCCATTTTAATCATCGTTGTATATAATGGTAAAATAACAAATGGTAAGAAGTTATAAACCATACCAATCATTGTTGATACAAGTGAGTAATTAGATAAATGTAAAATATGTAATAAATCTCTTGTAGCATATGTTCTTAAAATAAAATTAATCCACATCGGCATTATGAATAAAATAACCATAAAGAAATTAAATTTGTATTCTTTTTTAGCAAGGATATATGCAAGAGGATATCCAATAAGAAGGCAAATAGCAGTATTTGCAATACCAATTATAGCACTTGTTACAAGCGAGTTAATATAATCAGCATTAGTGAAGAATTCTACAGCATTTTTAAATGTAAAATGACCATTTCCATCACTAAAAGCATAAATTATAATTAAGACTAAAGGTACAGCAACAAAGACCGCAATAAAGGCTAAATAAGGGATTGCGAGAAGTTTTCGTGAAAAATGAACTTCTTGTGTTCTAACTTTTTTCTCATTATTCTTTAGCATATTTCTTTACCTCATCTTTTAAGGTAAGTTTAATTTTAGCTGGATCTACTTTAACACTTACACGGTCAAATTCATTCCAAGTATATTCTGTATCTACGACGAAATCTTCATCATTGGCGGTTCTAATGATTACTTGATAGTGGTCACCTTTATATATTATTGAAACAATTTCCCCTGCTACTATGCCATCTTCTTCGTTATCGATGATTTCAATATCATGAAGACCTATTTCAGCTTTAACATCAGCATCAGTTAAATCATATTTAGTGCCGGCAGCATCCACTAGATAACCTTCTTCATCAAGATGAGAACCTGGCAATAATTGCGTTACATCACATTCAAAAGCACCATCATCTATTACTACGCGATTTTGTTTATCAATATATGCTTCATATATATTACTAGTAAATAATTTTTTCATAATATGAATGTTTTCAGGAGTTATGGAAATGGAAGCCATACAATCAATTTCATGGTTTTTTGTATCTTGAATAATAACTTCATTTTTACCGACCATCATAATGTATTCATAGTGTACCCCTTTGAATACTTTACTGATCAGTTTTCCGTCAACCATTCCTGTTCCAGGCGCACTAATTTTTACATCTTCAGGACGAAGAACAACATCCACTTTTTCATTTATTGGAAATTCATCAACACAATCAAAAACTTTATTTAGAAAACGAATCTTTTTGTCCCCAACAATTGTTCCTTCATATATATTACTTTCACCAATAAAGTCTGCGACAAAAGCATTTTTGGGTTCGTTATATATATCTTCAGGTCTACCGATCTGTTGAATGCAACCATCTTTCATGACAACAATTGTATCACTCATCGTAAGTGCTTCTTCTTGGTCATGGGTAACATATATAAAAGTTATTCCTAACTTTTTATGCATTTCTTTTAATTCCATTTGCATGTCTTGACGCATTTTTAAATCAAGTGCGCCTAGAGGCTCATCAAGTAATAAGATTTCTGGTTCATTAACGATTGCACGAGCGATTGCGATACGTTGTTGTTGCCCACCACTTAATGTTGAAATGTTACGATATTCAAATTCTTCTAGATCGACAATTTTTAAAGCTTTTGTTACTTTTTCATCAATTTCATCACGAGTAAGTTTTCTTGTTTTAGTAACAATATTACCATTTTTATCTTTTACTTCTTCCGTAATTTTCTTAAGTTTTAAGCCGAAAGCGACATTATTATAAACATCAAGATGAGGAAACAAAGCATAGCGTTGAAAAACAGTATTAACAGGTCTTTCATATGGAGGAAGATGAGTTATATCTTTTCCATTTAGTAAAATTTTTCCTTCAGTTGGGAGTTCAAACCCTGCGATCATTCTAAGTGTTGTAGTTTTACCACATCCAGATGGACCTAGGAAAGTTATAAATTCCCCTTTATTAACATATAGATTAAAGTTTTCAACGGCATATACATCATCATATTTTTTAGATACATTGATAAGTTCAATTATTTTTTCCATTTGTTACTCCTTAAAAATTTGGTGGACTACTTACCCAAATAATTTTGGCAGGTTTGTCCTTCATATTTTTTAAATAGTGATTTTTATTAGTTACAAAATAGAATGCTTCACCCTTTTTGCATACTTCTTTTCTATTTCCGTACACTACCACTATTTCCCCTTCTAACACATACCCAAATTCTTCGCCTTCATGTGGCATATCAATATCCGATGTTGACTTTGCATTAATCGTGTAAAGTATCGGTTCCATTTCATTTTTCTGACTATTAGGAACGAGCCATGTCATCGTTGAATCAGAAGATGTTTTGACAAAGAAATCTTCTTTTTTAAAAACGATTGCTTCATCTTCTTCTTCCGAAAAGAATTCTTTTAAATTAGTACCTAGCGCTGACAAAATATCCGTCAGAGTACTTATTGAAGGACTTGTCAAATCATTTTCAATTTGAGATATATATCCTTTAGTTAAATCGCAACGATTAGCAAGCTCTTCTTGGGTTAAACCATATAGAGTCCTCAATTGTTTTATATTGCTGCCAATACTCATATGTCCTCCTCTACTAAACTTTTTGTTTAGTATTATTAAACATATATATTATATATTATTTCTCCATTTTGTCAAGTGATATACGCTAAATAAAAGGAATTTGCTTTTAATCTGCAAATTCCTTTTTCACTTTATTTTTTACACATCTTTGCTTTCAAAAGTTTTACACATCGTAGTAGCGGCATTTTTGGCTTGATCGCCATCTGCGGTCTTTTTTATTTCAATTCTATCAGCTCTACATCTTGAATCACATTCAAATACGCAGTTTACAGCATCACAATATACTGATGTTTCAGGTTTAAATGTTTCTTCAAATTTTGCAAATTCATAGTTGTAACTCCCTCTACCTTTAGGGACGAAACTTAAGCAAGCAGTATCTTTTTTGCATCTTGCTTCTGGCCCTTCAACATCAATTGCACCTCTTGCGCATAGATGATCTGCATTATAACTGCATTCTGAAACTTCACATTTTAATTTTGGCATTGTTTTTCCTCCTTTTTGTTATTACTATTTTTTGATAAATGTTTGAAAATATACAATTTTTTTTATTTTTATTTATTTATCATATCGTTTGACAAAACAGGTGAAATAACGTATAATACTATAGCCTGGAGCAATACTCAAGAGGCTGAAGAGGCGCCCCTGCTAAGGGCGTAGGTCGGGAAACTGGCGCAAGGGTTCAAATCCCTTTTGCTCCGCCATCTTGGTCCATTGGAGAAGTGGCTTAACTCACATGCCTTTCACGCATGCATTCATGGGTTCGAATCCCGTATGGATCACCATTAATTGAAATTTATTAGTCTTCTTTAAAGAAGGCTAATTTTTTGTTTTACAAATTTGGAAACTTTAGTTTCTATGGGATTCGAACCTATAAGAGATAAAGAAGGAAATTAATTTGAATTTGGTATATAATACTTTCAGTTTAGTTTGATTTTACTCATCTGTTGATTTGTAGTTTTATATAAATTTATAAAGTATAATTATATTGTAAGCTTACAATTATAATATTAAAAATTATCGTTTAGCTGAAGGTATGACTCAAGAAAATTGGCTGAATATACAAGAGTTAGTTCGCGTGATATTTCAAGATGGGAAATAATACTTACCATGATATTTCATTACTTCTAGTACTTGCAGATACCTTTGAAGTTACTGTGGATGCATTGCTTGATGCAAATGTTTATAAAAAAGAACATGATTTAAAAGTATACTTATTGAAAATCAAAAATATAAATACACTGGTGATAAAGAATATAGTCTTTTTATAAAATAAGCGACATATTTTTATTGAATACACCCCTCAAAAAAAGAAAACATTTTTGTAAATATTATTTATCAGAAAAATCAAAAGTATGATATAATATTATTGAACCATGGGAAGGCTTGGGTAATGCCTGAATCCAAATATTCCATTTATGGGAAAAGTAGGTTTATACAGCCTACTTTTTTTATTTGTTTCATATTTTTGGTACAGTTTTTAAAAAAGAGTGAAACTATAAATGTTAAAATAAAACATTTCGTAGTAATGACACATTAGTTGAAATCTATCAGTCTTCTAATAAAGAAAACTAATTTTTAATATATGGAGTATATAAAAAGGTAATAGATCCTAAGATGTTTTCGTATCTATTACCTTTTTTTATTTTATTTAATTATTTTCAATTATTCTTATCGTGTTAGTAACACCATGTTTTTGACCAAAGCCACTCGTAATAATGATGTTAGCATTTTTATTGATGCCTAGACTTTCAGCAACTTCTTTAGCTATCTCATCACACATACTGATGTCATCAATATAATTAACAATAACTGGATATACTCCCCAGTAATAACTAAGTTTTCGGCAAGTTTCAGGAGTATTCGTACAAGCAACAATCGGTGCATTAGGACGATATTTACAGATTCTTTTAGCTGTACCACCTGTTTCTGTAAAAGCCATAATCGCTTCTACTTTATCAAGGGTTAAACAACATTGGGCAACGCAAGCACCTATAGCATCATTTTTAGAATGTTGATTATATTTTTGATTATCGTTTAAAAGTTTTTCATAATCAATTGTCGCTTCTACAGCTCTCGCAATTTTATCCATATATTTGACACTTTCAACAGGGTATTTACCGATCGCCGATTCACCACTAAGCATTATCGCATCGCTACCATCTAAAATGGCGTTAGCAACATCGCTAGTTTCAGCTCTTGTTGGACGTGGTGATGATATCATAGATTCCATCATATGAGTAGCTGTAATAACTGGCTTTCCAAAATGATTAGCCATTTTTATCATTTGTTTTTGGTATAATGGCACCAACTCTTGAGCTATTTCCACTCCCAAATCTCCTCTTGCTACCATTATTCCATCGGCTGTTTTAATAATTCCTTCAAGATTATTTAAAGCTTCTTGACATTCAATTTTAGCTATTATTTCCATATTAGGACGGCCAAACTCTTTTAATAGTTTTCTTACTTCAAGAATGTCTTCTTCTCTACGAACAAATGACAATGCGATTAAATCAAAACCTTGTTCACAGCCAAATTTGATGTCGTTATAATCTTTTTCTGAAACGAAAGGCATGGAAAGTTTTACACCAGGAACATTGATGCCTTTTTTGTTTTTAATGACACCACTTGTATTAACACGGCAATTGAATTCTTCATCAGTTTTACTAATGACGCTTAAAGACATCTTACCATCATCAATAAGTACTTCATCACCTACGGAAATATCACTAAAAAGTTCTTTACAATTGACGTAAAAACGTTCGTTGTTTCCAAGGATTTCTTCACTTACTATTTTAACAATGTCTCCTTCGTTAAAGTAAACTTCATCATTTACAAAATTACCTGTTCTAATTTCAGGGCCTTTTGTATCAAGCATTATGCCGACATATTTATTTGTTTTAGCACTAGCAGTTCTAATTCTCGCAATTCGTTTAACGGATTCACTGATATCACCATGTGAGAAATTTAATCTAGCAACGTTCATTCCCGCCTCAAACATTTTAATTAACATTTTCTCCGATTCAATTGCAGGTCCTACTGTGCAAATTATTTTTGTTTTACGTATATTCATTTACTTTTTCTCCTATTTTAAATTGTTAGGTGATAATTCATAACAAACTGCTGTCTGCCAATTTCCGAGTTGATCGATAAAAGCATTCTCATTTATTGCGGTTTTGATGAATCCTATTTTTTCATAAACATGTTTAGCACGTTCATTGTTAATATTTGTATCTAGCACTATTTTTTTGATCTTCTTTTTATCAAAAAGATATCCAGCCAGTAACTTTATACTAATTGTACCATATCCTTTATTTTGATAATTCACATCACAAATCTTAATGCCTATTTCAGCAGTACCATCATCTTTAATATTATAGTTCATTTCTCCCACAGGTATCCCACTTATTTCAATAATTAATAATACATTTTGAGGATTTTCTACGGCATTTTGATCAATTATTCTTTTTGTCAATTCAGGAATGTTTGTTTTAATCCCATTAGGGAATCCTGCATGAGCCATTATTTTACCATTAGCCCACCAATTTGCAAGCAACATAGCATCACTAGGACGCGCTCTTCTTATTACCACATTATCTCTTGACAAAAACATAATTATATATAACCTCTCTTTTTCAAAAGTATTATAGCATTTTTTATTACTTTGTCTAATAATATGCCATTTTTTGTTATTGTGAAAGTAATGTTTTTGAATTAACACACTAATTATTCAGTCATAGTAAATTTATTTAGATAAAGATATCGCTAGATACAGCTATAAACTTTATTATAACATCTATCATCTGCTTATTTTTACTGAGTCTAACTATAGTTTTTCTTATTTTCTATACTAATTACTTTTTGCATCGCAAGTTAAATTTTTTTTCAATAATTATGATGAGTATGATCTAAAGTGCAAGCGTAAAATTAAAAAAGATGAAGGTTCCTTTCTTCATCTTAAGATTAATCAATTTTATTTAATTTTATTCATTGCGATAAGGATATGATCTAATACTTTTTTATTTTCAAAATATTGCTTAACTTCTTCTAAATCAACATAATATTTACCACTATTAATTCCCTGCAGCAATACTTCAGCAACTAATATTTTTTTGTAGTGTTGATTATTCAAACTTTCCTCAAGATTTAAATTCATTTTATTATTTATGCCCTCAACCATACCTATATAAAACAAACTGTTTTCGCCAAAATAATTTTTAACATCTTCAATTGCTTTAAATCCACTTTCAACATCCTTAATAGTCATGAGTTTTCTATTGTTCATAATATACGTTCCACCATGTAATAATAAATCAACGTTGGTTCCTAGAATCTCACAAAGTTCTAATAATATTGAATAATCAGGTAATGTTTCACCAGATTCCCACTTGCTTACAGCTTGAAAAGTAATACCAAGTTTATCTGCTAATTGCTTTTGAGTTAGTTCTTTATCTTTTCTTAATTTTTGAATATATTTTCCAATTTTGATTTGATCCATTATTTCTAATCCAACCTTTCACTATTTTTTATCTGATAATATATATATTATATCAGCATATTTTAAAAACTCTATTTTATGTGTAACAGACATAATTATGTATCCATCATTACTTGATATTTTTTAGTATCTCTTTTAATTGTTTCTTTTGACATAAATATAACCTCTCTTCATGTTTATAGTTATATTATATAATACAAATATATACTAAACAATAACTAGAAAGTTGATTTAAATCAACTAAAAATAGAATACACATAAAAAAAGATGTACTACAAATTTAATAGCTTCATAAAATTTTATAATGATTAATTTTTATCAAAATCTATTTAATAATTAAGTATCAATTAATTCTTACTTTTCCATATTTTAAATTTCTAAAATAGTGATGTTTGTATTTATTTTTCTATCATTGTTCATTATCCATATTTAGTTTTGACATCTAATTATAACATAATTTAAAAATAAAAGGAGCTATTAATAAAAATTAATAGTTCCTTTACTATGCATAATAAAATGCCGTACTCGCAATTATGCGATCTAGTAAAAACGATCTCTCGCTATACTACCTTCAATTGTTAACAACATTATACAACAACAATTAATAAATGTCAAGTAGAATGATGTCATTATTATTATATGTATATCAAATTATTTTATTACATATTTTTTTCTTTGATTTACATATACTTCAATATAACCATCAGTCGAAATTTTTATGGCCATTGCATTTGAAGATAATTTTTTGGCTGCAGCTCCTCGTCCTCCTCCTGTAGAACCACTATCATTTTGAATTATAGCTCCAAAAGAACATACAATACCTTCTTTATTAACAATGCATGCACCATCTAAACTCACTAACTCACTTCTCAATTTCCTGTTAATTTTAGTGAATTCATAATTTTCATTTAACATCTTTTTTATTATTGCTCGCTTCAATAGTTTTTTATTTATATCTGAAACTAATTCATCTTGACTTAATTTTCTTTCATCAGCCATTTTTTCATTTTTTTCAATTAAATAATTTTCTAACGATTTGAGTTCTTCAGTTGATGATATATAGTCACATATGTCTAAAATTCCGCCATTAGTGGTAGATAGTATTTTATTTTCATCAGGAATAATCGCAATTATTCCACCAGTATGACTAAAGGAAACGTCCAATGCAGTAGAATAAACCTCGTTCACCAAATTTTGATCTACATTATTTGATGCAATAAACTCTTTTATTGAATTATTAAAGGCTTTTATATTAAAATTCAACCAGTGTGAATTTCTTTTTACAAACAAAATCTGTTTATCTTTGGCCAAAATGATATCTCCATTATTTAGTAAAAAAATGCCTATTTTATCTGGGCTATCAACTGTTTTCGATATTATATTAGAAAAACGGAAAGGTAAATTATTAATTAATTTATATCCTTCTACATAATTAGTACATTTTTCATCTATAATTGTTCTATAATTTAGTAATTTACAATTGACACTTAATTCAAAAACAGATGTAATTGGATCAGTAATAACTGCGCTAAATTCATCATTTAAAAAAGTTAAAAAACTACCATATTGAGAAAAGTCATTATCATTTTCTTCATTTTTTAAATCAATAACTATTCCATATGAAACGTTTTTACCTTCATAAGTTTTTGATGACCATGATTCCAATATCGCAAATAAATTTTCTATTTTTTCTAATTTTCTTTCATCACCAACCACCCAATTACATATTCCTGACTGAATTGCATATTCGTAATTTAATTTTTCATTTAAATTAGAAATATATTCATGTTGTTTTTTTCCACTCTTATTATATATTGATATCTTAAAATATTTATTGAGAATACATTTAAGCAATCTAATATCATCATCCGATAGTATATTGCTCAGTTGCACTTTAAAAAACATTTTCTTTTTAACACCAAATACAAGTTCTTTCTCAGAATTATCAAACGATAAAATTTCGAATTTTTCATCTTCTAAAAACCAATCTATAAACATTTCTTCCATCTTTGTATCAACTGTTTCTCCAATTAATTTCAAAACATATTTATATACGAATTTTTTATATAAAATAATAAAATTTTTTTCTTCTTTTACTCTCTTCTCCATATTTACTCCTTAAAACATTTATATATCCATTTAATACATCTTATAATAGCAACTTCATTAATAATTTTTCCTTATCTTTTTCTCTTCATAATAATTATAGTTAACTATTATTTCTACATATTCTAAATAATTATTACTATGAAATCTCAAATTTTTATTTAATTTATCTTCTGGAGAATACTTGAATCAAAAAAGTATTTTTTTTAAGATCATTTTTATCAAAGTATATAATCCATATAACAAGAATTATTCCTACTATAGCTAAACCAATAGCTAATCCATATACCTCTTCATGCGTATGTCACTATGATCAACATACATAATTGGATTAAACAATAGAAATTTATTTTTTTATATATCACACTTATATTATACCGTATAATATTCTATAAACAAATATAATTTTTATTTATTTTATAAAAAAAGGTAAGTCTACTCATAAAGTAAACTTACCTAGTTTTGCTTGTGAAAGTAAGTTGCTATTCACTTGTTATTTTTTATTAATTGTAAGTTTTCAGTTACATTATTTCTCCACTAGCTACTTCTTTAGCACCTTCAAATAATTTAAATTTAACGCCTGATTTTAATAAATGATGCGGTGCATTTTCCATCAAAAATCCGATTTCAGAAATAGTTTCATAATCTGAAATGAATTGCTTATTAGTCAAACACAAACTCCAATTTATCATTTTATTATCATCATTTATTTTTATCATAGGATAAAATGGAAATTCTATGGTAGGTATTTTTTTCTTACCACCATCTTCAGGTTTAAACCAAACAATCAATGCCTTCGCCATTACTATACCTCCTTGCCTTCTAGAATACAGTACAAATTCTGGAAATCAATTGATTAACAGCATCAATATCCATAAAATATGCTCTACCAATATCATCTAAAGATGACCAATAATATGCCGTGCCTCGACTTAGAGCGTTTTTAAATCCTGAACGAGAAATTCTAGAACCTATAATTCTATACGTATCATCTGCCATACCCATTTTAGAGACAAATGCTCTCGCACTAGATTTAGATGACCAAAAATATTTTCCTTCAGAAAATCCATTTGACGCAAATTTACCTGTACGTGCAATATCATCATATTCATTCAATCCAACAACACGAAATCCACGTGTGTATTCTATAGCACCTATTCCTGCGCTTACAAGAGAAAATATTCCTCCCCACATCGCGCCATCAGCAGCGCCATCTGCAAATCCAGACCAGAATCCTTCTCCATTATAAGCATTTATACTGCCTACAATTAAGGCACTGGATGCAATGCTAACTCCCATACCAATAAATACCGGAGCAAGAGAACCCCCAGATATAATAGTCAATGCTACTGCTCCCGCAAAGGCAACTCCTCCAATAACCCATTTAGACCAGTTAGGTAATGAGAAATGTCCTGTTGGGTCGTAGTCATTAATTGGATCATTCCCGCAATACGCATATAAGTTCAACCCATTAATAGAACTTGGATCTAGATAATCTACATCATCAGGTTGGATGAATCTGCAAATCTCTGGATTATAATATCTACTATTTAAATAGTAGAAGTTTGTTTCTTCATCTTTATAGTATCCCTTGTATACAAATGTACTATGACTTCTATGTATTACACTTATATTATACCATATAATATTCTATAAACAAATATAATTTTTATTTCATTTTATAAAAAAAGGTAAGTCTACTCATAGAGTAAACCTACCTTGTTTTGCTTGTGAAAGTAATTTGCTATTTGTTTATATTTTATCAACTACTTCTGCAATTTTGCAGTTTTTCAAATAATTAAATTTATATGTTTCGCCCACCATAATTTTATCATTAATAATTAATTCAACTTCTTCGCTTGTATCTAATATCAATACAATTGGTTTATCATTAATTTGAACTCCTGATTCGGGTTCTCTATTTCTTTTAAATTTCAATACTTTTCCTATGATAGAAACATAATCCTTATTTTTTAATGATTTGAAATCTTTTAATAGAATCACAATTACTTTTGTTGAAAAGAAAATTAAGACAATAAATAATCCAATAACAAAAATTAGAAAGATTATACCTAATGTTTTTCCAACACTTTCGATAAAGCTGTTGTAATTAATGGCCATAATTACACTAGCAACAATACCACATATTAACACGAAAATATGGCATATCATTGTAAACCAATATAATTGACGAATAGATGTTTTTTTCATTGAATCACCCTCTTAAATAAATTATGCAAAATAGCCTTGCTTATAAAGATCCCACATACTTCTAAATCCACCTCTATAGAATGCTTTCCAAGGAGATGGAGCAAAGGTAGTTATCCCTCTTGTAACAACATCATAAGCATATTTTTCAACATTAAAGGTTTCAGTTCTGTTTGTACCAATCTTAATAACTTGATTAATTGCTGGTCTTAAAGCAACGTCATAAGCAGTTTTAACGATACCTTTCATACCTAGTCCTTTAATCAAACCACCAGATATAAATGCTACAGCATAATCTTCCCACGTTCCAAATGAAGTACCTGTTAATGCATATGCAAATAAATCCGAAATAAATTTGTTAGTAACAGAAGACATTGCACTTGTTAATACTGCTCCTCCAGCGCCAATGATTCCACCAACGCCAGCACCAAGAACAGCACCAGTTACTGTTCCTCCTACATATTCATACCATTTGACACTTCCATTAAAGATTTGTCCATCATCTTGATAATCGGTATAAGCAACAGTTCCAAAACCAATTCCTGCTCCAACAATTGCACCAATAATTAATCCAATTAAAATAGCGCTATGTCCACTTGGATCGGCATAGTTGATTGGATTATTATAACAATAACAATATAAATTCAATCCATTAATAGTACCTGGATCTAGATACTCTACATCATCAGGTTGGATGAATCTACAAATTTCTGGATTATAATATCTACTATTTAAATAGTAGAAGTTTGTTTCTTCATCTTTATAGTATCCCTTGTATACAAATGGGTTGTGTTTCGATACTATCTTTTGTTCTATTATGTTAGTAGTTGCGTTTCCCCACGCATCATACTCATATTTTACCACATAGTTTCCTTGTTTGTCAATTATTCCTATTATATTTCCTGTTATATCTCTTTTATAGAAGTAATTCCCCTCACTCGTTGTTACTCCTATCAACATGTTATCTATATCATATGTGAAATCTAATGTAATTGTTTCGTTAGTTATTTCTTTCTTCATCGATATGATGTTTGTTCCTTCTAACTTATATGTTGTTTCTTCATGTGGGGTTATTTTTTTCCATCTTATTCCCTGACTGTTATATTTGTATTCTATCTCATCTGTATTAATGTTTGTTAGTCTATTTCCTTGCCACGTTAAGCTTTTACTAATTCCTTTTATTTTCATTCTTACTGGATAGAATTCATTATTTGTTTGATATTCATATGTATCTACTATCTGATTTGCTGTTAAGTTCTTTAGCTGTTTTAGTTTGTTTTTTATAACGTTATCATATATATATTCTTCTTTGGTTATTAGTCCATTGTTTTGATATAGTTCTTTATATTTTATGTTACCATTAGGATAATATGTATATTTCTTAGTCGTCGTATCATCTAGGCTTTCTTCTATCAATCTATTAAGTTTATCATATGTGTAAGTATTTGTTTTTTCTCCACTACTAGTTCTAAAAGTTTTACTCGTTATATTTCCTAATGCATCATATGTATATGATATTGTTTCAGGGTTTGTTTCTGATACAGTTTTATAGTATTCTTCACTCGTTATTCTGGTTTTAATATAATTATATTTAGTTTTACTTTCATTATCATCTATGATTATTTTTTTATTTCTTATACGGCCGATTGTATCCATATCGTTTCTTACTACTATCGTTTTTCCTTTTTCAAATATCGCGGATATTTCTTTGTTTTCTGCTAGTTTGGTTTTATATGCTAACATTTCTATGCAGCCGTTTAATGCTTCTATTCCTGTTGAGGTTTTTCCCAAATATATTGTACTATTTTCTAACGATATTTTTCTTGTTATATCACATACAACGTTGTTGATGTTATCTAAATATACTTGTAGTTCATTTGTTTCATATCGTATGAATAGATGATGCCAATTTTCATCATTTATTACTATGTTGCTGGTGCTGGTATATCCTCCACTAACATTTCCTACTAGTTGGTTGCCGCCACTACCTCCTATTACTACATTATCCTCTTCATCTAAATAGTTTTTATCTTCTTGTACTTTTAAGGTGTTACCTACAAATTTTATCTTTAAAATTCTATTTTCTTCTGATATCATTTCTAGTAATGTTCTATTTCCTGTGTATCCTTGATCTATCCTAAATCTTACCGCTACTGCTCCACTTTTTGTTGTTGGCAGTTTATATGCTAAGGCACTTGCTTTGTTCCCTGCTAAACTTAATGTTTTACTGTAACTTCCAAATACATGTTTCTTCGATGCTTCATCATACATAAAGAGTCTCGCTTTGTCTAAAGCGTAGGATTTATCAACCGGCGCTGTCTTACATGGCATTATTCCTTCAGCTGATTTTAATGTGCCATTTAATGTTATTACATCATACCCCGCATACGTCTTGGCATCATAATATATTGTGGCATTTGATTTTTCTGGTACTTCTTTTGATAAATATCTCATTCCTTCTTCATATATTCCTTTGAAATCATCCGCTTGATAATTGTATGTTCCAAAAGACATAAAACAAATTCTTAATGGCATTTCTAAATCTGTATTTGGTGCGGATGAAGGTACTGATGAAGTAAGCGATGTGGTTGTCGATTCTTGATGCGCTACCAATAAGTAGTCCATTAAATCGACACTTTCATCGATATTTACTTCTTCACTCATCTCACCATTTAATATGATACACGCTTTATATGTTACTATCTCTCGCGTCTTTCCTTCTATTGTTACTTCTGTAACAATTTTTTTCATCTTTATTCCTACTAGATTCCATTCATTTAATTTTACCGTTCCCCTACTCGTTACTTTTACTGTCCCTTCTTCTGTTTCATAAATCACTTTACCCGCATTTGTTATCCATATACTAGATAGTGTTTCTACGCCATTTTCTTTCTTTTGGGCGAACGATAAAAGTTTCTCTTTGTGATATTGTACGGTTGGCTTTACAAACATATAGAATGTTTTGTTGTTCTTAAATTCTTTTTTCCAACTCTCTTTTCCTTTATTCTTGTTAAATGTATTTACTTCGTATGATATAAAATCATAATTATCCATCATGCTGAAGACTTCCATCCCTGTAGTAGCGTCATGTTGTCTTGAACAAGTGTCAAGATCAGGTGTCGCCCCAAAGAATCCTTGCGCACCATTGCTACTTACCACTATTTCATCACCATATAGTTTGGCTATGCGGCTGAAATAGCCTTCACGCGAATATTCATTTAATTCATAATCATAGGCGTAATCTACCGCACTTACTGCTTCATCATTTTTGTATATCGCCTTTTCAATATTCCCCATTCCATCATATGAGTATTGTATCTCATCACCTTCACTCGTAACCATCTTGATGAGTTTTCCTTCCATGTCATAGGTGTAGTACGTTGTTATATTCGTTCTTTTATCTTTTAATTCATATATATTCCCATTTTCATCATACCCATATTCCGCTAGTATCTGGTTGTTTAGTTTCGCTTTTATTACTTGTCCTATTTCATTATATTCAAATTCATAGCTTCCCCCGTTTTCTCCTACTATTCTTTTTAACATTAACCCTTTTCTATAACCATCTACTAAACTATCATATTGGTATTGTTCTAAATGTTTATTACCATTTTTTACTCCTGTTACTCTACCAAAGGTATCGTATGCCATGTTATATATATCATCGCTATTTGCTTGCAGGGTGGTTATATATCCGGCTTGGTTATATGCAAGCGTGTTGCTGCTTTCTTCACTGTTTACGGTGGCTCCTACTTTGATTAATTCTGATTTTTTGTTATATGTATAATTTGTTTCTAAATCATTTGAATTTATTATCGCGGCTAATCGGTTCAAATTATCTTTTTTTATTACCATTTGATTCCCAAATCCATCGGTAATAGTTTCTTCTTTAGATTCCGCATCGTAACACTTACGGTTTAATATTTGCTCGTTTGCTTTAGTCGTTATTTTCGATGTCGTTACTCTATCATCACTATCATATCCAAATTCTATCATGTTGCCGTTTAAATCTTTAATTTTAATTAGATTCCCTCTCGTGTTATATGTGTACTTATAATACGTTCCGTCCATCAAATATATCTCTTTTATTTTGTTATCACTATCATAAAAAATTGTCGTCGCTGTGCCATCTTCTCTTTTTATGCTCGTTATGTTCCCTCTTTTATCATAACTGTAATATTCGCTGAAGGTATCTTTATATAATTGTATACTATCAACTAATACTTGAACATCTCCTTCGTAATATATCCCTACCTTTATTTTCGTATAGTTGTCTTCGGCTGTTATTGATCTTGTTAATACTTGCCAGTTTTCTTGATATTTTTCAAAACTAAATTCGTAGGTCTTAGTTCCTTTATTTTCATATACAAAACTAACAAACGCTCCCAGTAACATATTGCTGGTAAAACAACTCTGCACAAAACAACTGAATATAAATTGGTCTTTCGCTGTGCCTTCAATCGGGATTTCTTGTGAAATCGTTCGATAACCACTATGCGGTACATCTGCTGATGATCCTAAACCTGTCCGCGGCGCTATTTTTAAAACATTTCTGCCAAGCATACTTGGATGACCACTTTCTTCATCAACCTGTACTCTCGTTACTTCGGCATTATCAAATCCACTATCTGTAACCCAGTGTGTTGGTAAACTGTCAAACTGCGTTTGTTCCATATATCCATTCTTCACTAGATTGCTTCTCGTAATGTATGCTGAATCTGTTAGTTGTAAGTCATCAATGTAAAATACTGTACTTATTTGATTAGCCGTTATCGTTACTTTTACCCATTCGGCTACTTCAGTATATGCTACTTCGATATCGTTGATTTCAAATTTATACCACCCTTCATTGTTTCTATTTAAGGTTGCGGTCTTTTCTTCTGCTACATAACTCGTTTTTCTTTTTATCGATACTTTTATCTTTATCTTCTCTATTTCTTCTAGCGTTAATTGTGGGTGCTTGATAAAACCTGTTAAAGTATACGTTCCTTTTCTTAAGTTATGGATCGTTTGTGATAGATTTACTTCCTCTGTTCTATCTGAGGTTATCTTTAAACATTTCTTTCCTATTATTCCCCCTGTTACTATCTCTATCTTTGATTTATTATAGTTTGCTTCTTTTTGCCAAACAGATGTTGTAGTTATTTCTTCCTCATTTTCAAAACTATGATTCTCTAGTAAATTCCGGGCGTTATTTTGAACTTTGGATACACCGATTAGTTTTCCTCCCCCTCTTTCTCCTACTTCATCATAATTGTACGCTATAGATCTTCCCTCATCATCCATTATCATTATTACTTTTCCATAATTATCAAAATAATAGTATAGTGTCTTCCCCATTCGGTCAGTAACTTCAGTATTTTTGGTATTATATTTATAATTTACACGATATTTGTTTTCCGTATCATCTATATTATATAAACCAACCGTCACAACTTTATCGCCATTTCTACTTATATTTAAATGTTGACCCGTTAAGGTATCTTCTATTTTTATTAGCTCGTTATTATTATTATTAAAATATAATTTCACTTCACTTAACTTTTCTATAGGTGTATCTGTATTTGATCCTGTTGCTGGCGACTGATTATATATCGTTATTATGATAACGTTGTCGCCTTCTTCCGTCCTAAATGTTACACACTTTTCTGAACAAGGTAATGTTACCTTTTCGAGATATCCTTCACCCGTATAGTTAAACAACATCTCTTCTTTTTTCGTATTATCTATTTTTTCTAATTTCGCACCATCCCAGGAATATATCAATGTATCTTTCTTTGAACTTTCTATTAATTCTATTCGCGCGTTATTGTTATCAAAGTTTAGCTGCATATGCGTATCATATTTATCGTATACATGCATCGTGCTATTCGTTCCATTATTAATTACATATAAATATGAGTAATCAAAATACGATATATATACGTCCTCCCTTACATTATAATGCTTGATACCTAGATCTTGTAAAACGTATTTCTTAGTACTCTCTTCACATTCAATCTTTTTATAATAATTCCTAAACCCACTCGCATCTTCTAATATATAATAGTCGTCGGCACCCTCTACCTTATAGTGAAAATTAGGTACTAGCTTTTTCTTTAAATGCACGATATTATCGGTTTTTTCAGAGTTTTGATAAACTGAAAAAGTTATCGGCATTTTTCTATCAAAACTATTTAATAGATTTATCGCGTATACCGCTTTCCCTGTCGCTAAATTGACTCTTAATTTACCATTTCTTCCTATTTCATATTCATCGTATTTATATACCCCATTTAAACCTGATATATCTGTTAATGTTGCGACACACACTTCCCCACTTTCTTTTAAATAGTTTGGTGAATATACTTTAAAATCATCACAACTTATTCTTAACCTAAAAATTATCCCTATCATAATTGTTGGATTTTCTTCATTTTCCCTTTTTAAGGCATTCGTTATATCAAGCTTTCTACATTCTCTTCCTGGCGTAACGGTTAGTGATGATCCCTTTTTTTCTAACACTATTCTATCAAGAACCTCTTTTTCTTCTGTCGTCTCTTTCGCTAACCTTATTACTGAACTATCACTTATATCCGTACTATTGTACTTTACTACTTTTACTCCTATGTTAAAATAAGCATTGCGGTAATATAGGTTCATGTATAGTTGATTCACTATTTGATTCTTCTCTAACCCGTTTAATCTTATTTTCACAAACAGTATATCACCGTCTTTTATCCTATCAAAATACTCGCTATTTAGTATGGTAACTGCTACTTTTTTTCTCTCCCTTACTAATTTTGATTCTATTTCTATATTTGGCTTATTTGTCTTATTACTAAATATTCTTATCATTTTTCTTTTCTTCCTTTCTTTTTCCTTAAATTAATGTAGTTATGTTTTCCATTTCTCTCAAATCAAGATTCTCCATCGCGTGGGTGAAATCTAACAAATCTACTGTTTGATTAAGTTTTTCACTTAAATACTCTTTTAAAATTTCGGCATACTGATTTTTTTTATAATTCGTGACATTCTCATTAAATATTATCAGCAAATCTACATCACTCGTTAGTGATGTTTTTTCTTTTGCGTATGAGCCATATAAATAAAGTTTTTTTACACCATATTTGTTCTTTATAACTGAAACATTTTCTTCAATCGTTTTTATTATTTTTTCTTTATTTAGTGTTGGTGATGCTTTAAATGGTTTATTCGTCGCTTCCATTTCCATATATATATACATTAGTTTATCTATATTTTTTTCTTTAATTGCTTTAAAATAAGGTTTATACACATATTCATATGGTATCACTACATTTCTCTTCTTCTTAAGCATCACTAAATTTGCGATCATAAAAGCAAATTCTATTTTTCTTGTTCTTACATTTTTTAATACCTCTAAATGCATAAGGGCTGCTAGATAGTGTGAAGATTCATCATAATTTCGGTAATAGGTTTCTAAGATATTTTTAATTTTTGCCTCCCTTAACATTTTCCCTGTTAATAAGTAATATGCGCGTTTTATGATGGTTGTACTAAGTATTTGGTTTTTATTATTTATGATATATAAATAGGCTTCAGCGAAACTTTTGACTTCAAGTTCTGCTTTGGTTTCTGCTTTATAATTATCTAATATAATGAGTTTTGCACGCTCATGAGGTAAATCAATTTTTTTCATTTTAGATACATATTCAACCAATCGATAAAAAAATTTTATTTCCATTTCATTATTTACTATCATTATTTTTATTCTCCTTTCTTTTTTATTTGTTTTACTATTTGATTTGAACCAGTAGAACAAGACCCACTCATTATTCCTATTTCTAAGGCTATCCACATATTTTCAACATCAAATATCATTTTAGGGTCTGTTATATATATCACTACTCCCATTACTCCTCCACATAGTGCTACTAGTATGGGAATTATTTTATACCATTCTTTTTTATTTTTAAATATTACTTTGTATATCTCTCCTATGATATAACAACACCCTGCAATAATTGGTACACTCAGATAATTCATTTTCATCTCTCCTTTCTTATTTCCTAAGTGTCATCTTTTTTGTAGAATTCATCAACTCTTTTCGTCACATTTGAAACTGACTCTTCCACTTTCGCGAGCCTTTCGGCGATGTTCCGATCTCGCTCTTCGACTTTCCCTAAGTTTTTTTCTACCCTATCAACACAAGCTTTGATATATCCGATGTCTGAAAACATTACCCCTTCTGTCTTCCCATCACTTTTTTGGCTTTCATTGTTGCTCCTTTTAAACGCTAAATATGCAAACACTATGCTTGATATTGACGCGATAAAACTACCTAGGGTTATTACCATTTCGATATTCATTTTTATCACCCCCTTAACTAAAAAAATAATATAATTTGTAAAAATATGGTTTTTTTGGTAGAATATAAGTACCAATGCTTATAGTTTTACACCAATTAACCACGCTAAAATTATATCTTGGAAATTAAAAAAGACCGGTCCAAATCGGTCCAGATTTCGGTCCTTTTCGGATCAGGGGGAGTTAGGAGAGTAATATGAATTTAAAAAATTATGTTGACATGATTATCAAATTAAAAGTTGAACCTAGAAAAAGTGACTTTTTATGTTCAATAGTAGAGGCTTTTATCAGAGACCCTTTCACTACTGAAATCGTTGAAAACCCTTTGTTAAAGTATGAAAACAACAATACTTTAAGAGCTATCTGTAATGGTAATAAATCACTTAGTAAAACTTGTGCTAGTGAATTATCCAACCTTTATGATAAAGATAAAATGATGAATTTCTTTTATAATCGGACAAATGATTTTGAAGATTTTAAACAAACTATTCTTAAGTTTGGGTTTGAAATTGAACGTAATGAAGAAAATGATGAAGATATACCTGCTACCTTAGCCGATTTACTCGCTAAAATATTTATTGATATATCTAATGGCTTTAAAGAAACTTATCCACCACTTAAAAAAGTTAATATTCATAGTTTAGATAAAGATGCTTTCAAAGATCTTTATATAAGTGAAGAATTTCTTCATATCAATGGACAAGCTATCGCCTTACCTGAGCATTTTATGGATGTAACTTCTAAAAATACTGATGACCTTTTATATGTAACAGAACTTTTCAAAGTATATAGTGAGTTAAGCGGTAAAGATATTAAAAGCGTTGCTGATCTTAAACTTTATCCTAAATTTATTGAACATTTCATTGAACAAAAAAGGTGTTACTATAAAGCAGAAGCAGCGTGCACGCTAGCTAAAATCCTATTTTCTGATGGTGATAAACATTTTGATATCTTAAAAGATGAAATCTTTAGCTCTGTATATGAAACATTTTTTGACCTTTCCTTAAAGGGAGGTTATCAAAGATTAAAAAACGTTTTAGAAATGGTTGTTAAAGCCAATCTAAATAATTCATTGTTGTTAAAAATTTCTGGTTTTATTACGGCTAAAGAAAAAAAAGGAATATGTCACATCTTAATTAATGAACGGCGCCTTAAGTCGTGGACTAAATAGATTATATTATCTACTTCAAAATATACGCAAAAAAAATATGTGGAGTTTATATTTCCACATATATGATACAAATGATAAAATTAAAAAGTATGGCTAGATTTTAAAGATTAAGCTATTAATAAATATAAATAAAAACTACTACCATTAAATAATGGTAGTAGTTTTTACTATTTGTTAACAAGACTATCTAATAGAGTGTTAATGTCTGATGGCGTTTTTTTAGTTGAACTAGTATTAACCGCATTATTTTCAATTAATAAAAGCATTGGAACATCATTGTCAAAATCACCATCTAATTCTTTACTGATAATGTCTTTTAAACTATTACGATATTTTAAAATATAAATTTTTTTAGCTTCTTTATCTTTTTTTGTATAATTGGCATACTCTAAAACTGATTTTTTAATTATATTGCTTTTGTAACTATCTTCTTGGTATATTAAAACATAGTAACTATTCGATGAGTTTTTAGGCTTTTCTTTAAGAAAAGAAGTCGCTGTTGTTTCTTTTAAATCTTTGATTTCTTTATAATCAAATGGTTTAGCAATTAGAATAATTGATGTTGTCAAAATAGCTACGAAAATAACTATTAGTGTGATAACATAAAATAACGACATCTTATTAATTTTTTTATTATTTTTATTAACAATATTACTCATATATTTCTTTCCTTTTACTATTTAATTTCTTTTTTTATGGCTGTTGCTCCGTCAAAAACTTCTACTATTTTACCTTTTTTTATCTTTATTAACACCGGTGAAGTTACTATTTTAACTTGATTGTAATCGGTTGCGTTAAGAGGTATCGTATTTTTACAATTATCTGTTGTAAAACATTTCCCTTTAATACCTTGATTTCGTTCTTCACTTGTATTAACTGTGTATACTCTAAATTTACCTGTATTATAATAATTAACAACTAAATCTTCAAGTGAAGCACAAACTTCACAACCATTACGGTGGATATATATATAATATACCCTCTCTTCCATACTTAACATTTGTTTATATCCAATATGTTCCATCGTACTATAATCTGTAGCTTTTACTTGATCCTTATGATCATAACTACAGCTTGTACTAAGTACTAATAAAAAAATAATAGTTAAAGTAAGGAGAAAAGATTTAATACTTTTTTCACTCATAACATCACCTACTTTAACTATTATAACACATTTTTATAATTTATTCAACTAATTGATTATGTTTTGTTATTTTTCTTTAGCGGTTAGTAAAGAATCACCAATTTTAATCATTTCTAAACTAGATAAAACATTTGAAGCAATCGTATATTCTAATCCTTGTTGGTAGAAGAAAACATTATTATCGTTAACAACTATGACGCCATCTCCCATTACGATTATATCTCCTTCGATATATGTGGTCGCTACTTCATCACCTTTTGTCACAAATTCTTCAACGATTGTAAATGAAGTTGTTGGACCATAATTCATTATTGCTGAAGTCGCACTAACATTCTCTTCTTTTAGGCTAACCCCTTCTGGAAAGTATGTTGGATAAGTTATCGAGCGTTCAAAATGTTCTTCAGCATCAACATATGTGAGGGCTACAGACTCAAGTACAGTTTTAGCATTAAAAATATCACTATTAAATTCAATATCCGTTTTTACATCGGTTACAACAAACCGTGTTATTAGTTTTTTGTTTTCATCGTAAACTTGCACTTCATCAGGATATCCTGTTTCTTTATTAAAAACAATTATTTGTGTACTTGGTAAAGCATTTTCGTGCATTTGGGCCTTTAATTCTACTGCTTGCTTGCCATCTACTTCCTTTTTTATTCTTGCTTCATCCTTAACAATATCATTAGCGAGTGATTGGAAAATATATGGATATGATGAAGCATTAGGCCATTCACTTTTAATTTGAAAAGTTTTATTCAAACTAGGAATTAAAACACTTACTCCTTCGCTATTTTTAATAATTATTTGTTTATCATTCATATTGACATTATCAATTTCCACACGATAATTGTTTGGTTTTTGATAATATGAAGTAATTAAACATTCTTTTGTTCCACTTGGGAAAATGGTATATAATTTACCAGTAATTTTGTAACTATTAAGTTTGGCAACTTTTTCAGGAAATGACTCAACTGTTTTAGTCTTTTTACCACATCCTGTTAAAGAAAAACACGATACCACCGCTATTAAAATTACAACTAAACTTATTATTCTTTTTTTCATTTTATTAACCTCCATCAATTAATGATATGATAAATTATAATTCTTATGAATAAAACATTTAATATCGAAAAAAATAAATAATATAAGGAGGAATTTATGAAAACATTAAAATTAACAGCTTTAATTATTATGATTATTGGTGCTCTAAACTGGGGACTTATTGGTATGTTCAATTTTAATTTAGTTGCTTTTCTATTTGATGGTTTAAGTGTTGTAGTATCACGAATCGTTTATTCCCTTGTAGGAATTGCGGGAATTACAGCTCTTGTATGTTTGTTTGTACCAGATACTGATGTTGAACGTGATTATAGTGAGCATGATTATAAATTAAATAAATTTGAACATGAATAATTGAAATAAACGTAATACAATATTTGTATTACGTTTATTCTTTTTCTTTTTGAGAAATTATCATCTCATAGTATTTCATAATTTCACTCATACAGTGACTAATCCCCGATTTGGACATATTTTTGCCAAGTATTTTATGGGAAAATTCACCTAACTCTGCCAAACTAGAATCTGGATATTCTTTTCTTAAACGTATTGCATCTTGAAGTCTTCCTGTCAGTTTAGAAGTTAAATTATGATCTTCTAAATATTTTATAGCTTCTAACTGTTTTTGACAATATTTCAGTGATTTACTACCATTGGCGATATCACAATTCATCGTTCTGTTAACGTTATTGGCTAAGTCACGATAGATACGGGAATCTTCGAAATAAAGAACACCAACACTCGCACCGATATACGCTAAGAATTTGGATATTTCTTCACTTTTTTTAATATATAAGAGCGTTTGATTTTTTCTAGTTGTCAGTTTCGACTCTATGTTATTTTCGTTTAAGATTTTGGATACTAAAGATGCTATTTCGATTTTTCTAAATAATATTTCTAAATGATAACTACTTTTTTTAGGATCATTAACTGAACCTTTAGCGATAAATATACCTCTTACAAACGCAGATTTACAACATTCTCTTTCCAAAAGTTCATCATCTTCAACAACTGTGTCAAATGGCATAAGATGAAAATCATTAATAATCTCCTCGGCTTTCTCATCTATTTCCATATAATAAACACGATAATTATTTAATCCTTTTTTAGCTAAATAAGATATTTCCGGACTTATATCATAACCTTTTTTAAATTCTGGTAAAAGAAACCTTAAAAGACTAGGGAGATATGTTTTAATTACTACTTTTAGCTTGCGATTTGTAATTACTACCTCACTACTACCTTGAAGAATTCCCGCCATCATAGCTTTTTTACAACAGGAAAACATATCAAGCCCCATAAGTTCTTTTTTTACATCACCCGCAAAAGACATTTTTGCCTCTACTTCTTAACAGCTTTGATGATTTCAACCGCTGCTTTAGTACCCATTCCAACCGCAACGCTTATTTGCTTAATAGCATCTTTTACAACATCTCCTGATGCGAAAAGATTAGGTACAACTGTTAAAACCATATCAGTCGTTTTAATATAATTGGCATCATCTAATAGTTTATTATCATACTTTTTATTTAAATCATAAAGCATATTAGTAGCTGGAGATTTACCAATACTTATAAAGGCTCCATCAACTAATATTTCTCCTTCTTCTAAAATAATTTTTTCTAAATGTGTTTTTCCCTCAAAAGAGCGAGGTACTCCATTATGCATAATTATTTTAGGGCTAATTGAAGTAAGATTTTTTAATACTTGTTTTTCTGATATATCCATTAAATGAACTTCACTAGCGATATCAGTTAAGACCTGTAATTCTGTTTTAACTGATAAATCTTTGGCTATTAAGGCTACTTTTTGATCTTTATAAAGAGGTCCATCACAAAGAATGCAATAACTTATTCCTCTTTCATAAAATTTATCTTCATTAGGAATGCCTAGTTTTTTTTCAGCAATGCCCGTCGCAATCAGGATTGTTTTGGTCTTGAAGATTTCTGTTTTATCATACGATGATGCTTCAACCATAAACCCTTCATTATCTTGTATTATTTTAGTAACTGCATCACTATGGTATGGAATATTAGTATCTGCGAGTTGATCGTTCATTTCAGTCGCAAGTTCCACTCCACTAATTGATCTGATGCCAGGATAGTTATTTATTTGATCAATGCTTATTATTTTGCCACCAGGGGCCGATTTTTCAAGCACTGCTGCATTTATTTTAGTTCTTGATAAAGTTATAGCAGCTGATATTCCTGCAGGTCCTGCGCCAATTATTAGGCAATCATATTTTTCCATTTTTTATTTAACCCCCTTATTTTAAGCATTCTAATATCTCGATGGGTTTATCAACGATATAATCAGCGTTTATTTTTTCAAATTCTTTTCTAGTTGTTTTACACCAGGTAACACCGATTGTTTTAAAAGTAGGGAAAACTTTTTTAACATTTTCACCACATAAAATATCAAAAGCCGTATCACCTACCAAATATCCTTCAGTAATATTCTCACTTTGGATAAATGTAATAAGTCCCGTAGCATCTGGTTTAGGTTTTGGTAATTGCTCAACACCTAAGATTTTATCAAAGTCATTTTCTAAATCATTAACTTCTAAACCTTTTTGAATAGCAGAAGTCACTTTATTAGATACGATCCCTAATTTATAACCTTTTACTTTTAATGCGGTGAGTAGTTCTTTAATACCTTTAAAGCTTCTTACATATTTTTCTTGCATATCACTACTTAATGCCCGGTAATAATTAACAAGTTTTTTTACCTCTTCTTCATTTTTAGCATATCTTGCGAATGACTCATCAAGCAGTGGTCCAAAAAAACTATGAATTTCTTCAATCGTATAATGATAATTAGGTAATAAATCATCAAAAGTTTTTTTAGTTGCCATTTCAATCATTTTAAACGTATCCAAAATGGTTCCATCACAATCAAAGAAAACCCATTTATTCATTTTTTTCCTCATTTATGTTTTCACATTTAGATGCTTTTAATGCTTCCTTTTTAGCTTTTTTTAGAGCTTCTTCTTCAAACACTTTCTGAACTTTTGGTGGTATTACATCACCTTTCCAAATTATACCACCTTCATAAAGGAATTCTCTTGAACTTACTAAATGGTATTTAAATACTCTACGCAAAATTATAAATGCTAAACCTAAGGCGAAATATATAACCGATTGAATTTGTGCTATTTTAAAATTAACTCCAAAGATGGTTACTGGTAAAGCATCCGTTCTTAGAATTTCAATCAAAAAACGTAATACTCCGTACCACATACCATAGAAGCCAATCGCATCACCGACATAAAGCTTTTTAGAATGTTTTCTAATTAAAATGAAACCTACTGCACCAATTAAGTTAGGAACAGATTCAAAGAAAAATGTGGGATAGTAATAGCCACTTATTGCTTCGTTTGCCATATACATATTATCGATTATAAAACTTGGAACAAGCATATGTCTGAGAATTTCTCGTTGGTGAAAGAGTTCAGCATCCGTTAGAGCTTTTGTGTAACCGCCAACCAAAGGTCCATACGCTTCATGATTACAGAAATTTCCCCATCTACCTAATGCTTGAGCAAGCATAAAAACCGGTAGAACGATTTCAATTAATTCTAAAAATTTAATTTTTTTAATATAGCAATATATTATTATAAAAATGATTACCGCAAGAAGAGACCCGTGTATCGCAAGACCTCCAGTGGTTAAATCAAACAATTCTTTTAAACCATTTAAAACGCCTTGTTGCCAGTAAGCTTTAGAAAAAATAGAATCCATGGTTTCAGGTGGAAAACTCATATAATATATTCTTCCTCCTAAAACACCAACTATTATTCCCCAGGTTACTCCCGTTGTAGTCGTATCCGAATCAAATTTCACTTTTCTTAGGAAAAAATAATATCCTAATAATGAACACACAAGTGCTCCACCAATTACAAATACCGCATACCATCTAATATTAAGTTTATCCGTTATTTTGATAAATATGGGATCGATTTGCTTAGGTACTGTATGAACTACATCGCTCGGTGCTTTATAAGTTAGACTCACAATTACATATATTAATAATAATAAACCTATAAAACTTAGTACTACTATAGCTGTTATTTTTCGACTTCTCTTATCAGTTTCATCTAACATTTGATTCATAATTCCTCCTATTGGGTACGATTTTTAAAGATATTAAAATTTAAGTGAAGATAATTTATTAAGAAACGTTTCAAAATTGTTATAACAATAATCACTGGTATTAAAACAAATAAACTCCTACATTCGACACCTGGCATAAAATAACAATATGCAACACTTCCGATAATCAATAATACTGAGATTGTTTGACCAAAAGTCATTAAGGCATAAAGAGGAAAGAAATAATAAATTATTTCACATGTCACAACCTCTATTAGCGTAAAACCAGCAAGATATATTAAAACTTTATAAAATGAATCAAAGGTAATAAAGGAAGTATATCCTAAAGCGGCTACAATAAGCCCCAAATTAAGGACTAAATAGATTAAGCAATTGATGATAGGATTTTTAACAAAGCGACTTACTAAATGTAATTTTGTACGTTTTTTACCATTTTCATCAATACTATTAATGAGATTTTGTAAATCCTCAAAATCTTTAATTTCTATTTTAGTTATTTCATTTTCAGCTTTTTCAATCTTTATTTTTTTAGGTGTTTCACGATCTTTTTGTTCTTTGTTAGGATCTTTTTCATTTAACATTTATATATCCTCCCATACACTTTTTATTAAATTAAAATATATTTTTATTTTGTGAAAGTTTCTCCGTTAATGGTATTGATAAGAAAACGATTCCTATCACAACACCAATCATATTACATATAATATCAATTATATCAAATACTCCAAGACGTAAAATATATTGTAAAGCCTCAAGCACAATAATTGTAACAATAGCTAATAGGATCTTTTTTATTAATCCTATTTTATTGAAACTAGAAAGAATAGCTCCAAGTGGTATAAAAAGTAAGATATTGCCTATTAAATTAATGAAGACTATTCTATTAGTAAAGATAAGATTTTTCCACTTGATAATATAATCGATATCACTGATAATCTTTTCATTCAAACGCGATCTATTAAATAGAACTATTATAAGTAATAATGCATATACCGGCATTAATAAATAAATTATCTTTTGATACCCTAAAAACAAAAGAAATGTCATATATATTACCACACCAGTTAAAAAGAGCCAAATGATATATATCACTACTTTCTTTTTTAAAAAGAGGAGGGTATTTTGCCAATCTCTTGTTAAAAGCATAAGTATCAAGATAATTAAGATAATTGAAGTTGTTATTTTAATTATTTTCTTTACCATATTATACCACACTTATTTGAAAAAGTCTTCTATAAGTATAGTATTCTAATTGTTTAAAATAATTATTCCAATATTTTCTTGAGAAACATCCCCGTATATGATTTTTCTACTTTAGCTATTTCTTCAGGTGTACCACTCGCAATGACTGTTCCACCTTTTTCTCCACCTTCAGGGCCTAAATCAGTTATATAATCTGCACTCTTTATAACATCTAGATTATGTTCAATGATTATGACCATCGCACCATCATCGGCAATTTTATTTATCATTTTAATTAGACGGTTAACATCATCTGAATGAAGTCCTGTCGTCGGTTCATCAAAAATAAAAACAGAATTTTCACTAACTTTTTTATACATTTCGCTCGCAAGTTTTACTCTTTGAGCTTCTCCACCTGATAAGGTTGTCGCACTTTGACCAAGTTTGATATAACCTAATCCTACATCATTTAAGGTTTTAAGTTTATTATATATATTGGGAATGTTTTCAAAGAAGTTTGTTGCTTCTTCAATCGTCATATCAAGCACATCCGCAATCGTTTTATCATGGTACTTCACTTCTAAAGTTTCATGGTTATAACGCTTGCCGTGGCACGCTTCACAAGGAACGTAAACATCTGGTAAGAAATGCATCGCTATACGAATTACCCCATCACCTTGACATGTTTCACATCGTCCACCTTTCACATTGAAAGAGAAACGACCTTTTGAATATCCTCGCATTTTGGCTTCTTTTGTTTCCGCAAACAAATCACGAATGTGATCAAACACTCCTGTGTATGTTGCAGGATTAGAGCGTGGGGTTCTTCCAATTGGGCTTTGATCGATAATGACAATTTTATCAATTTTTTTGTCAAGCACCATTTCTTCATATTTTCCAACATTTATTTTACTTTTGTATAATTTCTTTTGTAGGGCATTAGCGAGTGTATCGTTAACTAAAGTACTTTTGCCGCTTCCACTCACACCTGTGACAAGATTAATAGCTCCAAAATAAAAGGTAGCATCAATGTTTTTTAAATTATTTTCAGAAGCACCTTTTACAGTTATTTTACCTTTATTTAAGGTTCTACGCGCTTGCGGTACCGCAATTTTTTTACGCCCTGAAAGGTAATCTGCCGTAATACTGCCCTTCATATTCACAAAGATATCTGGTTTAGCAGCAGCCACTAAGGTTCCACCATGAACCCCTGCACCAGGACCAATATCAACGATATAATCTGCTTCCTTCATGATTTCTTCATCATGTTCGACAACTATCAAAGTATTACCTAAATCACGCATTTCTTTTAAGGCCTCGATTAATTTGTGGTTATCTCTTTCATGAAGACCGATCGATGGTTCATCAAGAACATACAAAACGCCTGTTAAGTGCGAACCTATTTGCGTCGCAAGTCTTATTCTTTGTGCTTCTCCGCCTGATAGTGTTCCAGCAGAACGTGCTAGGGTTAAGTATTCTAAACCAACATTTTTTAAGAATTGTAATCTTTCTTTAATTTCTTTTAAAATGAGCGAAGCTATTTTTATTTCTTTTGAAGTTAATTTTAAGTTGTTGATAAAATCGAGCGCTTCTTCAATCGACATTGTTGTAAATTCATATATATTTTTGCCGCCAACTCTAACGCTAAGAACTTTTTCATTAAGACGGTGCCCATCGCAACTAGGACAAATAGCTTCTTTCATATATGAGCCATAGTATTCTCGTTGTATTGAAGATGAAGTTTCTTCATAACGACGTTTAATTAGATTAGCTAATCCTTCAATCGGTTTATTCTTTTTCATTGATATTCCACCAACCGAGTGAATTTCATAACTAATCGGTTCTTTTGAACCATTCAAAATTACATCTTTTTGAAGTGGTGTCAAGTTTTTATAAGGTACAAATAAATCGATATGATAATAATCGAAAAGTTTTTTGTACATTTGCCATTCAATGTTTTCGGTAAAAACAATATTTTTAAGATATCTAATTGCTCCATCAGCAATTGATAAATTTTCATCAGTAATAAGCAATTCTTCATTAACGGAAGAAATGACTCCTAGTCCCTTACATTCTGGACAAGCACCTAGAGGAGAATTAAAACTAAATGATGCTGGTTCAAGTTTACCAACGGTAAAACCACAATAAGGGCAAGCATAATGTTCACTAAAAAGAAGACGCTCACCATCTATTTCGGCGAATATTCGTCCTTCCGCAAGATTAGCAGCTTGTTCTAGAGCTTCATAGATTCTTGAACGATTTTCTTCTTCAATTTTTACCCGATCAATAATAACATCAATATTATGTTTTTTGTTTTTATCGAGCGTTATTTCTTCATCTAACTCATATACTTCCCCATCAATGATAGCTCTTGTATAACCATCTTTTCGAAGTAACTCGAGCGTTTTTTCAAACGTTCCTTTTCTTTCTTCAGCGATAGGAGCTAAAATTGTAAGTTTGGATGATTCTTTATAAGTATAAATTCTTTCAAGCATTTGTTCATACGTTTGAGCTTCAATTTCTATATGATGATTGGGACAAATAGGTTTTCCTATTCGCGCATATAAAAGTCTTAAATAATCATAAATTTCTGTAACAGTTCCTACTGTAGAGCGCGGATTTCTACTTGTGGTTTTTTGGTCGATAGAAATCGCAGGAGATAATCCTTCGATCGCATCGACATCGGGTTTATCTAAGTTATCTAAGAATTGTCTTGCATAAGCTGATAAACTTTCTACATACCGCCGTTGACCTTCGGCATAAATCGTATCAAAAGCAAGACTAGTTTTACCGCTACCACTTACTCCCGACATTACAATTAATTTTCCTCGTGGAATAACTAAATTAAGATTCTTCAGATTGTTTTCACGTGCTCCTTTAATAATGATATAATCATTTCCTGTTACTTCCGCATTAAAACCTTCAAGGTTGTTATTCTTATCAAGATCCATGATTTTTTCTCCTTTTGTCTATTTTATTATTATAACATATATCACTATTTTTATTTATTTTTATGCTGTATTAGTTTTTATCTTTATATAAGAAAAACCTAAAGGACGTTATCCTCTAGGCAGTAGTTTTTTTATTTATTTTAATATCAACAAACTTAGGCATCCCTTCTGTATATGGTATTTTCACTTCACCTTTTATTAAAGGAGTAATATAATCTATGAACTCACTAGAAACCATATTAGAAGATATAATCCATTCTTTTGGAAACATCTTTACTTTAGAGGCTAATTCACTTGTCTTTACTGTTTCATATTTAATGTGATAATTATTCATTCGTTTCATAATAATTGTTTTACCGGTTTCTTGTCTTAATGCGGCTAAAACGGCTTTTTTACCACACATATAGGCTTCATTTAAATCTGTTTTTGAAACAAGATGCATAGCAGCACGTTGAGGTAAATTTAACTCGATACTTCTAACCGGATATTTTAATCTTTTATTTATTATTTCAGAAAGAACCATTCCCACGCCCCCTAGTTGTAAGTGGCCAAAATCATCATCATTGTTGTAATTACGTTTTAATAAGAAGTATTCACCATCTAAATCTTTTATACCTTCCGAAACAGCTATATATACCTTTTGTTTTTC
This sequence comes from uncultured Mollicutes bacterium, assembly GCA_900548675.1. Classification (GTDB taxonomy): domain Bacteria; phylum Bacillota_I; class Bacilli_A; order ML615J-28; family CAG-313; genus UMGS1109. The sequence continues at coordinate 66,067 of URLJ01000005.1, forward strand.
TTTATAGATTTTATCAACATCCCTTAAAAATTGTTCTAAATCAAAAGGTACCTCAGGTAGATATATTAAGTCAGGTCCCATTCCGACTACCTTGCCAAGCGATGTCGCGGCGGTGAGCCATCCTGCATCACGCCCCATAACTTCTAGAATGGTTACGCGACCAACATCATACGATGTTATATCTTGATATATCTCGGTGGTAGTAGTCGCGATGTATTTAGCTGCCGAAGCGTAACCAGGGGTGTGATCGGTCATGATTAAATCATTATCAATTGTTTTAGGAACTCCTATTACAAAACACTTATAACAAACAGCTTGAAAGAAGTCATTAAGCTTGCTGCAGGTATCCATCGAATCGTTACCACCGATAATAAATAAATAATGTATATCATATTTAATAAAAACTTCTAGTACTTTTCTGTAGTCTCCGTCATTTTTTCCATTATACTTTTCAAAATGATATCTAGCAGTACCGAGCGCAGCTCCAGGCGTTAATTTTAAAAGATTTAGCTCTTTTTCATTTATTTTACTAAAATCAATTAGTTGTTCATTTAGAATCCCTTTTACTCCATACATGGCGCCATAAATGGTTGTAATCGAAGGTTCTTTTAAAGCTTTTTCAATTACACCACATAAACTAGCATTAATGACGGCCGTCGGTCCTCCTGATTGAAAAACAAGTGCTGCCCCCGTAAGTTTTTTCATAAAGTGAATCCTTTCTATCATTTATCTTAAGTTTATTATACTATAACTCTTGAAATGTTTCTTCACTTACTATTTTGAAAATGTTTTCTGTTATGATGTTCAACCGACTTTAGTCGCTTTGAAAAAATTTTTCCCGATAGAAAAGAGAATTTTTTTATCTTTAGCGTATTCTAAAGCCTTTTTAGAAATAGGAGCATTATCCTTTATTAATGATAACAATTTTTCATATGTTACTTTTTTCAAAGATTTTTTATTTTCATCATATATATATTCTTCATCTTTAAATAAATGGCATTTTACTTTATATCCTTTTTTTAAGAATTCTCCGGCAGTAAAAAGAGCGGTATAGTCGCTTCCCCCTCTACCAAGGGTCGTAAACGTAAATTCCTTTGAGATACCTTGAAAACCTGGAATAATTAAAACATCTACGTTTTTCAAAATTTTTTCTAATTTATGAAAATCCATATATACTATATCAGCATCGCCATAAACTCCATTTGTAACAATGGGAATTTCGTAAGCATTTAAAAAAGCGGTCTTAATTCCCATGTTTCTTAAATAAGAAGTTAGCATAATTCCGGATTCTAATTCTCCTAAAACTGCTAATGCATCTTTTAAATCAGGATAATCTATTTTTTTTAAATAGTCATCTGTTTTATTTTTGAAAGCAGAAACGACGATAACATGTTTCATATTTATATTGTTTAAGACAAAATCACTTATGTAGTCAAAACTAGCTTCATTAGATAAGATGCTCCCACCAAATTTTGATATATAAATCAATTAAATCACCTATTAATATATATATGCATATGAAATATGAAATGAAATTATAAAACCCCAAGTTATATAAAAAGGCCTCTAAAGTAGATTACTTTAGAGGCCTTAGCTCAAATCATAAAGGTTATTTATTTTTGAGGGATACGTTTTAAAAATTCTTCTTCATCAATGACTTCAATTCCCAATGCCTTAGCTTTAGTAAGTTTTGAACCAGCATCAAGACCTGCCACAACAAAGGCGGTTTTTTTACTGACGGAAGTTGCTGCAGTTCCACCATTTTCTTCAATAATGGCGCTTGCTTCTTCTCTTGTAAATTTGGTAAGTTTTCCGGTTAAGACAATTGATAATCCTTTAAAGATTAAAGAAGCATCATCAGTCTTTACGATTTCGCTATATGGATTTACCCCTAGTTTTTTTAGTTTATCTAGTAATGCCTCATTTTTAGGATCATCAAAGTAATCGATGATTGATGAGGCAACTACCTCACCGATATCAGGAATTTCTAGAAGTTCTTCTTTTTTTGCTTCCTTTAAAGCATCGATTGAAGGATATCTAGAAGCTAAGAGTTTTGCTGATTTAGCACCTACGAACCGAATTCCTAAGGCGAAAATAAAACGATCTAATGTTTGCGATTTACTTTTTTCAATGTTATCAAGAATTTTATCTAATTTTTTTGTTCCAATTCTTTCGATTGAAAGCAAATCATAATAATAATTTTTTAATAAATAGAAATCTGCAACATCGGAAATATAACCAAATTGATAAAGTTGTTCAATTTGTTTTTCACCGAGGGAATCGATATCCATCGCTACTCTACTCGCAAAATGTATCAATTGTTCTAAAATTCTTCCACCACAATTAGGGTTAACACAATAGTGTTCTGCATCTTTATCTTTTTTAACTAAAGGCATGCCACATTTTGGACAATTTTTCAACATCTTAAAAGGTTCAAGATCATTTGTTCTTCGTGATATATCGACACCTATTACTTCAGGAATTATTTCTCCTGCTTTTCTTATATTGACATAATCGCCTATTCTAATATCTCTCGATACAATGAATTCTTCATTATTAAGTGTCGCTCTAGATACTGTTGTACCAGCTATTAATACGGGATCCATTACCGCATTAGGGGTAATTATGCCTGTTCTTCCCACAGTAAAGATGATGTCGCGAAGTTTCGTTGTAGCGACCTCTGCAGGAAATTTATAAGCGATAGCCCATTTAGGGAATTTTTGGGTATATCCTATTTTTTCATAGAGGGTTAAATCATTAACCTTTATTACAATCCCATCCGTTTCATATGGCAAAGTTTTACGCACCGTGCCATATTCTTCAATATAAGCTATTACTTCTTTGATGGAAGCACAGTAACGATAGTGAGGATTAACACTGAAGCCCATCTTGGACAAGAATTTCATTACATTTTCTTGGGTTGTTACGTTATATTTTTCAGGATTAACAAGTGTATAAGCAAATTGATCTAGGTGACGTTCTTTAGTAATCTTTGCGTCAAGTTGTCTAAGACTCCCGCCCGCGGCATTTCTTGGATTAGCAAATAGTACCTCACCTTTTTTAAGACGTTCTTCATTTAAACTTTCAAAAACGTCTTTACGCATATATACTTCGCCCCTTACTTCCATCGATTGATGATCAGGTAGTATTTTCGGCAAACTTTTAATTTCAAGCATATTGGCAGTAATGTTTTCACCGACGACACCATTACCACGGGTTGCTCCTAAAACTAGAAGACCATTTTCATAGTGAGCGGTTGAGGCTATTCCATCAATTTTTAGTTCACAAGTATAAGCGATGTTACTAACAGTATTTAGCGCTTTTTTAATTCGTTCATCAAATTCATACATTTCTTCATAGCTAAAAGCATTAGCTAAAGACATCATTGGAACCTCATGAACTATTTCATCTAAATCTAGTTTTAAATAAGCACCAACATTTTTAGTAGGACTATTCGGTAAAACTAAATCGGGATATTCATTTTCAAGGCGTTCAAGTTCTTTTATTAAACTATCATATTCAGCATCACTTACAGTAGGATTATCTAAAACATAGTACTCATAACCATACTGGTTTAGAATTTTAACTAAGTATTCTATTCGCGCTTTTATGGTGTCCTTTTCCACTATATCACTATCCTCTCGCTTTTGTTATCGCAGGGTGATTTTTCATTATTTTTCGTAAGCTATGATCTTTATCAAATAATATTTGAATCGTCATATCATCGCTTGAAATAACTAAGCCTTCACCAAAATTGCTGTGGTATACTTTATCTCCTACTCTAATTATTCCATCATCAACTGCTTTTTCTTCTGATGGTTCCTTTTTTTCACTTAATTCTTTTGGCAAAAGATATTCAGAAAGGAAACGCGATTTATGATTTTTAACGATACGTCCATATATTAATCTTCTTGTTGCACAAGTAAGATATACTTTTTCTTTAGCTCTTGTGAAAGCAACATATGCAACACGACGCTCTTCTTCAATGTCAGATTCGTCACGCATCGAAGGGAAGATTCCTTCTTCAAGCGCTACAACAAATACTACTTTGAACTCTAATCCTTTGATGGAATGAATGGTAGAAAGTACAACACTATCCTTTACAGTATTAACGCCAATTGATTCATCAAGGATAATATCATCAAATCCTTGTTCTAATTTCTTAATATTATTTTCGCCATCATAATTGTTTTCAATTTTAAATAAGATTGATTTAAATTCTTTTAAGTTAGCTTCACGATTAACTTCTACATTATCTTCAGCCTTAACCATTTCTAAGTAACCCGTTTTGTCTATCAATTCATCAAAGAAATCACCTAAAGGCATTTCATTGATCTTAGCAGTTAAATCATTTATTAAATTTTTGAATTCAATTAATGCTTGGGTTTTTGTAGAAGCGTTAATTTCATTTACTTTATCAATCGCTTCAAAAAGTGATATATTTTCTTCATCCATCAACATCTTTACTTTTTGAATTGTCTTTTCACCAATTCCTCTTGATGGCTGATTAATTATTCGTTTAAAATGAAGAAAATTATTATGATCGATAATAAAATGCAAGTAACTAACTACATCTTTAATTTCACGACGTTTTAAATAAGATATTCCACCATAAATAACATATGGTATTTGGTTTTCAATGAAAGCAAGTTCAAAATTTCTAGCTATTACATTATTACGATAAAGTACCGCAATATCACTATAGTTATAACCTTTGTTATGAAGTGATTTAATTTCTGAACTTACAAATCTTGCTTCGTCTTCAAAATAGTATGATTCGTTGATAACAATATCATGGATGTCTCCAGGGACATCACTATATAGTTCTTTGGGTTCACGACATTCATTACAAGCAATTAGACTATTTGAGCCCTTCAATAAAATATTGGTTGAACGATAGTTTTGAACTAATTTAACTATTTTGACATTATGATATTCTTCCATGAAAAGATACATGTTATCAACACTTGCACCTCTAAAGGAATATATGCTTTGATCATCGTCACCAACAACGAAAACATTTTGTTTTTCGCCTGCTAAAAGTTTGATAATATCATATTGAATATGATTAGTATCTTGGAATTCATCAACTAAAATGTATTGATAACGATATTGATATTCTTCTAAAACATGAGCGTTTTCTTCAAATAATTTTTTAGTTAAAATAAGTAAATCATCAAAATCAACGAGATTATTCTTAAACAAGTAGTCTTGATATAATTCATATACTTTATCTGCAACCCCAACTAATTTTGCCATCCCATTTTTATAATCCCCAATCATGTTTAAAGCCGTTTTAGGTGTCAGGTATTTGCGGTCAAGATTATGTTCTTTATATATCTCACTTATTATTTTTAAACCTTCTTCGTCATCGATTATTTCAAAGTTTTGTTTATAACCGAGATGTTGAATATTAAATCTCAATACTTTAGCACAAAAAGCATGAATTGTTGATATAGCAACTTTATTTCCAACATCACCAGTTAACTTATTTACTCTTTCGCGCATTTCATTGCTGGCTTTTTTAGTAAATGTGATAGCTAGAATATGATGAGGAGCTATTTTTTTATCATTAATCATATATGCAATTCTTGTTGTGAGGGTTTTAGTTTTACCAGTTCCCGCCCCCGCAAAAACAATTATTGGCCCTTCAACGTATTCTACTGCTTCTCTTTGTTCTTTATTTAAATCTTTTAAGTAATCTTGTGTTGTCATATTATAATGTAAAAGATGATTTTAAATTAACAGTACGATTAAAAATCAGCTTATCTCCTTTTGAATCGTAATCGGTTGTAAAATAACCGTTACGGACAAATTGATATTTTTCTAATGGTTTAGTATCTTTTAAGAATGGTTCAACAAATCCTTCTAATTTAAGCCAAGAATTAGGATTAATGCGTTCTTTGAAGTTTTCTGTAGAAGCCACTGAATCAAGAATTAAAGGTTCAAATAAATTAAATGTAGCATTTAACGCCGTTGTAGCTTCAACAAAGTGAATTGTTCCATTTGGTTTACGATCTTTAAAGCCTGTCCCACTTTTTGTGAGCGGATCATATGTGCAATGTATTTCGGTGATTTTTCCATTCTCATCTTTAACTACTTCATTGCATTTAATAAAGTAGGCATTCATTAAGCGTACTTCTTCACCTACAGATAAACGTTTCCAATGTTTGTTTGGTTTTTCTTCTAAGAAATCATCTTGTTCTATATATAAATATTTTGAGAAATATATATCATGTGAACCAAGTTCAGGATTTTCCATGTTATTTAGTGCTGGAAGTTTTTCGACTTTTCCTTCTTCATAGTTTGTTATAACTACTTTTAAAGGTTTTAATATCGCCATCGGTCTTGTAGCAATTAGTTTTAAATCTTCTCTTAAGAAATGCTCTAGCATAGCGTAATCAATTGTAGAATTAATTTTGGAAAGTCCTGTTGATAAGATAAAGTTCTTAATGGCATTAGGCGTGAAACCACGACGTTTTAAACCTACTAATGTTGGCATTCTTGGATCATCATAACCTGTAACAAGCTTTTCATCAACTAATTGTTTTAAGTATCTTTTACTCATAATTGTATTAGTTATACCAAGACGTCCAAATTCATATTGATGTGGATGATGAGCAACATCACAGTTATTAATTACCCAATCATATAGAGGGCGATGATCTTCATATTCAAGACTACAAAGAGAGTGAGTTATGCCTTCAAAAGAATCTTGAAGAGGGTGAGCAAAATCATACATTGGATAAATACACCATTTATTGCCTGTTTGGTGATGATTAATATGGATAATACGATATAGTACTGGATCACGCATATTAATGTTAGGTGATGACATGTCAATCTTAGCTCTTAATGTTTTTTCACCATTTTGATATTTTCCGTCTTTCATTTCGTAAAACAACTTTAAATTTTCTTCAACGGAACGATTGCGGTAGGGTGACTCTTTTCCTGCATGACCTGCATCACCACGATAAGCTGCTAGCTCCTCTTGAGATAGGTCACAAACAAAAGCCAATCCTTTTTTTATTAAAAGAACGGCTTTTTCAAAAGTTGCATCAAAATAACTTGAACCATATACTACAATATTAGGATGATATCCAAGCCATTCAATATCTTTTAAAATAGCATCAACAAACTCTGTGTCTTCTTTAACCGGATTAGTGTCATCAAAACGTAAATTAGTTTTACCATTAAATTCGGCGGCTAATTCAAAATTAGTTATAATAGCACGAGCGTGACCAATATGCAAATAAGCATTAGGTTCTGGGGGAAAGCGTGTCAATATATGATCTACAACCCCACTTTCTAAATCGTTTTTCATTATTGTTTTAATAAAATTTGATGTTTCGTTCATAATGTTTCCTCTATTTTTAAAATGTTTACTGCATGTTGATATTTCTTATATAAATCTAACAAAAGCGCTTCATCACTTTCAAGATCACTTTTGTCAAAACATATTAACATAACTAGTATTCTTTTTGTATCAGCCGTAATTGCTGTTCTATCTGTGTCACTAGTTGGTGTACCAAAAGGTGATAAGTCATCAGTATATACCGGTATTTTATCAACATTAATGTGACCTCTATTAATACCATAATACTCATCACTTTCATTTCCAATTCTAATATATATATCACCAACAATCTTATCCATATCCACAACACAAACGCTTCGCATTGTTTTAACAGATAAAATGTTTCCTAAATCAACTGTATCATTTATTCTGTATAGTCCTAAGCCCTTCGCAATTCTTCTTATCAAGCTCTCGGTTGCGAGTCGATATCTACTTGGGTCTTTCCCAAGTTTTTTATAAGCATCGCGAGATTTTTTTAATTTAGGAATATTCACTACTTCTTCAATCGTATATTTTGCGTTAACTTCTTTTATAACCTCATCTAAAAGGTCATCTACTTCTTTTGTTTTAGTAACGTTGACTGTCATTTGATAAGCTATAATACTGAAGTCTGGTAAAATTTTTTTTAGTTCTTCACTAATTGTTATTTTCATTTTTTAGTTCCTCAAGTTGCATTGAAACATGTTGATATTCTTTTAATTGATCTTTTAAAACTTTAATCTCATCATATTTACTATCAATTATATCTTTCAATTCATTTAACTGGATGTAAAAACGTGTTAAATTTTTCTCATTTTCTCCTTTTTGTTTCAATAAATTTAAGATTCGAACATTAAGCGGATTATTTGATAAATCATCATACGTTTTTTCTTTTTCTTTATATGAAGCAACTGTTTCGTCTAATTCTTTTTTAGCCGCAACAATTTCTTCATCTATTTCCGAAAGAGGTGTTTTAGAAAAAGGATCACACACCGCTATTCTTCTTTTATCTTGAAGCATTGTATAATTTTTATTTTGTTCTTTTATCTTAGCGACTAATTCGCCTTTAGTACTTTCATACTCTTTCTTTATTTCTAAATATTTTAAATATTCTGCCTTAGATGAAAGGACGTTCATTAAACGACTATTATATTCTTCAATTTCCTTAATTTTCTTCATTACATCTGCATAAATATTTTTTAAGTAATTGTACTCGGACTCTAAATCGCTACGCTCATTATCTATTTTTTTCAGTTTTTCCAACTCTTCATTTAGCATTTTTTCTCGTTTTTCTCTTTGATAAGTTTTATTACTTTCGGTGTCAATGCTTAATAATTCTTGTTTAAAAACTACTAAAAGATCTTCAAATGCTTCGGACATTCTAACGCTGTCATATCCTAAAAAAGTGAATCGTGTTGCTTCGTCTTCAATCATTTTTAAATGAGCATTCTTTTTCTTTTGATATAAATCAGCTATTTCTTTTTTAAAGTCCGCTTTACGACTTTCATTTAAGGTTAATTCTTCACGGATTTTTTCGGTTTCTTCATATGATACTTCTTGTATGGCTTTTTTTAAGTTTTCAATTTCATACTTTAAACCTTCAATATCTTTTTGAATTACAAAAAGAGCTTCTTCTTCACTCTTTATAGTTTGTGATACTTCATTTTCTTTTTCTTTAAGATTTATCGATATTAGATACCCTTCTGTAGTAATTGCTTTGACGATATCATATATACTGAATAAAAAGGTATCTTGATCAATTCCGTCTATTTCATACTCAGTTAATAATTGACGATATTTTTCAATATAATCACTATAAACCATATATAGTTTAATTGCGTCATTTTGTATTTTTGTTATTTTATTATCGTATGAAAACCGCGTCTCTTCTAAAGTTATAAATTTTGTGGAAAGTTCTTTTTCTAGTTCTTCTTGCTTTTTGATATTTTCTTTATTGGCATCTTCTACTAAGGTTAATTTTTGTTCTTCTAATGCATATTTTTCAATATCTTGTTCTATCGTTTGAATTTGAGATGCAATCATATCTAGACGATTAGTATAAACTTCATCGAATATTTCAAGATATTTACGTTCATAAAAAGCAACAATCTCATCTTTTAAATTATGTTGATTATTACTTGAAAGCTTACTTTTTAATTCCGCAATTTCCTTTGCTTGAGAATCAACAATTGTTTGTAAATCTTCGTTCATATGCAAAATCTCCTATCAATTTTTTAGAAAATGTTTTCTTCTAAATCTCGTGGATTTTCTTTTTTAGAACTAGTTATTGCACACTCCGTTGTTAAAAAGAGTGATGCTGTGCTAACAGCACACATTAGAGCGCTTTTAGCAACACTAGTTGGGTCGATTACACCCGCTGTAAAAAGATTTGTATATATATTATTTTCAGCATCATACCAAATGCCACGTTTTGGATCAATTTGTTTAGATACTTCCGAAATGGTTAAACCAGCATTTTCGATTATTTGTAAAAATGGTTGTTTTAAAGCTTCTCTAAACGCTTCTAACGCTGGAAGATACATTTTGTTACTTAATTCCAAATCAAGTGTTTGAGCTAATTCATAGAAAACCTTACCACCGCCTTCGATAATACCAGCAATGCTTGCAGCTTTAGTAGCATTCAAAGCATCTTCAATGCGGAGTTTTTTCTCTTTTAATTCCGTTTCCGTCGCACCTGCTACTTTTATTATCGCAACACCACCTAAAAGTTTTCCTATTCTTTCTTTTAAGTTGTTTTTATCATATTCACTTGTGAGTTTTGTTAAATCTTCTTTCAAGATATTTACTCTTTCAATAATTTCTTTACCTTCTTTTTCACCATCCATAATGGTCGTTTTATCTTTAGAGCAAATTATCTTTTTGGCACTACCTAAAACATCTTTGGTAGCATTTACTAATTCCATATCGAGAGCTTCATCAATCAATTTAGCATTAGTCAAAAAAGCAATATCTTGAAGATAATTATCACGTTTTTCAAGATATCCTGGGGCTTTTGTAACAACGCAATTAAAGACGCCCCTTAATTTATTAACAACAAGGGCGGAGATTACTTCTTGATGAACATCATCAGCGATAATAAAAAGAGGACGGGCAGTTTTAATTGCTTCTTCTAAAAACGGAACCAACTCATTCATCGTATTTATCTTACGATTAGTGACTAATATTAAAGGGTTATCTAAAACAGCAATTTGTTTGGTTTTATCAGTTTGCATATAACTTGACATATAACCTTTGTCGTATGAATAACCTTTAACAACATCTAAAAAAGTTTCTAAGCCATTCGTTTCTTCCAAGGTTATAGCGCCATCTATCCCTACTTCTAAATAAGCTTCTTTAATTAATGAACCTACTTCGGGTGATGCTGATGAGATTACTGCGATTTTTTCTAAATCATCTAGGGAAGAAATTGGTTTACTAAGTGCATCTATTTTAGTTAACGTTTTTTCAAGTAAATACTCCAATCCTTTTCTTAGCGTAACAGGATTAACTCCTTCATCAAGTTTCTTCAAACCTTCTTTAATTAAAACGGCAGTTAAAATAATCGCTGTGGTTGTTCCATCGCCTACATAATCGTTTGTTTTGTTGGCTGCTTCTATTAATATACTCGCACCCAAGTTTTCAAAGTGATCTGCTAACTCGATGCTAGATGCGATTACAGCTCCATCATTGACAATAAGTGGCGTTCCAAATTCTTGTTCAATGATAACATTTCTTCCTTTTGGCCCTAATGTTGTTCTTACTGCGTTATAAAGAATATCGACACCCTTGGCCATTTTAATTCTAGCATCTTTGGAAAATAATATTTCTTTACTCATCCTCAACCACCTTCGCTGCTACATCTTTTGTATCAGCAATATAGTATGTTTCATTATTATAGTCAACCTGCAAAAGTTTAGTCTCCTCAATAATTATTACATCACCAATTTTAAAGTTTTTTTCTTCTTTTGATATTGCAGATACCATGTATTGATAGTTGTTTTTAAAATTCATATATATACCGTTATTTGTTTTAGGGGTATATTCCTTTATAACAAGTTTTCCGTTGATAGGTAGTAGCATAAAATTTTCCTCCTATTATTTATTATTATATCACACCTTACCATTTTTTTCAAGTATTGATATATATTTTTTTATCTAAGGCCATAAAAAAAAGGAGCTGTTTAACCCTCTTAAATTTAGGGGTTGCTCCTTTTTTATTTTATTCTACAAATTGTTACAAATTGTATTCACAATAGTATCAGTTGCATCTTCTCCATATGCCCATACCATTATACCCATACCAGGGTTAGATGAAGCGTATTTGCATTTTTCTTTAATTGCAAGTTCACTATCAAAGGTAATAAAGACTTTATCTTTTGAGCTATATAAATATGATCCAACAAATTTATTATCATTATTGTATTCATCATATTGTACAAAATTACCACTATCCATTAGTGTTTTTATACCAGTGTAATATATTGTACCAGAATTCCATGTTATGCTTTGTCCTGGAAGATTATATCCAGATACTTGACCTAAAGTACCAGTAACACCAAGAGCAGGATACTTAGCTTTTTCATTAACAGTTCCTGTTATATTATAAGCTTTTCCATAGGCGGCTGCCCCTAATATTATTTTATTTTTAGAAAGACCTAACCTAGTGTAATAAGTTACTCCATAATCACATGAGAATTTATAACTATAACTATTAGAAGGAGAATAAACATGGGCAACGTGACTTGTTGTTGAAGATTTATTTAAGTCATAACTCATCATATTAACATAATCACAATAATGATTAATTCCACCTACACCATTTGAATATCTACCATCGTAGTCAAAACGGTCTGTACCCCAATAAGTTGGAGGTGTTGCGACAGACAAGATATATTTACTTCCACCAGCATCTTGGATACTATCTAGTTTACTACGTAAATCTCTAAGTAATTTATTGAGATTAGTTCTATCAACAGCTGTTGTATAATCACCATAACCAGCATTACCAGATAGAATACCTGGGAATTCCCAATCGACATCGATACCATCAAAATTATATTGTGTAACAATATTGATAATATTATTTACAAATGTAGCGCGTGTTGCATCGTTATTACAAAGTTTAACCATTGCTTGAAGCGGTGCTCTATTAGCTCCATCGATAACGATATTTACTCTTATACCATAATTCTTTAATTCCATTACTTTTTCGATTAGTGATGTATTGATAGTCAATGTTCCATCTTCTTGTGGAATTGCGAAAGCATAATAAACCATATCCATATTCTCTTTAAACAATGTTGAGAATAGTTCTTTATCGTTATTATAACGTGTACTCCACTTCATGTAGCTACTTGCTGAACCTACAGCGAAGTATACAGCTTTTGGATGTTCCATTTCATCAAAAAGAACAGGATTAATTGTAATATCTTTATTGTATTCTTTTGTTACGCCATCTTTAGTAACTTTTACATTAACATTTACTATTTGGGCTTTATGAGTTTGATAACGGCGTAATGTATATCCCATATTATTTTGGATGACATATAAATGTTCATTACTACTGCTCCATTCAAGGGTTGCCCCTTCGTAAGATGATGGCAACTCATCAATAGTATATGATGTAACAGTATCACTAACGAAGTCTAAAACATTATTAATTTCAACAGTTCCCCATTTAGCATATAATGTAATATCCCTAGCGATAGAACCATTAAGAACTGTAAGTTTTTCACCCGTAAAGTCTGGTGATGTATACCATCCTTTAAATACATATCCTGATTTTGTTATAACTGGTAATGTAATTATATCGTCTATAGTAAAGAATTGATTATATGTAAATTCATCAGCGCCATCTGCTTCAAGAATTAAAGTATACACTTTTTCAACCATTTTACTAAATAAAACTGTTACATTAACTGAACCATTAGCAAGTGTATCTAAATCAGCACCAAATGTTACAACATCACCAAGCACTAATCCTAGATTCACTAACTCACTATATGTATTAGTAGTATCACCACTATATGCTAATAAAACATAATCGTAACTTGAACTCAAAGCTACTCCGCTTGCAGCAATTTCTTTAATGACATACTGGCCATCTACTTCTACGATAGCTACCTTATACCAATATAGGGAAGATCCTAGTTGTATTCCTGATTTAAATAATTCTAAACCTTCATATTGAGCAAAGCCAGTTGTTGCACCTTGCGTGTTATATGCATTTACTGTTAAAGTTCCAATAGTTGTAGCATCTTTTTCCCATTTAGCATAAAGCGTCATATCAGATGTTACACCATTCAACAAATCATATTCTTCAAATGCATTATTTACCCATCCTACAAATGTATAGCCAAGTTTTGAAGGAGTGCTTGGTGCGGTAGTTCTTAAACCATGTTTTACAGTTTCTTCTTTAAGTTCTTTACTACCATCTTTATATGTAACTTGATATATCAATCTTTCAAATTTTGCGTAAACAGTAGCATCTGTGCTTACTTTTTCTACTTTATTACCATCTTTATCAAACCATCCAAGGAAACTATATCCTAAACGAGTTACATTTGGAAGTGTCACGATTGTTCCTTTTGCATAAGTAGTACCTAAAGCACTTCCTAAAACATTTGGAGTATGATCAAGAGCGTAGTGAACGCGTGGTGACTTTTCAATTGTAAACCATTTATATTTAGTAGTTAAAGTTGCTGATGTAAAATAGAAATATTTACATGTATCAACAAATGATGCCCAACTGCTAGCGAAGAAATCATTTCCATAAGGATCTGATTTTGAATATCCTTCATCAGTACGCCAATAAGCAAAGAATACTTCAAGGAATTCTAATAAATCAAGATATTTATTATTTTGATAACAATAACCTATGAAATGAGTTGTAGGTTGTGTTTCAAACGTACCACCTTTATCGACAGCTAAATAATACTTACCAAAAGCGTTACCGATACCTGCCATTTCATTGCCGCCATTTGCAGTCCAATCTTTACAAAAGCTTAAGAATTCATCAACATTATTAATGTTATATGAACTCATATCACAATCAGTATTAGCAATTAGGAAATAATAATAGTCAGAATAAAATGCTTTGTATAAGTCATCCTTGGTATTATATGCATCATAACCTAATTCATAGTTAATTCCAAATGTATCACCAAGTGTTACCTTTTTAACATTAATTGAAACAGAACCTGCTACCAAGGTAGTGATATCTGCTGAGAAGACAACTTCATCACCAACTTGGAAATTATAATCAACAAGTTTTGTATACATTCCTGATTGATCATCTTTCCATGAAAGGAGTAAGTAATCATAACTGCTTGGTGTTGCAACACTCTCAGGAGCTACAGCAGATACATAGTATTTACCATCACGTTCTGTAATAGCGACTTTATGCCAATATAGTGATGAACCAAGTGTCACACCTTTTTTATATAACACTAAACCATTGTATTGGGCAAAACCTGTTGTCGCATTTTGAGTATTATAACCATTAATGTGAAGACCTTCATCTTGTACTAATGGAATAATCTCTTCTTTTTCAAAACTACAAACTGTACATTTATATCGTTTGATACCAGTTTCAGTTTCGGTTGCTTCTTTTACGATAACACCATCATTAAAGGTATGGGGAGCAGAGTCTTTGACTACATCATGCCCACAAGTTGCTTCGTGGAAGTGGT
>URLJ01000006.1 GCA_900548675.1 uncultured Mollicutes bacterium
TAATCTATATGAAATAAATTGATATTAGTTCATTATCAATTAAAATAATTATGAACAATTTATATTATACGAGGAGGGGAATTAAAGTATGAATTCAAAAGCTGTAATATTTGGTGATTCAATTTTAAGAGGAATAATCTTAAATGATGAAATGAAATACAGAATATCGAGTGATATTAATTATGAAAAAATTGAAAAAGAGTTAGATATAAAAATAATTAATTATGCCAAAATGGGTTGTACTATTACAAAAGGGAAAAAAGTAATTGATAGTGTCCTAGAAAAAGAACCTAATATCAAGTATGCTTTAATTGAATATGGGGGAAATGATTGTGATTACGATTGGTCTGCGGTTGCCGAGGTAGCATCGAAAGCGTATTTACCGAAAACGCCTGTTGAAGATTTCGAACAAAACTTAATCGCTATTATTGAAGCATTAAAGTCAAGGGGAATAAAACCTATACTAATGACACTTCCGCCAATAAATGCTGAAAAGTATTTTAAATGGATTTGTCGTAACATTACATCAGTTAGTAATGTAATGTATTTTTTAGGAGATGTCGACATCATATATCGTCGTCAAGAGTTATATTCTAATGTGATAGCATCAATCGGTTATCGTATGGGTGTTGATGTTGTCGATATAAGAAATGAATTTCTTATCCGTAATGATTTTCCAGAATTATTATGTGAAGATGGAATTCATTTAAATGATAAAGGACGAGACGTGATGATTCAGTCTTTTATTAGAAAATATAAAAAATAAAAAAGGAAATGATAAAATGAGAAAAGTTATTATAACAAGTGATAGTACTTGTGATTTATCTAAAGAGTTGATTGAGAAGTATGATATTAAAATAGTGCCTCTCTATATAAACTTAGGTAATAATTCCTACAAAGATTCTCTTGAATTAACTACAAAGGAATTATATGAGAAAATAGAAGCCAAAGAAGGTTTCCCAAAAACTTCAGCTACTACACCTGATGATTTCTACAAGTTTTTCAAACCATTCTTAGATGAAGGATGTGACATAATTTACACTGGTATTTCTTCATCAATGTCATGTACCTTTCAAAATGCTCATATAGCTAAAGCAGAATTAAATACTGAACATATATATTTAGTTGATTCTCAAAACCTTTCAACAGGAATTGGTCTAATTTTACTTAAAGCTGCAACTTATCGTGATAAAGGCATGTCTGCAAGTGAAATCAAAGATAAAATGGAAGAAATAATTCCTAAGGTAAGAGCACAATTTGTTCTAGAACGTCTTGATTATTTATATAAAGGAGGACGTTGTAGTGGAATGAGTTATTTCATTTGTAGTACACTTCGTATTAAACCATATATTAAAGTCGAAAATGGTAAAATGATTGTGGCTAAAAAGGCGATTGGCCCAATGAAAAAAGGTTTAAATATAATGATTGAAGATTTCCAAAGCAAGATAAATGATATTGATAAAGAATTCTTATTTATTACACATAGTGAAGCTGAAGAAAGTAGAAAATATATTGAAGAAAAAATAAAAGATGAGATACCACAATTTGAAAATACAAATGTGACAGAAGCAGGATGTGTTGTATCAGGACATTGTGGAAAAGGTTGTATTGGTATTCTTTATATAATGAAATAGTTCTGTTTTAAGACAGAACTATTTTTAAAATATAAATATTAATATTCTAACAAGTACAACCTACTTGAAAAAGTAGGTTATATTCATACAAAATAAATAGACAAAACAAAATTAGTATGATATAATTAAGATATCATAATAAAAGGAGAAAAGAAAGATGAATAAAATTAAAAAATTTACTTTATTTTTATTGGTCCTTATTTTAGGATTCTCGCTTGCTAGTTGTAATGATGATAAAAAGTATGACATTACAGATGTTGCGGGAGCAAAAGATGTAGTTATTAGAAAAGCGGAAAAATTATTAACATTTACCGTTGAAAACGAAATATCTAAATTTGATACATCAAATATTAAAGTATCAACTGGTAAAGCAGTTGTTTATGGAAATAAAGAATGTAAAGATGAATTAAATACGCTAGATCTTAGCGAAGGTGAAAATACATTCTATTTGAAAATTAGACTTGATAAGAAAAATAAATTATTAAAGAAAATAGTTTGGAAACTTGTTATAACAAGAGAAGCAGGTGAAGAACCTGAACCACCAATTATTGAAACAACTTTAAATAAGGAAAAATACCATGCCCGCTTAGCTAGTATGGCAGCAGTTTTTGAAAGCGGTGATGATAAAGGTATTAACTATGAAAAAGCGTTAGCTGAAATTCTTGACAGTGAAAAAAATCTAGAAATCTTTGATTACATAATTGAAGGTATGGAAAAAGCAGGTCTTACTGATGAAAAAGCTAGTGCCACAATCGATTTAATTAAACAAAAGTTTATTGGCCGTATTACAGATATAGAGCTAGAAAATCTTGTAGACGCAATTGCTGATATCGCAAAACGTGTTTTACAATAGTTAAAGACATCGATGGAATTATTACATCAAAACAACTTGGTATTATTGTTCACACATATTACGTTAATTCTACTATCGATAAAGCTGAGATAGAAGAAATATTAAGCTCTTTAAAAGGTACTGCAGATGCAGCTGATTATGAAAAATTAGTTGAAACACTCAATGAGACTTCATCAACATTATTATCACAAGATGAATTTGTTGATTTATTTAAAAAGCTATTCACTGTTCTTAAAGTAATCGCTAATATGAGTGAAGCAGAACTTAACGCAATTGGTGAAATTATTGATTTAGCTTCTAATACTGAAGACATAAGTAAATTAGAAATAAAAGAAAGTGATATTAAAAATATCAATCAAGTAGGAAATGTGCTTACAAGATTAAGTAATGTTTTAAATAAAGAAATGCTTAATGAAATAGTAGCTTTAGTAGTTAGATTGATGGCTGTTGAAGAAGATAATCCAGTTAAACTTGCGAAAATGGGTTACATAAGTTTAATAGGTAATCTCCCAGCTACTTTAAAGTTTGTAAGCAGCTTATTATCATCACTTACATTAGATAGTTTTAACGCTCTTAAAGCTGTTATAATGTCACTAGTTGCAGGTTTACCTGAGGAAAGTGCTTTAGAAGAATTTGGTAAAAACCTTGTAGAATCATGTAATTTAATTGGAAGTGCCTACACTAAATTAACAAGTTCAGAACAACTTGAAATTAAAGATTTGATTAAAAAAGCGATCAACATGATAGGCGTTTCTATCGATATTGATACAGATCTTCTTATTGAACAAATTTTAAAAATTAAAGATACTTCAGGTACATTACAATATAAAGAACTCGCAACAGAGTTTACAAAAGTACTAACTACACCATTAGAAACTAAGCTACAAGTTTCTGTAGAAGAGGAAATAATCATAAAACAAAATTCTTCACTTGAAGCGTTAATTGCCGCATTAAATGCTAAAGTTAAAGTTAATTACCTCACATACAATAAAGAAAGTGGCGACTATGATGAACTTAATAAAGAATTAACAAAAGAAAATATTGTTAGTTATGAGTTATCAAAAGGTGGTGTACAAAAAGTTACAATTCGCGTAGGTGAACACACAAACGATATTTTCTATTATGTTAAAGAAGAAAACCCTCAATATGCTTTGTCACCAGATAATCCATTTATATTAACTGATGTTTTTGTTTATGATTTAGATGGTACACTATACATAAAAGAATACACAAATGAAAGTTTCGTATTTAGTTTCATTAACAAAAATACTTATGGCGTAAAAGAAGTTGAAATATTAGTGAAAGATATTCAAATCATTAAACCTGATTACGCTACTGTAGGTGAAAAAAATGGTATAGCAGTTGTTAGTCTTGAAAATGGTGTTAAATATTACATCGCAGTAAAATATTTTACAGTTTATAACGACAAATCAGAAGTAACGGATGTTGAAGTTAATTCAATTAACGATGTATATCAAAATGGTGAACAAGAAGTATCTGGAATGCTTAAAATAACTAGAAATAATGGTATAACATTATTAACTGATAATAAGTGGAATTACAACAATTTTGAATATATAAACTTTATAGAAAGTAACGTAACTGGCTTAGATAAAACAAAAGCTGGAAAACAAACGATAACTATTACAGTTGACAAATACACGGTGACACACGAAATCCAAGTTATATCAGAATTAGAAAGCAAGAACGTAACTTATTTGGGTGTTTATACTGATGATACATACTTTGGATATCCTGATTACGAAGAGTTAATTAGAGTTAGTGTAAGTTTCATAAATGGTAATAAATACTACTATAGTGGCAGTTATAAAAAATTAGATGCATACTTTAAAGAAAAGAATCTTCAATACGATATAGAATTGATTTTGGGTAATTTAAAGGTTGGAACAAACAATTGTACACTTAAACTTACTAATAAAGAAACTGGCCAAATTACTGAAAGTAATTTTGATTTAAATCTTGTTGATAAGGATGAATACGACAAAGTAACAGAATTAAGCATTTATATTAAAGATAATTTCTTTGTAGGTTATACTGTAGATGAAATTCTTAAAAAAGTTGGTAACGTTGAGTATGGCACTGAATATTACAAAGAATATTTAAACGGCGAAGATGCTTATGCATGGTTAGTTCAAAATGTAGGCTGTGAAATAAAAGCGAGTGAAGGAAAGCTTGTTTTCACAGTAGATAGTGCAAAATGTGAAATTGATGGAGTCTTTAGTGTTACTAAAGATATGGTTAATATAAATTACAAAATAAATAATGACTTTATCCCTAGTTTCTTTAATGATTTCACAGAAGATGAAATTATGAGATTCCTTATTACTAGGGTAGAAGTTGAAAATGCTAATATTGGTTATTGCGAAGAAAATTATGCCCTTGATGTATTTACTAGAATTGGATCAATCCAAAAAACTGCAACTACTGTCGATGTAAAAATAGGAACAGAAGTTCTTAGATCATTTACATTAGAAGAAATAAAACCGGAAAGTTTTACTATATATTACTCATTTAATGAAACCTTATTTGTTAAAAAAGGTGTAGATCAAACAGATTATATTCTTAGTAAAATGGATGGTTTGACATTAACTTGTCAAAAAGATGGTGAGTACTTTAATGCTTCAACTTATAATTTTGACACCCTAAAAAGTATCGTTGAAAGTGGTCTTTTAACTATTACTCCAGATGCTGCTCAAAAAAAGGTATTAATAGCATTTGCGGCTGGAAATGTTACTTTTAGTGATGAATACACTAATGTTATTTTCTACGATGAAGCAGAATCTAAAAACGTTGCTAGTGTCGAGGCTCCTTGCAGCATAATTGTTTTACAGAATGGTAAAGATGAAACTTTAGATAAAGCCTTAGAAAATACTACGCTATCAGTACGTTATTTCGATGGCACAGAAGCAGAAATCTTTGGTGATGAGGTTATAGCTTTAATTAATGCAGGTAAATTAACTGCAGTCCTCAAAACTAATTATGTAGAATTTACTTATATAATTGATGAGACAAAGTTTCATACCTCTGTAGATGTATATTTCTATGACCTAAATGAAAGTACTATATCAGGTGAAAATACATATATTTACTTTAGTCGTGAAAATTATAACCCTCTTGATCCATATCAAGCAATAAATGAAGCTTATATCAATATAACTACAGGTAAATTCACAGATCAGCGTCATCTTGCAAGAGCTGCCGCAATTAAGTTTGCTAAAGAATATTGTAATTTAACATGCGTTGAAAAAAATGGCGAAGTAGAATATACATACGAAATTAATGGCGCGAGAAAAAGTGATATATTAGTAATAAAATAATAAAAATAAATTTAAAGAGACATAAAAATTAATTTTTATGTCTCTTTCTTTTTGCCATTTCGGTTGAAGGAAAACGTATGATATGGTAAAATAAGTAATAGTTTACGAAAAAAGGAGAAAATTATGATAAAAAAATTTGCATCATATTATAAGCCATACTTAGGATTGTTTTTCTTTGATTTATTTTGTGCCGTATTAGTAGCTGCATGTAATTTAGGATATCCCTATTTGGCTCAAGATATTTTAAAAAAATATGTGCCAGAAAATAATTTTCGTATGGTCATAATTATTTCTTTTGCCTTGCTTTTAATATATATTCTAAAAGCAATCCTAACTTTTATAATTCAGTACTGGGGACATATCTTAGGTGTAAAAATTCAAGGAGATATGCGTAAAGAACTCTTTGCTCATCTAGAGGATTTGCCTTTTTCCTATTTTGATGAAAACAAAACAGGAAATATTATGTCTAGAATTATTAATGACTTAATGGATATATCAGAATTAGCCCATCATGGACCTGAAGATATAATACTATCGACAATAACTTTAATTGGAGCCTGTGTTTTAATGGCTTTAAAAGTTGATTGGCGTCTTTCCTTAATTGTTTTTGGTGTAGTTCCATTCATTACTGGTTATGCCGTTATTACGCGTAAAGGTATGAGAAAAGCATTTAAGAAAATGCGTGAAGAAACAGGAAGAATCAATTCCCAAGTAGAAAGTAGTATTTCAGGTATAAGAGTGGCCAAAGCATATACGGCGAGAAATCATGAAATAGCTGAATTCGAAAAATCAAATAAAGAATTTCAAAAAGCCCGGAGTGAAGCGTATAAGCAAATGGGTATTTTTGGTAGTGGTATGCAGTTTTTTACTGACTTTCTTTATTTAGTAGCTCTTTTTGTCGGTGGTTTATTTTGTACAAAAGGAATGATTCTAATTGATCAATATGTTGCCTATATTTTGTATGTTACAATCATCATTAGTCCAATCCGTACTATTGTCGCAATATATGAAAGCATTCAAGCCGGCTTTACTGGTTTCGCGCGTTTCACGGAAATAATAAATACCAAAAAAGAAGAAGATGACGGCAAAATAGAATTAAAGGAGATTAAATCATCTATTACTTTCGATCATGTTAATTTTAGTTATAAAGAAAATAGTCTTGAAGATGAAGTAACCGAAGTTTTACACGATTTTAGTCTAGAGCTTCCGGTAGGTTCTTCAATCGCTCTAGTTGGGCCAAGTGGTGGAGGCAAAACTACCATTTGTCATTTATTGCCACGATTCTACAAAATTAATAGCGGTAAAATCGCAATAGATGGTGTCGATATTTGCGATTACACGTTAAATTCCCTTCGTAGACAAATTGGAATTGTTTCACAAGAGGTATTTCTCTTTGGTGGAACAATTCGTGACAATGTACGTTATGGTGATTTTGACGCGACAGATGAACAGATAATAGAAGCGTGTAAAATGGCGAATATTCACGAATTTATTGAAACACTTGAAGATGGCTATGATACCTATGTTGGTGAAAGAGGCGTAAAACTATCGGGAGGTCAAAAACAACGAATTTCTATTGCGAGAGCTTTTTTGAAAAATCCTCCTATTTTAATTCTTGATGAAGCAACATCAGCTCTTGATAATATAACGGAAATTCAAATTCAAAATGCGTTAGAAACGTTAAGTAAAGGTAGAACAACTATTGTTGTAGCACACCGCCTTTCAACTGTTAAAAATGCTGATGAAATAGTAGTATTGACAGATGAGGGGGTTGTTGAAAAAGGAAAGCATCAAGAACTTTTAGATAAAAATGGAATATATGCAGATCTCTATAAACATCAGTTTAGATAAATAAAAAATAAAAAGCGGTAATAACTGGGAAGTAGCTAGTTATTACCGTTTTTCATATTTATTAAGTATTATTTTAATTCTTTCGTTTTTCCGTAGTGACATGAAAATGATCTAAAGGAATTATGCTTAGTTTTTAATAAAGTATCCATTTCAACTTTTGTTTTTTCAAATTTACAATTCATAAAATGATTTACAACATAGTTAACATTTTTAATTTTACCAGCATTTATTTTACAAAATTCGCGGATAGGAGCACAAATATTAAATACCCAAATAGGGCTACAAATGGTAACAGAAGTATACTTGCTAAAGTCAATTTGCATTTCTTCAATCGGCATTCCCCATTTATGCATTCCAAAACGCCCACACCACCAAAAACCGAGGTTTCCCGTAATTCTTTCTTTGGCTTTAATTTCTAAAATATCAGCTCCAGTATTATTCGCTATTTCATAAGCAATTTTTTTTGTGTATCCCATACGCGAAAAGTATACAACAAGCAAATCATTATTAGTTCCAATGTTTTGGTAATCATCTATGTTAAAATAAAAAATACTTTGGCTAAATCCTACATAACAAAAAATACCTGTAATAAGTTCCAAAAATCCTATTATAAAGTAAATTATAGAAAGAGGATTTGTTTCATATATAAAAAATTGAAGAGTTATCCAAAGCATTAAAGTAATTCCTAAAACTATTCCTAGAATAGGTCCTCCTTTAACTTTTTTAAAAAGAAGGAAGGTAGCGATAAGGTTAGGAATACCATTGATTAATAAAAGTGCGATTCCTGGGAAAATTAAATTCTTAAATAAAATGTCTGCTAGAGGTAAAACTTGCATGCCATCGAGTAATACATCCATGCCAGTACTAGTACCCATTTTATCAAAAAACATCATGCAAGCGCCCATAACTGCGGTAAAGCCAATTAGAATAGTTCAAAAAATTAAAATGCTTCTTGAAATTTTGGATCTTTTATTCATATGTGCTCCTTAAAAATTAAATTTTAAAATTATAATCAGCGAAGTGGCTGTAGTCTTTTTCTTCTTCGTAAAAATTAATTATTAAATCAAAACTGTAAAAGCTCGTTAAATTTAAAAAATCTTTATGAGGAATAATAACTAATGTTAATTCATTATGTGGAATATTCATTAGGTCTTTTTCTTTTAATTTGGTATCTACATTATAAACTTTAATATTTTGGTTTTTAATAAAATTTATAAATTCTGTTGGGACATTTTCACAAGCAGCGATTAGCCCTTTTTTGGGTAACAAAAGATATTTGGAGAATAGTTCTTCATAAGAAAAATCACTAATTTTTTTTACGTAATAAGAATGTTCTAATTCTTCATTATAACCATCTTTAAAATTATAAACGGCTAAATCAGCAAGTTTTAAAATATCGTTTTCTGAAAGATTTTTAATATCACACACCAAATCTTTTTTATTTTCTTGGGAAAATATTGATAATTCTGGTGTGTTATTTGTAGAGCCACCTACTAGAACAAATTTAGAAGATAACATTTTAAAATAGCTATCACTAGTAGAGGTTAAAGTATTAGCATTTACAATATTAGGGTATATATATTCGTCTACTAACGCTTCAAGTTCTTTTGCATCTTTGGCTTTTAAAAGATTTAAATAAAAAGGTTTTGAATATTTATTACAAAACAAATCAATGATACGTTTTTGTTGTTTTTCCTTTTTGGAAAGGGGTACGGGATCGTATTTTCTCTTGCTGAAGGGAGTACATCGGATGATTCTAAAAAGGGTCAAGAGTGATGCATAAAAAAAATTAAATTTTTGATAGCATTCAATTGCATAATTAGAACAACTAGGATAAAAATGACAATGACCTCTTCCAAAGAAATCTTTACTTTCTTGGTATTTTTTAATGAGTTTAATCGCTAATTTGTTTTTCATAATATTCACCATTAGTATTTTACCATTATTTCAATATTTTCTCAAATAGATTGTATAAATTACTATTTTTTAGAAAACAATATGAAAGATGAAAACAAAATTTTTAATTATAAGTCTAACTATTTTTAGTATTATAGTTTTTACAAAAATACTTTTAAGTTTACGTATTAAGTTAAGATTGTTAATAAATAACGATTACCTCATTCAAATAAAAATAGGTTTTTTTCAATACTTTAATATTACAAGTCAAAAAGAAGTATCGCGAAACATTTTTAAAACACTCGATGATTTCTTAGAAAATCCTATTACTTCATATATCAAAATGCGGCGAAATACGACTTTTTTGAAAGTTGAAAAAGCTCATCTTTTAGATATCTTACATCACTTTAATTTAAGAAAAGTGACCTTAACCCCTTGTGTTAAATTACATAATGGGAATGCTAGTTTTATTTTATTTGGTTGGTATATTAATATATATTTAAAGTATCTTCTTGATAATTTGTTTCTTACTGCGAGTAGTGATGAATATTATCAAGTTACAATAGATTATGATAAAATATCAACAATTAAATTTGATTTATTATTTGATATCACGATAGGTAAACTTTTATTTGTTACGTTTAAAAACATTGATACAGTTTTTGATTTATTAAAAATAATAAAGGAGAATAAAAAGAATGATGAACAATCAAATTGTCGATTTACTTAATGTATCGCTTGCGGGGATCAACGACATCGCTAATGTTAATGTTGTTATAGGGGATCCTCTAATACTTGATAATAAAATGGTTGTACCAGTTGCTAAAGTAAAGTGTAGTTTTGCAAGCGGAGGAATGGATCAAAAATATCACAAAGCAAATGAAAAAGATCCATATCCTTTTGGGGGAGCTACCGGTGGGATTATGAGTATCACGCCTGTTGCTTTTTTAGTATTTAGTAATGATGATGTGAAATTATTACATTTAGATGAAAATTCTCATCTTTATGAGAAATTGATAGATGATGGCTACAATATTATAAATGGCATAATAAAGAGAATGGATAAAGCAAATCTAGATAAATAAAGAAAATAACCATTGTGAATAGCATTACTTTTCACGATGGTTTTTATATTGATAAAAAATAGAATATATTTCACAACAAAAATTGTCTTTTATGGTATAATAGATAAGTAAAATGCGGATTCTTTTTTTATTGAGGTGAAAGATGAAAGAAGTAGTAGTAATAGGTGGTGGAGCTAGCGGATTATTTAGCGCCATAAACTTGAAAAAGATCTTACAAGAAAATGTCACTGTAACAGTTGTTGAACGCCTAGAACGTGTCGGTAAAAAAATTCTCGCCACAGGGAATGGGC
This sequence comes from uncultured Mollicutes bacterium, assembly GCA_900548675.1. Classification (GTDB taxonomy): domain Bacteria; phylum Bacillota_I; class Bacilli_A; order ML615J-28; family CAG-313; genus UMGS1109. The sequence continues at coordinate 10,948 of URLJ01000006.1, forward strand.
GTTGTAATTTCACAAATATGTTACTTAGTGAAAACAAATATAATAATCCTGCTTTCGTAAAAAGTGTCATTAAAAAATTTGATGCAAGTAGTACGATAGCTTATTTTAAAGAATTAGGGCTTTTAGAAAGAATCGATGCTGAGGGTCGAGTATATCCCGCATCGGAAATGGCAAGCTCACTTTTAGATGTTTTACGCTTAGAATGTAAGCGTCAAGGAATTATTGAAAAATGCAATTTTGATGTTAAAAAAATTACCAAAACAGGAAATCGCTTTATCGTTGAGTCAACAAGGGGGCTACGTCTTAATTGTGATTACGTAATTTTAGCCGCTGGTGGTAAAGCTCAACAAGTTTTGGGTTCAAATGGAAGTGGTTATATTTTAGCGAAATCTCTTAAAGCGCACATTACGGATTTACATCCTGGTCTAGTTGGCGCTAGGGTTGACAGCGCTCAAATAAAAGGGTTAGATGGTGTAAGACAAAAAGGTGTCTTAAAACTTGTTGGCAAAAAGAATAAAAATGTCTATTTTGAAAAGCCTGGTGAAGTACAATTTAAAATGGATGGCCTATCAGGCATCGTCGTTATGGAAGCCATCAGCAAGTACGTTCATGAAAAAAACAAAAAAGGAAGTGGCAATTTCAATTTAGTTTTTGACTTGATGCCTGAGTTTGGTCCTGAAGAACTTTTACACTTCTTAGAAGAACGAACTAGAAAACTAAAAAATGAACCAAATGAAACACTTTTTGTAGGACTATTCCATAAAATGTTTGGTACACATATCTTTAAGCGCTGCAAAATAGATTTAAATGGTTACATTTCTGATTTAACGCTTAGAGATTTACAAAGAATTGCATCTGAAATAAAAAACATGGAATATGAAATTAAAGAACCATACTCATTTGATAGAGCACAAGTTACTATTGGAGGAATTGATATTAAAGATATTATTCCGGAAACTTTAGAACTTCGTAGTCAAGAAGGGGTTTATGTAACGGGAGAAATAATTGATATTGATGGTGAGTGTGGAGGATATAATCTACAGTGGGCTTGGTCTAGTGCCTATGTTGCCTCAACCGCACTAGCGATGCATATTAAATAAGTGGTGTAGATTATGGAACTTAATAACGATGTAATCAATAACTTTTCAGACATTCTTGACGAAGCCGTTATGGTTTATTATAATGCTTTAAAATCAGAAACGGATGATGAGCGAAAAGAAGTTGAAAATGCTAATTATTTAACGTGTTTAACCGATGTAATAGATATCTTTCTTCATCTTGACAATCATCACTTATTTGATCTTGAAAAAGAAGAGTTAGAAAAATTATACAAATGCTTTGAAAAATTAGAAAATATTAAAATTAATCAAGAAGAATTAAGAAAAGCTTTACTGTTCCTTGAAATAAAAGGGTTTAAGCAAATTCATTTTCCCCTTGACTTAATTACCCCTGATGCGGTAGGTGTAATTTTTCAAACATTAATTGATGAAGTGTTAAAGAAAATGCTAAAGAATAAAAAACAAAAGTATACATTGCTAGATCCTAATTTTGGTAGTGGAAACCTTGCTTTTGTAATTGATAATTTTAGCGAGTATGATGCGGAAATATGGGGAATTGAAAATAATGAGTTGCTTTCCACATACGCTTGTAGTAAAGCAAACTTAATGATGAAAAACGCCACAATATATCATCAAGATGCATTAGACTTTTCGGCATTAAACGATAAACCCCTAATAGTGGTATCAGATATAGCAGGGTATGATGTAAAAGACATTAAACTCTTAGAAGAGGTTACTTACTTCCCTTATTTATTGATATATCATTTTTTAACTATTGCTGCTACAGGAAGTTATTTTTTCTATCTTGTTGATACAAATTTCTTTAGTAAAAATGGTAGTGAAGTATTCAAAGAAAAAATAGCTCCTTATGTAGATATTAAAGCACTAGTAGTATTGCCTAATAATTTCTTCTTAAATGATCCTAAAATGATATTAATACTAGAAAAAGTAAGTGATGGAAATAATATAAGAAGTCCAAAAACAAGCTTCGCGGCTAACGTATTTATGTTGCCATCTATAGCTAAAAAAGATAAATTTAAAGAAACAATTGAAAATATAAAAGCATATTTGGAGGATTAATAATGCAAAAAATAATGGTAGTTAACGCGGGAAGTTCATCATTAAAATTTCAAATGATTGAAATGCCTGAATCAAAAAATGAAAAACATGAACCAGTTGTTTTAATTGAAGGTAATTTTGAAAGAATAGGAATTGAAAATCCAATTGTTTCTTATAAAATACCTGATGGAAATGGAAATACCCAAAAATTTGAAAAAAACCTTCCACTTCCAACCCATGCCAAAGCTGTAGAAGAATTAATGAGTATTTTAATTAATCATCATATCGTTTCTTCTTTAAGTGAAATTGCGGGAATTGGTCACCGAATCGTTCATGGTGGTGTTAATTTTACATCATCACGTGAAGTTACACCTAGTGTTATTGAGGAATTAAAAAGCGTAGTTGATTTAGCACCGCTTCATGGCCGTGCTCACTTAATGGGAATCGAAGGATTTAAAGCCGCTCTTCCTGACGCTTTCCAAGTAGTTGTGTTTGATACGGCTTTCCATCAAACGATGGCGGATGAAGCTTACATGTATGCAGTACCACTTGAATGGTATACAAAGCATAAAGTTCGTAAGTATGGTTTTCATGGAATTAGTCACCAATATGTTTCCCAAAAAGCTGCGCAATTTTTAGGAAAACCTGTAGAAGAACTTCGTTTAATAACAGCGCACATCGGCAATGGTGGTAGTTTATGTGCTGTAAAATATGGTAAGTGTGTCGATACATCAATGGGCTTTACACCACTTGATGGAATCGTTATGGGTTCAAGAAGTGGTAGTATTGATCCAGCTGTTTTAGGATATATTTCCGAAAAAGAAAATATTGGACTTCATGATTTAATCGAAATCCTTAACAAAAAGTCAGGCTATTACGGATTAACAGGAAAATCAGATGCTCGCGATGTTCATAAACTTCAAAGAGAAGGTGATTATCACGCTGATTTAGTTTTAAGAATGCAAGAAAAACGTATTGCCGATTATATTGGTAGTTATTTCGTTTATATGGGCGGGGTAGATGCAATAGTATTTACAGCTGGTATTGGCGAAAAATCTCCAGAAACACGTGCTGCTGTCTGCAAGCGTTTAGAAGAAGCACTTGGTGTAGAAATTGATCTTGAAAAGAATCAAGTACGTGGAGAACTTGCATGTATATCTAAACCAACATCAAAAATTAAAGTATTAGTTGTTCCTACTAACGAAGAACTTGTAATAGCTCGTGAAGTAGTGCGTTTAAAAGATGGTCTAACATTTTAATAAAAATAATTTTAAAAGGTCTTTAATCTTATGATTAAAGGCCTTTTTTAGCATCTTTTAAAAAAAGTAAATAAAACAGTCAAACGTAATATAAATGTGAAAGGAGTAAAAAATGAAGAGAATACTTAAAAAATTAATTTTTATAATGGTGATGGTGCTATTTCTAAAACAATCACTTAGAGGTATTTTTCCTAAAGTATATGCTTTAGATGCAATAAACGATGATGTTATTGTTATTGATAAGAAAGTTAACATCATTAGTTATTTAGAAACTAATGGTTATGAAATCATTGAAACTAATATTGATACTAACAAAACAGGAGATTATCTCATCAAATGCATGAAGCAAGGTATAACTTATATTAAGAAAATCATTGTTAAAGAAGAAGATGATTACTTTTGTAGTAATAAGTCATCAACAGAAGTGACTACAGGTAAAGCTGATAATGCGGTTATTAAAAGTACATATGAAACTGAAGATACGGTATATGTTTTATACGATAAATATTATAGTAATGATGGTGTAACCAAAATATCAACAGCTATTAAAGGGGTTAAAAATAACCAAAACACCGATTATTATATACTTTATACTAGCACAAAACAAGACTTTAAGGATATTTTGATTGATAAAGACAATAACGTAGTTTTGTATTGTGGTTCTGTGGGAAATAGCTTAAATAGCAATGAAGAAGCCGTGTTTGGAGCTATACCATATAAAGAGTTCGAGAGTAAGAAATATTTTATGAGAGAATTAGATGGTGATAAAGAAGAAAGATTTAATACAATTTGTAAAGCTCATAACTATTATTATTTTGGCGGTTATACCAAATCTACAACAGGTATTTTTGAAAATACCAAAAGAACTACTAAAGATCCGATTATTATTTTAGTTAATCCAGACACATTTGAAATTCAGACAATTAAAACTTTTGATAACGATTTTAAATTAACTAAGGATGAAGAAATAGTAAAAATAATTAATTATGATAATTATTTGTATTGTTTAATGAAAATAGATCAATATGAATATAGTATGCTTAAAATTGATTATTTTGGAAATTTGATTGATAAAAAGGATTATAAAGGTTTTTTATATGCGAAAGATCTTAAAATGGCTGTCTTTAATGAAAAATTATATTTGTTATTAGAAGCATATGACTATAAAATGCAGCAACGTACGCAAACACTATATGAGGTACTAAACGATTGTACACTTAAGAAAAAAGATGTATATGCGGTTAAAGATACTAAGGCTGTAGATTTTAGAATAAATGAACTAGAAGAAATCACTTATCTTGTAATGGATAATGCTCATTCTAGTTATTATTTAGAACAACGAAGCATAAAAGGATTAGCGGTAAATATAAATTATCAAACAGATGTGGTTAGTGGAGTGACGGAGGTGGCGTTTGCATCCCTTAAATCAAATCAAGTATTTAAAGTAGTTACGTCTAATAATATTGGACTTGATTATGTAAAAACTTTGTTAAAAAAACCAAGTGGTGATATTTGGATTAATGATGAAAAAACTACCCCATCAAAACTTTTTGGTGAAGAAGTAAATGAAAAATTATTTGGTGAATATTTTGCGGCATACATCTATCAGGAAAATAATAGCGAACCTAAATTTTTTTATATTACCGAAAAAGCAACGCTTATTTTACCACAATTTGGCATTAAGGATGGTGAAGAGTATGATTTAAATTTACAGCTATTTTTCAATGGCGAAGCATTACTTAATAACATGAAAATTGAACAGGGACATCGAATAACTGAAGAAGGGGAGTACACCATTACTTTAAAAGGTCATAAAGGATTAATTAGTGAAGCTAAGTTTAAAGTTTTATCACTTGCTGTACCAATTAATAAGGATGAAACTACCCCAAAAAACAAAGTAGATGCAAAAGTGATAGAAAACGCTGAAACTCGCGACATCATAAAAGCCAATTGTACTTTACAAAATCAAAAAAATACCCGGTCTCATAAGTTAACATGGTTATATGTCGTACCATTGGGGGTTTTAGTATTAAGTATAATAATCGCATTTAGAAAGGATTACACAAAGTGATGAAAAAAATAAAATCAAAATTTAAAATAATTTTTAGTATACTTCTATTAGTATTAATATTCAGTAAAGGTCTAAAACTTGTAAATGCTAGTACCACTAAAGAATATTCATCTAAAATATCTTGTGAAGAAGAAGTATTACTTCACGAAGAACACTTAGAAAAAATTTATGGCGTTAAAGAACAATACATACTAGGTAAAGTTTATGATGATATGGTGCTATATGAAGAAGAACAGCGAATTTATAATATCGAATGTACATATTTATCACACGCTTTTAAGGATGAGTTAGTTTACATATTAGGAGAGTTAAAAAATGAAAACGATGAACCCGTAAAAAAACTACTAATATTTAACACATTTAACTATAAAGAACAACAAATTGAACTAGACTTTAATGCAAAGTTTTTGATATGGTACAAAGATGCTCTTTTTGTAGGAGGAGAAGAAAATGAAGATGCTGTCATAAAAAAACTAAATGATAATAACACTTTTTCCGTGTATTGTCTTTATGGAACAGAATATGAATCATTTACTTCAGCTATAGTTTTTGAAGATGAATTGTATCTCACAGGTGTAAAAGATGCTCATACCAAAGGGGAATTTTATAAAAATGTTGGTTCTGTTAATGAAATAAAAGCTTTTACTTGTAAGATGAGTGTCATGGGGGCATTTAGTGAATTTAGTTTTTATAATCATTGTGAAAAAAATGAAGAAGCCCGTTTTATTACAAATACTAAAAGTTTATATTTAATTGTAACACCAAAAAATTTATTAAATAATGAAGAATATTTATATCGTTATACTGATCACAAATTTGTTTATCAAAAAGAGTTACCACAAACAAAATATATCTTAACGATGATAGGAAAACTGATGGCGCTTGAAGAAGACATCTTAAATGAAAAAATAGTAAGGATTAGTGGTGTGTTTAATGAAAATGGAAATACTACAAAAATACCCCTTGTGGAAAAGGATAATATAACGTGCTACTATATTCAAAATACTGAAACTAACTTTTCATTTATCTATCTTAATAAAGGCATTTTATACAAAGATTTAATTACGGAATATCATTTTGATATTTGTATGCCATTAGTATTAGATCTTGAAACTATAGGGCTCGATTTTACTAAAGATTTAAACAATACGCCTTATTATAAGATATCTTCATATTTTTATGATGTAAAATTAATGGTGCGAGAAATAGATCCTTATTTAATAAAACAAATAAGTGGTAAGTATCATTTAACGTTTGACATTATCTTAGATAAAGATGGTGATAATAAATTTAATTTTGAAGATGACCTTTTAATTAAAACATCTTGTAATATCCGTAATAATGGTATATACGAAACAGGTATTACGCTCAAGTTTTTAGGAAAAGCGGAATTAGATGGAGTAAAAATTTTAAATGGCCATACCATAAAAGAAGAAGGTGAGCATCGTTTAATTTTAGTTAATAATCTTGGGGAAAGTGTGACTATCAATTTCACTTTGGTCAATAACTACTTGGGTGATAAAGAGATAGAAGTAATAGATGCGGCGTATAAAAATTCCAAAAAAGAATGCGAGATCCTCTTTGATTTAAATTTAACAATAGAAGAACTAGAAAATAGTTATGTAATAATAAATGATGAAGAGTACCCCTTAAAGAAAAAAGATGATAACATCATCGTGACATACCCCCTGTTAAGTAAAGCAACTAAAGTTCTTAAAATATCCCAAATTGTAACTCCTAAAACAACTTATGATGTTGATCAGGTAATAAGTGTTAGAAGAAAAAAAGAAATGCCTAAAATAGATGTTGTAGAACAAAAGAGTGATGATCTTTTTTTGAACATTAATATTAGTGATCCGGATTTAACAATAAAATTTTATGAGATAGAATTAATTAAAGCAGATGAGGTTATCAGTAATTATCGCTCATATTTAAAGAATCTTTCCATCAAAACCAAAAAAGGTTCATATAAATATGTAGGATACATATGTTATGAAGATGATAATTTAGAACTAAAAAGAGTACCGATATTTACCTATGAAGGTGATTTTAATAGAGAAATCAAAGATTTTATTACAACAAAATATAAAAAAGTATCTGATGAAGAATTTAGTATGGAGTTATGTATCGATGCTGGAAACCATAGTATTAAGAAAACCAATATCGAAATAGGTGATTTAAATGTAACTTCTAAATATGAATATAAATTAGATTATAAAACGATTATCATTGTTTTTATAATATCATCTAGCATAATAGCCTCTACCATAATTGTTAGATATATCATAAAAAAATTAAAGGCAAAAAAAGTAAAAATATAAAAAAAACTAACACTTTTAATAAAACTGTGGTAAAATAAAATTGAAAAGACTAGTTAAAGGGGAGTACAAATGCATAAAGTTACAAAAGCGATAATACTATTATTTTTTAGTATAAGTTTAATAGGGTGTACTGATAAGAATGTTGACGACGACAAAGTTGACATTAATTTTAAGGTTATGGGAGTAGTAAAAACAGTAGAAGTAACTAAAGGGACGGTTATAACCAAAGATATGGTTCCTGTTAGCGATTTATACGAAACGTTTGAATTATATTATGATATGGATTATAGAGAAGTTTACAATAATGAAGCAATTTATGATGATGTAACTATTTATGTTAAAATAATTATTTTGCCTCCTTTAGAAAATGAAATTAATCAACAAGAGAGTCTTCTAAAGTTTTAAAAAAAGAATAGTTGTAAAAAGCTAATACGTTATAAAGAGTTAGTTATGTACTAAAAACTAACTCTTTTCTTTTATAAAAAAATAGTATTCAATTACATTCTGACTTTGTTGATACTGCTTGTGATAAGTTAAAGTTAAATAATTAATATTCACCTTGAAAAAAAAATTAAAAAATGATATAATAAACTGAAGAAATATTGTTAATGGAGGTGTATGATGCTGTTAACAGCTTTGAATGTAAAAACTGAATATTCTATGCTGCAGAGCGTTTGTCGTATCGCACCATTAATGGAAAAAGCCAAAGCATTAGGTTATCAATCGCTTGCGATTATGGATGTTGGCAATATGCATGGCGTAATTAAATTTTATGAAGCAGCCGTTAAAAATTATCTTAAACCCATAATAGGGTGTGAAGTTAATGTTACAATTAATGAAGAAACTTATCAAGTATTGTTATATGCGATGGATAATTTTGGTTATCAAAATTTAATGAAAATAGTTAGTTATGCAAAACTTCATAGTGGCGTGTTGCCGTATGAGTATTTAGATAGTCATGCAGTGGGAATTATGCTTTGTTTACCTTGTGCATGTGAATGCTATCAAAAATTATTTTTAAATAATGTTAAAAAGTTTAAAAACATTATTGAAACATTTAAAATTATTACCCCATTTTGTTTTATAGGACTATCTAACAGAACTTTAAAAGAAAAGCAAACATTTTCTAAACTGTATGATTTTGCTTTAAATAACAACTATACGCCAATTTATGTTCCTAGCATATATTACCTAGAAAAAAGAAATCAAAAAACATATGCTGTTTTAAATGCGATTAGAAACAAAGTAATAAATGTGGAAGATGCGGAATATCACTTAGAGGATCCTTCAATTGAAAGTCAAGGTTTACCATCTTTATTAGTAGATAATACCAATAAGGCATCAACCTTATGTCAAGTTACTTTATCTTTTAGTGGTTATCATTTACCTGAATACGAAAAAGGCCTCGATGCAGTTAATTACTTAAAAATGCTTGCTCAAAAAGGATTAACAAAAAGAATAAAAGGTCAAAACGTCGATTATAAACGATATCAAAGACGTTTAGCATATGAGTTGGATACTATTCACAAAATGGGTTTTGATGATTATTTTTTAATCGTTTGGGATTTTGTCAAATATGCTAAAACGCATGACATTTTTGTAGGTCCCGGTAGAGGATCCGCTCCAGCATCGCTTGTTAGTTATTCTTTAGGAATAACAGATATAGATCCAATGAAGTATGGCTTACTTTTCGAACGTTTCTTAAATACTGAAAGAATAACAATGCCAGATATTGATATAGACTTTCCAGATGATAAACGTGATGAAGTGATTAAATATGTTGGTGAAAAATATGGAGCAGCGCGCACTGCACACATTGTTACATTTGGAACATTTGCGGCGCGTTCGGCTGTTAGAGATATCGCAAAAGTATTAAAACTAAATGATGTGCGTTTGAATCAAATATTAAAGCATCTAAATAAAAATCCTTACAAGCCGATTAAAGAAATTGTTGAAGGTAGTGAAGATTTACAAGAATTGTGTGAAAATCATCCTGATATCAAAGAAACACTCGATATCGCTATAGAATTAGATGGTCTTCCTCGTAATACCTCAACACATGCAGCCGGTATTGTTATGACTAAAGAAGATTTAACAACTTATACGCCAGTTGATGTTGGATTAAATGGCATATACCAAACGCAATATGAATCTTCTGATTTAGAAAAAATAGGATTACTTAAAACCGACTTTTTAGGCCTTAGAAATTTGACAATTATAAAAAAATGTGTTGATTTAATTAAAAATGATGAACCAAATTTTGAATTGCCAAAAGAGTATAATGATCTTAAAACTTTCCAAATGATTACTAATGGTGATACGATGGGAGTTTTCCAATTAGAATCAGAAGGAATGCGGAAAGTTTTAAAAAATTTAAAAATCAATGAGTTTATGGACATAGCGAGCGCTATAGCCTTATATAGACCTGGTCCAATGGATATCATCCCGACTTTCATTGCGAGAAAGAATAAAGAAGAAGAGATTACTTACCCTCATCCCGACTTAGAGCCAATTCTTAAAAGTACTTATGGAACAATTGTGTATCAAGATCAAATAATTTTAATTGCTTGGCGTTTTGCAGGTTACACGTTAGGAGAGGCTGATGTATTAAGAAGAGCTGTCTCCAAAAAGAAAAAAGAAGTCTTAGAAGCCGAAAAGGTTCGTTTTATTGAAAAGTCTGTCAAAAAAGGATATTCCGAAGAAACCGCGACGGTTATTTATGACTATATCGTAAAATTTGCTAATTATGGTTTTAACAAAGCCCATAGTATAGCTTATGCGGTTGTAGCGTATCTTACAGCTTATCTTAAATGTCATTATCCTGCGTATTATTTTTCAACATTAACTTCAAGCATCATCGGCTCTTCTTCAATGCTTGAGACATATCAAAAAGAAATGAATAAGTGTGGAATAAAACTTTACCAACCAACTATTAATTATAGTACAAATGAATGTGTCATTAAGACAGGGAAAAAGAACGGTACAAAGTTTATTTGTTTACCTCTTACGGCGATTAATGGTTTTGGTGAAATGAAATATCAGAGTCTTTTAACTATCCGTAATGAAGGTTTGTTTAAAGATTTTGAAGATTTTATTTTAAGAGTTAAAGATAGTCTTGCCCCTTCATTGATTGAAAACATTATATATAGTGGGGCTCTAGATGAATTCAAAGTGACTAAAAAAGCGATGATTGAAACATACGCTGTAATAATTAATAAGAGTCAATATGCTTTTATTGATAATCTTCTTAAAACAGCTTATACTGATGAAGAATACCCATATGTTTATTTGTTAGAAAAAGAAAAAGAAATGTTAGGTATAAACATTCATTATAATTTCTTACATCAATATGAACATTTATATAAGAGCATGGGTCTTATTAAACTGAAAGAAGTAAAAGAAAAAACGTCAGTAATGACGCTCGGAATAATTAAAAAGAAAAAAGAAGTTAAAACAACAAAAGGTGAAGTAATGTGTTTTATCACTATTTCTGATGATGATACTGAACTAGAATGCACATTATTCTCGGCAGTTTATGCAAAATATCAAAATATTGCCGTACACCAAGTGTATATAATTTCTGGAAGAATTGAGATGCGCAAAAATGCGAAACAGTTAATTGTTGAAGAAATGCGATTAGTTTAAATATAAATGAATTAAAATCAAAATAAAAAAGAAAGGGGAATAAATATGAAAGTATTATGCTATGACATCGGTGGAACAGACATAAAATATGGGGTAGTAGAAGACGGTAAAATAATATATAAAAGCAGTATGAAAACATCCCCTGATTTAGGAAGGGAATCACTTGAAGAAAGATTAATTGAAGTTGGAAAAGAAATTACCAAAAAATATGATGTAAAAGCGGTGGGAATTAGTTCATCTGGTTCGATTGATTGTGAAACAGGAAAAGTCTTAATCCCTGGTGATAAAATTAAAATAATGAAAGATATGGATTTTTCTAAACTTTTCTATGAAAACTTAGGTTTAATAGTAGCTGCTGATAATGATGTTAATTGTTTTGGTGAAGCTGAAAGTAGAACGGGCGCAGGCATTAAATATGATAACTTTTTAATGATGACAATTGGTACAGGAATTGGTGGCGCGATAATATATGAAGATAAAGTTATGCATGGTTTAAATTATAATGCGGGTGAATTTGGAAGAATGCTCTTGGGAGATACAAAATTTGAAGATTTAGCATCAACTTCTGCTCTCATTAAAAATGCCAAAAAAGCAGGTTTAGGTGTTGATAATGGCCTGGCTTTATATAAATTATATGATGAGAAAAATCCACTTGCATTAAAAGTAATTGGTGAATTCTATCATTACCTTGCGATAGGAATCGCTAATCTCGTTTATATATTTAATCCCGAAGCTATCATGATTGGTGGAGGAATTTCAAATCGTGAAACTTTAACCGATGAAATAAAAGTTGAACTTAAAAAAATACTGCAACCAGAATTTTTCAATACAATTACGATTGAAAATTCTATTCATAAAAATGAAGGGGGCCTAATTGGCGCTTACTTCAATGCTGTAAATAAGTTAAATACAATGAATAATAGAAAGGGCTAAAATTATGACAGAAGAAATTAAAAACAAAATCACAAGTTGGCGTAATTTTGAAGGTTTGGAACCATCTTTAAGAAAAGAACTTGAAAGCTTAACAGAAGAAAAATTGGTTGATGCTTTTTATACTGATTTAGCATTCGGTACAGGTGGCTTAAGAGGTGTGATGGGTGTTGGAACCAATCGAATGAATATATATGTTATTCAAAAAGCAACCTATGGATTTTACTTATATATGAAAGAGCATTTTGATGATCTTGAAACACGCGGTGTGGTTATTTCATATGATTGTCGTCATCATTCTTTTGATTTTGCGAAAGCGGCAGCAGCAGTTCTTGGCGCAGCAGGTGTAAAGGTATATTTATTTAGTAGTCTTCGCCCAACACCAGAACTCAGTTTCGCAGTTCGTTACTTAAAATGTGCTGGGGGAATAATGGTTACGGCTAGTCATAATCCACCTGAATATAATGGTTATAAAGTTTATGATAGTGAAGGTTGCCAATTAGTTCCTGAATTAGCTGATGAAGTAATAGAAAAAATTGAAGGAATTGAAGATTTATTCAGTATTAAAACGGCAGATTTCGAAACTTTGGCCGCAAATGGTACAATAAAAATGATCGATGAAATTGTCGATAAACCTTATCTAGATATGGTAAAAACGGTAAAAGTTCAAGATGTACCGAAAAACAACATTAAAATTGTTTTTACCCCTCTTCATGGAACAGCCAGTGTTCATCTTGTAAAATTACTACGTGAAGAAGGTTATGATGTAACTCCAGTTGCATCACAAATGATACCAGATGGATCTTTCTCAACGGTTAAATCTCCTAACCCTGAAGAAGCTAGTGCTTTTAAATGTGCTTTGGAATTAGGAAAAGAAGTAAAAGCAGATGTTTTAATTGCGACTGACCCTGATGCGGATAGAATGGGGATCGCTGCCATTAATCCTAAGACAAATGAATATCAATTATTAACAGGAAATCAAACAGGTGCAATCCTTTTAGATTATCTTGTAAAATATCGTCCTCATGGTGATAACGCTTATGTTTTCAATACTATTGTAACATCTAATATTGCGAAAGCTATTTGTGATAAAAATAACCTTCATCTTGTTCAAACTTTAACAGGATTTAAATTCATTGGCGAACAAGCGCATTTATTAGAGTTAAGCGGTGGAGAATTCTTCTTTGGTTATGAAGAATCCTATGGTTATGTAATTAAAGATTTTGTTCGTGATAAAGATTCCTTCCAAGCATCACTTTTGCTTGCTGAAGTAGCATCTTTCTATAAAACTCAAAATAAAACTTTAATTGAAGTATTACATGATATATACAAAGAGTATGGTTTCCATCAAGAAGGTGTTCAAAACATTTACTTGAAAGGAATTGAAGGCAGTGAACGTATTGAAAGAATTATGAGATATTTCCAATCATTAAAAATTACGGAAATAGCAGGTAAGAGTATCAATACAATTGAAGATTATGATAAAGGCTTACGTTATCAAAAAGGCAAAACGAGTGCCATTACTCTTCCAAAATCGCTTGTTTTAAAGTATATATTTGAAGATGGTGGATGGTTTGTATTGAGACCTTCAGGAACAGAACCAAAACTAAAAATATATATTGCGATAGTAGCTAAAGATGAAAAAGAAGCATCAACTTTTATTGAGAGATTAAAAGGAATAATCGATGCATTGATAGGAGAAGTGAAATAATGTTGCGATTTAAATATGAAAATGCCTTAACAAGCGAAGAATTACTAACATATAAAGAAAATGCTAAAAGAGCTTATTTAACCCTTATTTCTAAAAAAGGTGAAGGAAATGATTTTTTAGGTTGGCTAAAATGGCCTTTTGAATATGACAAAGAAGAATATCAAAGAATAAAAAGCGCAGCCCTTACTATTAAAGCGACATCAAAAGTTTTAGTAGTTGTAGGAATAGGTGGATCATATCTTGGAGCTAAAGCTGTTATAGAAGCATTAAGCCCATATTTCAAAAAAAATAGGGGTGTTGAAGTAATATTTGCAGGAAATACTTTATCATCAAGTTATCTATATGAATTATTATCATACTTAAGAAACTGTGATTTTTCAGTAAATGTTATTTCTAAATCAGGTACAACAACCGAACCAGCTATCACTTTTAGATGTTTAAAAGATCTTCTAGAAGAAAAATATGGAGCGTTAGGAGCTGCAAAACGTATTTATGCGACTACTGATGCGAAAAAAGGAGCTTTAAGAACGCAAGCAACTGAATTAGGTTATGAAACCTTTATTGTTCCAGACGACATTGGTGGAAGATATTCTGTCTTTACTGCCGTAGGTTTACTACCTATTATCGCAAGTGGTATAGATACTGATGAATTACTAAAAGGTGCTCGTGCTGCTTCTCTCGATGCTTACCGCCTACCTTTTGAAGAAAATGCGGCATTACAATACGCTGCTGCTCGTCGTTTTCTTTATGCTAAAGAAAAAGAGGTTGAATGTTTAGTAACATATGAACCTAAATTAGCTTATATAAGTGAGTGGTGGAAACAACTATTTGGTGAATCAGAAGGAAAAGACAATAAGGGAATATTCCCCGCAAGTTTAGTCTATTCAACCGATCTTCATTCAATGGGACAATTCATTCAAGATGGAAAACGCATAATGTTTGAAACGGTCATTGAAGTACTTAGACCACAATATGATATGATGCTAAAATCTGCTGAAAATAACCTTGATGGTATTAACTATTTAGCAGGTAAAACGTTAAACTACGTTAACCAAAAAGCAATGGAAGGTACTACTTTGGCCCACGTAGACGGAGGTGTACCAAATTTAAAAATAGAAATTACGGCTGTTGATGAATATAATATTGGTTATTTATTATATTTCTTTATGTTTAGTTGTGGTATATCTTGTTATATGTTGGGTGTTAATCCATTTAATCAACCTGGTGTAGAAAGTTACAAAAAGAATATGTTCGCTTTACTTGGAAAACCAGGTTACGAAGAATTAAAAAAAGAATTACAGGAAAGAAATAAAAAAGAGGAATAAAAAAAATGAAGAATAATTTGGTAAAGAAAATAATTTCATTTACATTTTTATTAATAAGTATTTTATCACTTTCAAGTTGTTCCGAAGAAGGTGTGTGCGTAGTTAAATTTTATAACGATAGAACAATCGTTGCGGTTGAAAAAATAGCACCTTATAGTAATGTCGAATACACAGGTGAAGAACCTTTAAAAGCTGGTTATAAATTTATTGGTTGGGATAAAGAATTAATTAATGTTACAACCGACCTTCATGTTCATGCTTTATTTAAGCGAAATAAAGAACTCCCTTCAAAAGTAACTGATATTATAGGTGAATATGTCCAACCAAAAATATTTTTCAGAACTTTTAATTCTTTAAGTGCTGAAGAAGCTAAAAATGAACTTGGGATATATTATATCGAAAATGAAACAGATCTAGAAAATATTGATTATGATAAAGAAATCGTCCTTTATGAAGAAACAGTTAGATCATTACAAAATCTAATTGAAAAAATAGAATTAATCACTAAATTTGAAGAAGTATCGATTGAAGCCCTCGGCAATGATTTAAATAATGTTTTTTCTTCAATTAGTAAAAGTAAACTAGCTGTAGAAATTCTTACATCAATGGACATTGGCGAAGGTATTCTTAACAGCATTTTATCTCCATCAGAAGAATTAACTTATCAAACAAGAAAAACTATATTCGAAAAAGATTTACAAAATATGGCTAAAATTAGTTCATCTATTGCGAAAATTCTTGCAAACTCTCATGAATATAGTTTGACAGAAACAGTAAAAGCTGAAACTGCATCGATTGATGAAGTATTAAAAAATTTAGAAATGTTATCTTATTTTGGTGATGAAAACGTAAAGTTTATTATTGATGCCGCAATAGACTTTATCAGTGATGAAAGCTTCACAGATGTTATTTTCGCTATCACAAAATGGGCTGAAAAAAATGGCATAGATTCTTTTGACACATTATATAACAAATATCTTTTAAATTCAGAGATAGTTAATTTAAATGCTTTAGCACCATTAGAACTATTAACTACTATTCTCGATACAGCTAATAATAGTGGTCTTATTGAAAAAGTTTTAGGATTTATAAGTATAGAAATAGATTCTGACCTAATAACATCAATTATTGAAAATGTTAAAGATTTTAATTCCTTAATGCATGAAACATCTTTAAAGAATTATACTTTAGAAGAATTATCAACTTTAACAATTGATGATTTACTAAAAGTACTATATTTAAATAGAGATGAAAAATTATTTGCAGCTTTAGAAAAAGTTTATTTAGTAGCTAATACTATTTATGAATTTATAAATGAAGAGGTTTTACCAATCGCTAAAGGTGATTTTGATCTTATTTTAGATGTAGTTAAGAACCTTCTTTTAAAAGGCTATTTTGCAAGCTATGATCATGAAACTGGAACTTTAAATAATGCTATTCTTGAAAGTGAAGTAGCTAATATCTTTAAAATAAGTTATTTACAAGATGAAGAAGTTTTAAAACTTATCGCTACTTTTATGGATTATGAACTAGCCGAAGACGCTAATATCTTAGAAGTAGTAAAAACTGCAGAATTCAAAATTGCTTTTGTTGAATTTGCAGGCAATATGGTTAATTTCATCTATGGTGGAATGAAAGATATGACGCTTCTTGAAATAGTAAGCGATATAATTGAATCATTAGTATAAAAAAGTACGTGAAGATGTTTATGAATTATTTCATAACCATTTTCACGTATTTTAATTTAACATTTTTTACAATAAATAAATAATATCAAATGTTTAATAATATAAATATGAAGAAAAAATTAATTATTGTATTAATATCCATAATGCTTCTTACAGGTTGTGCAAAGAAAGTAGGAAACAAAGATTATCACATTGTTGAAAAAAATCTTAAGATAGATGATAATTGTGAAGTATTATATCCAACTATAGATGAAATAATAGATGAATCATTAAGAGAAAATATTGTAAAAACTACCAAAAAAATTAAAGAAAACAAAAAAGTGTATCCCGATATAACTTATCAAAGTTTTCTTTCTAAACCATATATTAGTTATTTAATAAATTATCAATATCAAGATAAAAAAATAATTAAAGGTTATATTTACAATTTAAATACTAAAGGTGCGGTATATGTAAAAAAAGATGAAATACTTAAGATACTTAACTCATATGAGAATAACGCTTTTAGAATAAAAGAAAGTGACTTAGGCTTTTTAACTTATATTATTAATCAGGATAAACTAGAAATTTATTTATCAGAGTATTTAAATGCACATAATAATAAAATTGTCATACCGCTTGATGAACAACGATTGCTCATTGATGAAAGTACGCAAAAGCGTGAAGAAGAAAAAAAACTTGTCGCGATTACATTTGATGATGCCCCTAGTGTAAAAACTAAAGAAATCGTTGATTTACTAGAACAGCTAGGTGTTAAAGCAACATTTTTTATTTTAGGTTGTAATGCTGAAATATATAAAAATGAATTATTATACATTGATGCTAATGATCATGAAATTGGTAACCATTCTTATTCACACCCTAATTTTAAAAAAATAACGTTAGAAGAAGGATTAAAAGAAATTACAACAACGCAAGAAATTATTTTTAATATAACAAATCATTATCCTCGAGTATTTCGCTTCCCGTATGGAGCGGTAAATAAAAGTGTTTTAAAAGAAATTAACATTCCTACTGTTCTTTGGGATGTTGATTCTCTAGATTGGCAAGACCACACAACCGCATCTATTGTAAAAAAAGTTAAAGGTAGTGTTAGAAAAAATAGTATTTTGTTATTTCATGATTTCAAGTACTATAACAAAGAAGCTATAACAATCGTTATAAAAGATTTACAAAAAGAAGGTTATACTTTTGTTTCTGTTTCAAAACTCTTAAAGTTTGCGAGTGAAGAGGATATAAAAACAGGAATTATACATTTTAATGGTTAAAAATAAATTTTTATGGTAGAATATGTAAAAAGACTTGTGAGGAAATTCCAATGAATAAAATAATGATTTTTAACTTTTCTTTGTATAATCTATTATTATATTTTTTTATCTATGCCTTTTTAGGGTGGTGTTTAGAAGTAATTTACGCCACTATTAAAACAAAGAAATTCATTAATAGGGGTTTTTTAAATGGACCAGTTTGTCCAATATATGGGGTAGGAGTAGTAATCGTTCTAGTAATTTTAACGCCCTTCAAAGCTAACCCCTTCGTTTTATTCTTTTGTTCTGTCGGACTTACAACTCTTTTAGAGTTAGTAACAGGTTTCGTTTTAGAAAAGTTCTTTCACACTAAATGGTGGGATTATTCAAACCGGAAATTTAATTTTAAGGGTTACATATGTGTTAAATTTTCGATTATATGGGGCGCAATCTGCAGCTTTGTGGTGTATTTCTTCCACGCATTAATTGATGATTTGTTATCAAAAATACCATATGTCGTGGGCTTGGTATTTTTAGGAATCTTTAGTTTCTTAATAATGGTCGATTTGATCTTGACGATTTTACAAATGGTTCACTTAAATAAAGTTTCAAAAGAATTAGCAACGTTAAACAATGTTATGCATATTCCTTCCGATGCTATCGGTAAAACCCTTTCGAATATAACGCTCAGCGGTATGGAAAAATCCGAAATTTTAAAAAGCAAATTTGAAAAACTTCGAATAGTTAAAGCTTTCCCTGATTTAAAAAAAACGATAAATGCTCGTCTTAAGATCAAAAAGCAAAATGAAAAGCAGGAATAAATATGAAAGTAGTAGTTATTGGTACTTTTAATGTAGACTATGTAGGTGAGACGATCTTTCCCCTAAAACGAGGAGAATCACATCCAGGGAATATCAAAATATCAGCTGGAGGGGTAGCTCGAAATATTGTTGAAAATCTTGCCCGTTTGGGTATGAAAGTAACGTTTATAACCGCTGTTGGTAGTGATGCCTATGGCATAAAATATAAAAAAGATTTAGAAGAATTGAAAGTTAAATTTATAATCCCTAGACATAACGATAACGCTTTAACATCAACTTATTTAGCGGTTAACAATAACAAGGGTGAATTGGAATACGCAGTGGTAGAAACTGCAATCTTGGATTATTTATCTCCTCAATATTTTGAAAACCTAATAGGAGAAATTAATAAAAACGATATGGTAATCTTAGATGCTAATCTAAGATCTGATACCATTAATTATTTGTTAGAGAATGTTACGGCGATGATTATTGGTGACGCTGTAAGCGCGATAAAAGCTCAAAAATATATCGAACACTTAGATAAATTCTTCTTATTAAAAGTTAATAGTCATGAAAAAGAAGTTATAAATGAAGCGTTAAAAGAAAAAAGACCTAAAAATCTTATAATAACCGCGGGAAAACACGATTTGATATATGAGAGAAAAGATGCGTTAAATGGTATTGTTTCTAAATCATTTACGCCTAAAAAAGTTTCCAATATTGTTAGCACAACAGGTGCTGGTGATGCGTTATTAGCGGGAATTATTTACGCTGTTTCAAACTATCAAAGTGTTGAAAAAGGAATTGAATTAGGAATGGCGATGTCCGCTCTTACCCTTCAGATAGCAGGGGCGGTAAATCCCAATATTATAAAAGTTCTTCAAGATAAAAACTAGAAGTTATGGTAATATATAAGTGTGGAGAAAAATACAATACTCTAAGATAACTACATAAATACCTTAAAGTATATATCCCAATGGGATTATAATTATGGCTCTCTTAGAAATAGAGAGCCTTTTATTTTGCGTAATGCTGAACTTAAAAAAGTAATTAAAATATCTGCGAGGTGTATGGCCTTATTAGGATTAAGAAAATCCATATCATGGCAGCTATGATAGAAGTAGTTATTCTATTTATTAAGTATTTTACTATTTTAAGATTTATAAAATTAGTATTAAAAAGAACTAAGAAGTTTTTTAATATTTACAAGACATTATCACAAAATGAACACAAGACCTATCTCCCAAAATTAAAAAACGTTGATTTTTGGGAATTAATATGGTATAATAAGAATAAATATTGTGGAGGTTGCTTATGCCCTTTGTTTTAAGTATATTTATATTTGCAGTTTTTACAGTAATCCATCTTGTCTGTTGTTATTTAGGTTTAGAAAGAGCTAGGATGGTTACTAAATGCATGTTAATACCATTATTAACAATATCACTACAAGCCTATGGATGCAATAAAGTATTGATATATTGTGCCCTAATATTTGGTTTAATCGGTGATTTATTAATTGTTGTTAACAATGATAAAATGTTTTTTATGTTGGGAATGTTGTCATTTGGTGTAAATCATATTTTCAACTTAATTACAGTTATATCGTTAATACCATTTAAATTAAATTATTTTTATTACATAGGTATGGCAGTTTTAGCAGTTTGTTATATAGGTTTATTAGGTTACCTTTTAAAAGGATATATGGGGAAATTTTCTTATGTAAATGGTGTATATTCTTACATTATTCTTTTGAATATTATATTTTCAGTAATTCTAATGATAAGTTTATATGGTGCCGTAGGTTTAAATGCTTTTTTAGGCGGTATAGCAGTTCTCTTAGGGGTTATAATATTTAGTATAAGTGATACGCTAATAGCGATTAATGTATATGTAAGAACACTTAAAAAATCATCATTTTTTACAATGGCTACTTACATTTTAGCCCAAATATTAATTAGCTTTGGTTTGGCGTTTATCATAAAACTATTGTAGTTAGGAGAAAAAGATGCTTAACGAAAGAAGAACTACATCAATAATTAGAAGAATTATCAACGCTATAATAACTTTAATATTTATACTATTACAACTAGCGCTTTATACAATTTTATATTTTGAAATATATGCTAGTACTTATGTCCAACTAATAGCTTATATCTTAGGTGTGATACTAGTTATGTATATTTTACAAACAAGATATAATTCTAGTTATAAAATCAGTTGGATTGTCTTAATATTACTATTTCCGGTTTTTGGTACTTTGATGTACTTGTTTGTAGGGGCATATCACCCATTACCTGAACGTAAAATTAAGAAAATAAATGCGTACATTAAAGATTATATCCCCGTATCAAAAACAGCAGATGAAGTTTTTCAAGATGATTTAGTAGCCAAAAAGCACGCAAAAATTTTACAAAAACAAGCCCCAGTAGGTTTATATACTAATACCGCTATTGAGTATTATAAAGATCCTGTACCTAAATATAATGACATGATTGAAAAAATAAAAAATGCGAAAAACTATATTTTTATGGAGTATTTCATTATATCAGACGGTTTTTTATGGAATGATATTTTAGAAATATTATTAGAAAAAGCTCGTGCAGGAGTAGAAGTAAAAATAATTTATGATGATATCGGTTCCTTAAGATCCCTTGATAAAGGAGGAATAAAGCGCCTTAATAAAAACCCTAATTTTAGAATGGTTGCCTATAACCCGATGGGAATAAAGGTTTCTTTAGGACTTAATTATCGCGACCATCGTAAAGCCGTTATCATCGATGGTGAGTATGCCTATTCCGGTGGCGATAATATTGCGGATGAATATATCCACAAACTAATTCGTTTTGGTAAATGGCGCGATACAGGTTTTCGCTTAACTGGCGATGCCGTTAAACAATACATTTTAATGTTTGTTGAAATGTGGTATATGTCAACAAAGGAAATGCTAGATGCTAAGCAATATATTAAAGAGACAAATGTTTTAAGCGATGCGGTGCATATTCCTTTTGGTGATGGACCTCACAATAAAGTTGAGTTATCATACGATGTTGTGACATCAATGGTTGATAATTCTCAAAAATATTTATATATCTCAACACCATATTTAATCGTAAATAGAGAATTTATTTTAAATATTGCTAAATTATCTGAAAGTGGCGTAAAGGTAGTTATTTTAGTACCTAAAATACCTGATAAAAAAATAACATTTTGGTTGACCCAAGCCCATTACAAAGATATTTTAGCAGCAGGTGGTAAAATTTATGAATATACTCCTGGCTTCAATCACGCGAAAATGGTGTTATCCGATGATAAGTATTTATTATTAGGTACGATTAATATGGACTTCAGAAGTTTCTTTTTGAATTTTGAAAGCGGTGACTTAATAATTGGTGATGAAGTAATAAAAGAAGTTAAAAAGGATTTCGAAGAACAACTAGCAATATCCAAAGAAGTGACTTACGAAGAATGGTGTAAACGCCCTTTAATCAAAAAAATAGTACAATTCGTATTGTATATTTTTGCGGTATTATTTTAAGAAAGAGAAAAAAATATGGTTATAAAATATAAGTTAGTAAAAGAAGATTCACGCTCAATGGCAAGACTCGGTGTCATAACAACACCTCATTCAACCTTTGAAACGCCAATATTTATGCCTGTTGGAACGCAAGCGACGGTAAAAGGAATGAGTCCTGAAGAATTAAAAGCATGTGGTGCACAAATTATTTTGGGAAATACATATCATTTATGGAATCAACCAGGGCATAAAATAGTCGAAGAAGCAGGTGGACTTCATAAATTTATGAATTGGGACCGCTCAATTCTTACAGACTCAGGAGGATTTCAAGTATTCTCCCTCGCTAAAATTAGAGATATCAAAGAAGAAGGTGTAACTTTCCGCCATCACAAAAGTGGGGCTAAGTTATTTTTATCACCAGAGATCGCCATGGAAATTCAAAATAGTTTAGGTAGCGACATTATGATGAGTTTTGATGAATGCCCTCCTTATCCTGCTACACGTGATTATATGGAAAAATCTGTAGAAAGAACAATTCGTTGGGCCAAAAGAGGATTAGAAGCTCATAAAAACAAAGATACGCAAGGATTATTTGGAATTGTTCAAGGAGGTATATACAAAGACATTCGTTTGCATTGTGCCGAAGAACTTACAAAACTTCCTTTTGATGGTTTCTCGGTAGGAGGTTTAAGTGTCGGTGAGCCTAAGGTTTTACAAAATGAAGTCTTATCTTATACAACTCCAGCGCTTCCTAAAGATAAACCTCGATACTTAATGGGGGTTGGTTCACCAGGTGCTATTCTCGATGGCGTTGAAAGAGGAATCGATATGTTTGACTGTGTTCTTCCAACTAGAATTGCAAGACATGGTACGGCTATGACATCTTGTGGTCGACTTCTTCTAAAAAACAAAGAATTTGAAAGAGATTTTACTCCTCTTGATCCAGAATGCGATTGTTATACATGTAAAAATTATACCAAAGCTTACCTTCGTCACCTAATCAAAGCTGATGAAACCTTTGGACAACGCTTAATCAGTATTCATAATACAGCATTTTTACTAAATCTAATGAAAAACATTAGAACAGCTATTAAAGAAGATCGTTTTTTAGAATTTAAGGAAGAGTTTTATCAAAAGTATGGCATAACCGATGAAAAAGATTTTTAGGAGGTCTTATGCATAAATTGAGATTAAAATTAAAAGCAAGCAAAATGCTACTAGGCATAATGTTACTTCTTTTTATCTTAGTTACTGGTTGTAGTGATTTAAAATCATACGATGGGGGAGTAACACTTACCATACCTGATGAAATAAAGAATTATATGAATTATATTGGTGAACTCCCAAGTAGACATTTTGATTATGATGGGCCAGTGAAAGTAGCTAAATCAAGTAGTAGTAATTATTACATTTTTGGTGGAAATGACCAATATGTATTTAGTGAAAAATTTGGTGAACATTTAGAAAAATATATGGGAAATAGTATCATCACGGAAAATAACCCCGCCTATGATGAAAAAGAAGGAAAAACAAACTTTGCAGGAAAAACAGTACCTATCGATTCTCCAAGCGAAGAAATTATGATGGTAACGTGGGATGAAACGGGCACTAGATATTCGTACCAATATCGTACATTTGTGTCTAATGGTAAGCGATATTATGCTTTTTGGTATACAACTAATATCATTATATCGATGGAATTACCTTTGATGGTTAAAAAAGTTGATAATCAAAATCGTTTGTTTTTATTGTCACTTCCATATGATACTAAATATGATGTTTCGCCAGCCTTAGAGTTAAAAAAGCTTGTTAAAAAAGATACATATTTAGATGAATCATATTATATTTTTCAATATCCAAATTATTTAACTTTGACACTTAAGTGTCAAAACGAAGAAGAACGACAAAATGCGATTAAAGATTGGTACCGGACATATTGTTTTGGGCACGAAGAAAACGGCAAATTTGTTTTTACCTATTTAGGAATTAATTATGAACTTTCTTTTGGTGTTTATAAGCAAGGTAACCCTGGATTCAAACTTAGCATTATTTGATAATAAAATGGACACTCCTTTAATAAAATATTAAAGGGGTGTTTTTTATTAAACATATTTTAAGAAAAAAGATGCCACCGCTCGATTATTTTCTTTTGGCGGACATTTTGTTTTTAGTAATTTTTGGTTTATTAATGGTCTATAGTGCTAGTAATGTGGTTGCATCATACAAATACAATGATGAATTCTATTACCTTAAAAGACAACTTTTTTCATGTGTGATAGGACTAATTCTTATGTATGTTGCTTCAGTTATTAACATCGAAAAAATATATAAATACACGAGTTTTATTTTTTTAGCCTCATTTATTTTATTAGTTTTAGTACTGATACCAGGAATAGGTATCGTTAGAGGTGGTGCTAGAAGTTGGATTGGCATAGGGAGTTTTAGTATTCAACCAGCGGAATTTATGAAAATAGCCATCATCCTTCTTCTTGCGAAATACTTATCAAAGTATAATCATGAACTTGATAAAATAAAAACATTCGTAATGGTATTATTGGTTGCTTTCATAATCTTTGGATTAATTGTTTTACAGCCAGATTTTGGAACAGGTCTAGTATTGTTAGTATCTGTAATAGCTTTAATTTTTATGGCGGGTGCACCATTAAAATATTTCATCGCTTTATTAATAATAGGTATAATAGGAATGGGGGCTTTAATAATCAGTGCGCCTTATAGACTAGAAAGAATTACTTCATTTTTAAACCCTTGGAATGATCCTTTAGGAAGTGGTTTTCAAGGTATTCAATCTTTGTTTGCGATAGCACCATCAGGGATATTTGGTTTTGGGTATAACAAAAGTATGCAAAAACATTTCTTTTTACCAGAACCACAAAATGATTTTATTTATGCAATTATAACAGAAGAATTCGGACTTTTTGGGGGCATAGTTGTACTTTTGGCCTATGTTTTATTATTTATTAAGGCTATTAAAATAAGTGCTAGAATCGATAATTCCTATATGTCTTATTTAGCTAAAGGTATAGGAATATCAATTATTATTCAAGTTTTTATTAATATTTGTGTTGTAATTGGTTTACTCCCTATTACGGGAATAACAATGCCAATCATAAGCTATGGTGGTTCTAGTCTCACCATAACTCTAATTGGTTTAGGACTATTATTAAACATAAGTAGATATCAAATATCACTAGAAGGGTTAAAACATTGATGATTAAGGATAAGACAATAGTAATTAGTGCGGCTGGTACGATGGGGCATATCAATCCCGGATTATCATTTGCATTTCTTTTAAAAAAGTATTCCCCTAATATAAAAATTATCTTCTTAACACAAAAGAAAAATACTAATCAAATAATAAGACATGATTATTTTTGTTATATAGATAGTTTATTTACAGTTGAAGCAACAGGAATTTCTAGAAAAGCTTTACTAAAAAATTTAAAACTTATAAAAGATAGTTTTAAAATATTAGATAAAATTAAAAAACTATACAAAGATCATAACGTAAATCTCGTCTTAGGAATGGGAGGATATTTAAGTGGATATGCAACTTATGCTGCAAAACAATTAAAAATACCTTATATCATTCACGAACAAAACATTGTGATGGGTTTGGCTAACAAATTAAGCAAGAAAAAAGCTGAAAGGGTTCTAGTAAGTTTCCCTAAAAAAGGTAAAAACGTTGTAATGGTAGGTAATCCTCGCCTCCTTCTAGCAAGAAGTGTTCTTAAAGATAAAAAACTAAAAATGAAGAATCATATACTTGTTTTAAGCGGTTCATTAGGGGCTAGTTTCATTAATAATTTATTAATAGATTTTTTGAAAACTAGTGAAAGTCATGAATACTTTACAACACTTGTTACGGGAAAAAGATACTACGATGACACGGTTAAAAAACTAAGCGAGATAGCTGGTGAACACTATAGGGTCTTACCTTATTTAGATAACCCTTTAAAATATATGAAAGAAAGTAATCTTCTTATTTCGAGAAGTGGAGCGACGACGATATTTGAAGTAATTGGTTTAGAAATACCTACAATATTTATTCCGTCACCGAACGTTGTTAATAACCATCAATTAAAAAATGCCCAATACTTAAGAAATATGGGCGCGGCGCAGCTTTTGACCGAAAAAGAAGTTACTATGAATACGCTTCAAAACACTATAAAAATGACGATTAATGATGCTAATTTAATTAAAAAGCTTCACACTTTGAGTAATAAGTATAGTGAATTATTGAAAACCATTGAATGGGATGAATATTTTGAAAAGAATAATTGAATTAATTAATAAAGAACATTTAGGTACGATTATTACAAATAAAAGTTTAAAATCAGCAACAACACTTGGGATTGGTGGGATTGCTGAATATTGGTTTGAACCTTTTGATGAAGCATCGCTAGTAAAAGTGGTAAAGGCTTTAGCGAGGTATCATTTAAAATATTTTGTTATCGGAAAAGGCAGTAATCTCATTTTTAGTGATGAAAAGTTTACCACCCTTTTTATTAATCTTAAACATCTTAATCAAATAGAAATTGAAAGTGATAAAATAACGATATCAGCTGGAACCAGCGCTTGTAAGGCAGGAATGTTTTTATCTGCAAAAGGTTATAAGAATTTTGAATATATGGTATTAATTCCTGGCAGTGTGGGGGGCATCATATATATGAATGCAACTAGCTTTAATATGGGGGTGACAGATTCTTTATTAGAAGTAACATATTTAACCCCACTTGGCGATATAAAGAAAATAATACTAACTGAAGATGTAAAGAAAACTTTCGCCTACCGCAAATCCTTTTTTACAAATACATCTAATATTATTATTAAAGCAGCATTTAAAAAAGAAACTGCACCTTGTGAAGAAATAATATCGGAAATAAAACATTATAAAAATAAAAAACGCGAAAGCCAACCTTTAGAATATCGTAGTGTAGGAAGTACTTTTAGGAATTTTAGCGAAATAAAGGCCTGGGAATTGATTGATAAAGTAGGACTTAGAGGCTTTAGAATTGGTGATGCCGGTGTTAGTTTAAAACATACTAATTTTTTAATAAATTACAAAGCGGCATCTTTTCAAGAAATGATATCGTTAATTAATCTCGTTAAAACGAGAGTTAAAGCAGAAACGGGATATGAATTGTTATTAGAACCATCAATAATTACTTCCCAAAATATATCGTAATGTGCATATACCCACGCTTATTCTCCATATCATCATAAAATAGAATGAAAGGAGGAAAGCAATGCAACACTATAATTTTTTCAAAATACCATATGATCAAAATGAAAATGATAAAGGTTTAACAATCTATGAAAAAGGTCATTTAGAAAATGGTGCTATAGGTTATATGAAAGGTAATATGTCTAAAAAAGAGTATATTGGGTACAAAAATTATGTTCCAAGAATGCCTAAAGCAAATAATGAGGAAGAAAGCAATTTGTATGAAGTAATGAGATATGCTTTTATTTGTAATGATTTAGCTCTATATCTAGATGTTCATCCGGATAATGAAGAAGTATTATCAGAATTTAATACATATCAAGTTTTATATCAAAATGCGTTAAATAAATTTCAAAATAACTATTATGCTTTAAATAAGGCTAGTGAAGCATTGGAGGAAATTCCTTGGCAGTGGATAAATAATTTTAATCTTGGGGAGGCAACTAAATAATGTGGACTTATCAAAAACATTTAGCATACCCAATTAAAATTACTAAACCAGATATCCAAATGGCCAAGGTAATAATTACGCAATATGGCGGACCCCAAGGCGAACTTGGAGCAGCCTTACGCTATTTGAATCAAAGTTATACAATGAAAGATAAACGAGCTAAGGCTTTACTCGTTGATATTGCGACTGAAGAATTTAGTCACATTGAAATGATTTGTGAAATGCTTGTAGCTCTTACTAAAGGTTTAACGGCAGAAGATTACAAAAAAGCAGGTATGAGTGATTATTATACAGAACATGGTATAGACTTATTCCCTCAAAGCGCATCAGGTATTCCTTTTACAACAGCATACATCAGCGCAGTTGGCGATGATATAGCTAATCTTGTTGAAGATATGGCAGCCGAACAAAAGGCACGTGCTGTATATGAAAAACTGATTGACTTAGCCGATGACGAAGAAGTAATTCAACCACTTTTATTTTTACGACAACGTGAAGTAGTGCATTACAATCGTTTTAAAGAAATGCTTGAAATAATAGAAAAAGAAAATAAAAAATAAAGGTGAAAAGAATCTAAAGAATTTAAGAATTGGACTGTAGGAAAAACTACAGTCTTTCTTGTTTATATTAAGGAAATAAACTTACCAGAGATAAAATGCAATTGAAAGATGTAATGATCATAGATTTAAAACCTTTCTGATTTGCTTTAGGGTAACTCTTAAAATTATATCAAGATCTAACTTTTTAAATTTAAAAACTATTACATTAATTCTAAAACAAAAAAATAAATGGCATAATTTAATTTAGTGTTTGCGTGGTGCCATATCTTATGGTAAAATATGGTTGTAATAGAATAATACTTCCTAAGTCTGCTTTTTACACTCTTAAGAAAATACATATCGATAAGAATTTAGGCACTCTTAGGAAAGAGGGCCTTTTTGCTTAAAAATGGATCATTTTAGAAGATAAAAAATAGTATGAGGGGGGATTAACATCATGGTTTATTTAGTATTAATGTGATTCAGCAAAGAAATAATGTTACTTACTGAATTAAAAAATCAACTTTAAAAAAGATACAATTATAAGAGATGATGATTATGATGGAGAAGTCATAAGTTTTATTCCTCCTGTACCAACTAGAGCGGGATATGAGTTTTTAGGATGGTATAAGGAAAAAGAGGGTATTAACAAATGGGATTTTGAAAAAGACATCGTACCAAGTAAAATATATAATGAAGCTGGCAATTACATGTATCAAGAAACAATATTATATGCGAAATGGATATAACAGGGGAGGTATTAACTGAAAAAATACGTTTATTATTTTGAAATACACCTCATTTCTTTAACATGCTTAAAGTGTGGTATAATAAAAGAAATAGGTGTTCTTTTATTATAACAATAAATAAAAAAATGGTAAGAATAAATTAAAATACCTAAGTTCTATCGAATTTTTTAAAATACGCAAGTTAGTAAAAAAAACAGTTATAAAGTTGTTAATAAAAAATTTTAATGGTATAATGATAAAAAACCTTGCAAAAATACAAAAATATGGTATAATAATATTATCTACGTATAAAAATTCTAAAAAAGGAGAAGAAATATGTCTATCCCAGAAGAAGAAATGTTTAGTTCCAAACCGGTGTTAAAGGTTGTCGGTGTAGGTGGCGGTGGTGGTAACGCTGTAAACCGAATGATTGAAAATGATGTAAGAGGTGTTGAGTATATCGCGATAAACACCGATTGCCAAGTTTTACGTTTATCAAAAGCCGAAGTTAGAATTCAAATAGGAAAACAAATTACAAAAGGTCTTGGTGCTGGTGCTAATCCTGAGATTGGAAGAAGAGCAGCGGAAGAATCAGAACAAGAAATAAGAGAAGCTATTAAAGATGCCGATATGGTCTTTGTTACTACGGGTATGGGTGGCGGAACTGGAACTGGTGCTGCACCTGTTGTCGCAAGATATGCGAAAGAAATGGGTGCTGTTGTTGTAGGAATCGTCACAAAACCATTTGGCTTTGAAGGTAAGAGAAGAATGCAACAAGCCTTAATCGGTATTGAGGAAATGCGTCCATATGTTGATACTTTAATTATTGTACCTAATGACAAATTACTTCAAACAATTGGTAATAATACAACTTATCTTGAAGCATTTAGAGAAGCAGATAACGTTTTGCGCCGTGGTGTTCAAGGAATTTCTGAAATAATAGCTTTACCAGGATTAATCAATGTTGACTTTGCCGATGTTAGAACTGTTCTTCAAGGAAAGGGCACAGCATTAATGGGAATTGGTGTTGCTAGTGGACCTAATCGCGCGGTTGAAGCGGCAAGACTTGCAATAAGCAGTCCGTTACTAGAAATAGATATTAATGGTGCTACTGATGCAATCGTTCAAATAACTAGTGATGTTGATATTACTATGAAAGAAATTGAAGATGTATTAACAGAAATTCGTAGTGCTTCTTCAACTGAAATAGATATCATTCATGGTACTGGTTTTAACCTTGATTTAGAAGGTGAAGTAGTAGTAACCGTCATCGCAACAGGTTTTGATCAAACAGCTGCTAAAATGAAAGAAACAGCCGAAGAAAATAAAAATGTAGATGAGATTACAAGAACTACAACCCCTCTTTATAATACCCCAACTTATGGTGGTGGAGAGACATCAACTGCCAAACAACCTCAAACAAATTCTTATCAAAAAGAACCAACAAGAGTTGAAAAACCAAAGGGTGAGCCAAAAATCCCAAGTTGGTTACAAAATAGGTTTAAATAAATAAAAATATGATATTTTTGAAAAGTCTTAGGATTATTTCAAAAGTATCATTTTTTATTTTCTTATTAGTTATAATCATAATTCTACAAACTATGGAAGAATTATTTTTTATAATAATTGTAAAGGAATGATCAAAGATGGTATTATACGTAGATATTGTAATAATTTTAACACTACTAGTAAATTACTTCTTTTTAGAAGTGATAGGTCTACTAACACATATGCCATTTAAATGGTATCGAATTATTATAGCGTTATTGTTGTCATGTGCTTCTTTAATGATGTTTTTTATTCCTATAAAAGTGTTATATAATCTTCGCTATTTGATGGGAATAGGTATTATTTTTATCGCTTTTCCGATTATTAATATTTATCACAAAATATTAGAAATAGTATTATACTATTTTTTAAATTTTGCTTTTATTGGAGTATTATCATCGACGAGGCAGCATACGCTCTTAATGCTTATCATTTCATTAATGACAGTTATAGTATTGTTAATAATGGCTTTTCAAACTAAAAAAATGAATATTTCTGCTAGATGTTTCATACAATTAGGGAAAAAGACTTATGTAGGTTTTTGGGATACAGGGAATACTTCTATTGATAATGATATTCCAATTGTTTTTGTGGGAAGTAGTTTAAAGAACGGAGATTATCACTTTGTAAAAGAAATTCCAATTACAACGATAAAAGGAATAGATTTATACAAAATATATGATGGCCCACTTCTTAAAATTGGTAAAAAGCAATATAAGGTAAGATATTGCTTTTGTGAACTTTCAAATAAAGAAATAATTTTAAATTGGAGGATGAAAGATGATTAAATTATTAATTAAATTAATTGGAAAGTTATTTAGAAATCAAAATGACTGTTTTTATATCAATAGTAACAATATTTTACCTCCTCCACTAGAAGAAAAAGAAGAAACAAGATTACTAAAGTTAAGTTCAGAAGGAGATTTGGAAGCAAGAAATACACTAATCGTACATAACTTAAGACTAGTTGTATTTATAGCTAAAAAATTTGAATCAACTAAAATAAGTATTGATGATTTAATAAGTATTGGTTCAATGGGACTAATAAAAGGTGTTCAAACTTTTAAAATGGATAAAAACATTAAACTCGCTACATATGCTTCGAGATGTATTGAAAATGAAATTTTAATGCATCTTCGTAAAACTCATCGCTCACGTCAAGATGTTTCTCTCGATGAAGTATTAAGTGTAGATAGTGAAGGAAATGAAATGATGCTTTCAGATGTTTTAGGTGATCCTGCTCCTCTAGCGATGACCGAAATGACTAAAGCAGAGGATTTAGATAATTTATATGTTGCATTAAATAAACTTTCTAAAAGGGAAAGAGAAATCATTATTATGAGATTTGGATTATGTGGAGAGGAAGCTTTAACGCAAAAAGAGGTGGCTGACAAACTTGGAATCTCACAATCTTACATATCTAGACTAGAAAAAAGAATAATGGAGAAAATGCGACAAGAAATTGAAGGCATGATAAAAGTAGCATAATTATTTTAAAAAAAGATGCATTAAAAAGCATCTTTTTTTACATACTTCTAATGGAGGGATAATTATGCGTAACAAAGTTGAAATAACAGGGGTTAATACCGCTGAATTAAAAGTAATGCCATCAGATATGGTGATGGAATTAATCAAAAAAAGTCAAGAAGGAGATATGGAAGCAAGAGATTTAGTTGTAGAAGGTAATTTAAAGTTAGTTTTAAGTGTTATTAAAAAATTTAATAATAGAGGCGAAAATTTAGATGACCTATTTCAAGTAGGGGCGATGGGACTTCTTAAAGCTATAGATAATTTTGATTTTTCTCATGAGGTAAAATTTTCAACCTATGCTGTGCCAATGATTATAGGTGAGATTAGAAGATATTTAAGAGATAATTCAAAACTACGAATTTCAAGATCGCTCAAAGATATAGCTTATAAAGCTTTACAATTTAAAGAAAAATACGTGAGCACCAATTACCATGAACCTACCGTTGATGAAATAGCTCAATATTTAGAAGTGGATCCGATAGATGTTATAATGGCGATGGAAGCTATGCAAGAACCAATTTCTATTTATACACCAATCTACAACAATGGTAGTGATGAAATATATTTAATGGATCAAATTGCCGATCCTGTTGACATGGGAAAACAGCGAATGGAAAAGATGATTATTGAAGAAGGAATTGAAAAACTTAGTCCACGACTAAAAAATATTATCTTAGAACGATATTATAACAATAAAACACAAATGGAAATAGCTGAAGAAATCGGCATCTCTCAAGCACAGGTATCAAGGCTTGAGAAAACCGCCTTAAAGATTATTTTTGACAAATAAAAATTATAATTAAAGCAATTCACAAAAATAGAAAAATATGGTATAATGATAATGCTGAAGTGAGGTGTATTTATGTTTAAAGCATCTTTCAAAGAATTATCAAAAGTAAGGACAATTGTTGTTTTACCATTGCTTGCGGCAATATCCATATGTTTGGATTTATTAAAAATAAACATTTATATTACACCAGAAATAAAGGTTAGTTTTAGCTTTATTTTTCTTGCGATAGGAGGAATGCTTTATGGACCTCTTGCAGGAGCGTTATTAGGAGCGATAATGGATGTTTGTGGTCATTTCGTTAATTCTATGGGACCTTACTTTTTTGGCTTTACTTTCACAGC
Organism: uncultured Mollicutes bacterium; assembly: GCA_900548675.1. Lineage (GTDB taxonomy): Bacteria > Bacillota_I > Bacilli_A > ML615J-28 > CAG-313 > UMGS1109. The sequence continues at coordinate 44,751 of URLJ01000006.1, forward strand.
GATGGCTAGTGGAATGATATTTGGAATATTCTTATATAATAAAAAGGTTAATTCAATAAGGACATTTACTAGTAAACTAATAATTAATTTTGTTTTTAATACGATCTTAAATACAATTTTTATCGCAATATTATATGGAAAATCAATGAATGTCTTGGTATTATCAAGGTTTATAAAAAATCTCGCTTCCTTACCATTCGAAGTGTTGATACTTTATTTCGTTTTAAAACAAGTAGAAAAAATATATCCTAAAATTTTTTATAGGCAAACAAAAAAGGAGATATAAAAATATGAGTCAAAAAAAATTAGTTATGTTAGCCATTATGGATGGTTACGGCATAAGAGAAGAACATTATGGAAATGCAATTTATAAGGCTAAAAAACCGCATCTAGATGCTATTTTTAAAAAATATCCATATACTTTAATTGAGGCAAGTGGTGAGGCTGTAGGGCTTCCTCATGGTCAATTTGGTAATAGTGAAGTAGGACATTTAAATATTGGTGCGGGAAGAATCGTATACCAATCTTTAACAAGAGTAAATATTGCGGTTCGTAATAATGAATTAGATAAAATGGAGGCCATCAATACCGCTATTGAAAATGCCATCAAAAAAGATGCCTCACTACATATTATGGGATTGATGAGCGATGGTGGTGTTCATTCCCACATTAATCATATCCTTTATTTAATGAAGAAAGCTAAAGAAAGAGGCGTAAAGAAAGTTTACGTTCATTCATTTCTAGATGGTAGAGATGTACCACCTGCATCAGCTAAAAAATATTTAGAAGAGTTACAATCAGCACTTACCGAGGGTATTTATCCAGGAATAGTTTCTGGTAGATATTATGCGATGGATCGTGATAAAAACTATGATCGTACACAACTCGCCTATGATGCGTTAGTTTTAGGTAAAGGTCCCGTTAAACCGCTTATCGAAGGATTAGAAGCTTCTTATGAAGAAGGTGTAACGGATGAATTTGTTAAACCATATATCGTAACAGAAGGTTCTAATATTAAAGATCATGATAGCATTATTTTTGCAAACTTCAGACCAGATAGAGCTATTCAAATAAGTACAGCGATTACTAATCCTGAGGCTACAACTCTTAAAACATATCAAAAATTAAATGATATTACCTTTGTTTCAATGATGTTATATAGTGAATCAGTTAAAGGTTTAGTTAATTTTGGTTTACAAGAATTAGATAATATGTATGGCGATGTTATTGCTGAAAGAGGTCTTAAACAATTAAGAATTGCTGAAACAGAAAAATATGCGCATGTTACATATTTCTTTGATGGTGGAGTTGATAAAGAACTTCCAGGAGAAAAGAGAATTCTTGTTCCTTCACCTAAAGTTGCAACATATGATATGAAACCTGAAATGAGCGCTTATATCGTTACGGAAAAAGTACTTGAGGCGATAGAATCAGAGGAATTCGATACAATCATTTTGAATTTTGCTAACTGTGATATGGTTGGTCATACTGCTAATTTTGATGCTACGGTTAAAGCTGTAGAAGTAGTTGATGAGTGTATTGGAAAAGTAGCGGAAGCTGTAGAAAAAGTTGGAGGTACATTAATAATTACCGCCGATCACGGCAATGCGGATAAAATATTTAATCCTGATGGTTCGCCATACTCTGCTCATACAACAAGTGATGTGCCTTTCTGCATTACCGATGAAAATGTCGTTTTAAAAGAAGGTGGAAATCTTGGCGATATTACACCAACGATGTTAGATTTACTTAATGAAGAAAAACCGAAAGAAATGACCGGAACAAGTATGATTGTTCATTATAAAGATGAATCTTTAAGAAGAAATAAATAATAAATAATTTTGTATAAAAGAAGGGGAAAAAATATGCCATATATTACAGATGTGTATGCACGTGAGGTATTAGATTCACGTGGAAATCCAACCGTTGAGGTTGAAATAGAAACTGAAAGTGGAGCTTTTGGAAGAGCCATAGTTCCAAGTGGAGCATCAACAGGCGAACATGAAGCAGTTGAACTTCGCGATAATGATAAAAAACGTTTCATGGGTAAAGGCGTTAAAACAGCCGTAGAAAATATAAATGAAATCATTGCTCCAGAAATTATGGGTTACGATGTAAGTGCTCAAATGGCAATAGATGATTTATTAATCAAATTAGATGGAACACCTAATAAATCAAAACTTGGTGCTAACGCTATTTTAGCAGTTTCAATGGCAGTAGCGAGATGTGCTGCTGATTATTATGGTATGCCACTATATCAATATTTTGGTGGTTTCTTTGCCCATACGCTACCTACACCAATGATGAATATTTTAAATGGTGGTGCCCATGCGGATTGGTGCATCGATATTCAGGAAATAATGATCATTCCAACCGCCGCAAAAACGCTTAAAGAAGCTGTTCAAATGGGTTCAGAAGTTTTCCATCATTTAAAAGCTGTCCTAAAGGGAATGGGTCTAAATACCGCGGTTGGTGATGAAGGAGGCTACGCTCCAAAACTTTCTTCAAATGAAGAAGCTCTAAAGGTAGTTGTAACGGCTATTAAAAATGCTGGATATGAACCAGGTAAAGATATAATGCTTGGTATGGATGTTGCTTCAAGTGAATTTTATGACAAGAAAAGTGGTAAATATGAATTAAAGAGTGAAAAGAAAAATTTAACCGCTAAAGAACTTGTCTCTTATTATGAAAGTCTTTGTGATAAATATCCAATAATCTCAATTGAAGATGGACTTGATGAAAACGATTGGGAAGGATGGGAATATTTAACAAGCCGCTTGGGTAAGAAAGTGCAATTAGTTGGCGATGATTTATTTGTAACTAATACAGCACGGTTAAAAGAAGGAATTGAAAGAAAAGTTGCCAATGCTATTTTAATTAAAGTAAATCAAATTGGTACATTGACTGAAACATTTGCGGCTATAGAAATGGCTAAGAAAGCAGGCTATGCTGCAATCGTTTCGCATCGCAGTGGTGAAACTGAAGACACTACAATAGCTGATATTGCGGTAGGACTAAACGCTGGACAAATTAAAACAGGATCATTATCACGTACTGATCGTATTGCTAAATACAATCAATTAATTAGAATAGAAGATGAATTAGCTTCATCTGCAAAATATCTAGGCCGTGATGCCTTCTATAATCTTAAATGATTAAAGTAAACCGCCCTATTTTTAATAGGACGGTTTAAAATAACATTTATACGGGTGAAAAAATGAAGAAAATATCAGAAATGACTTTAGAAGAAAAAATAGGACAACTCTTAATAATAGGTTTTGAGGGAAAAGAATATAACGAAGCGCTAGATGAACTTTTGAAAAGTTATAAATGTGGTAATGTAATTCTTTTTACAAGAAATTTTTCATCGGCTTCACAAATGAAACAATTAACTTCCGCTTTATACAAACATATTACAGAAGAAGTAGGCGTTTTACCATTAATTGCGATTGACCAAGAAGGAGGGCAAGTAACGAGATTGATGAAAGATGTTACTTTTGCTCCTAGTCAAATGACTTCTGTTGCGACTTTAGTAGAAGATGCCCCTTATAAAGTAGGGAGAGTTTTGGGTCGCGATATGATTATGTTAGGAATCAATATGGATCTTGCCCCATGTCTAGAAATTAATAAAAATTTAAAAAATTGTATTACTAATGTTAGAAGTTATGGTGAAGATCCGTATAAAATAGGAAAACACGCTCACCGCTTTATATTAGGTCTGAGAGATTATGGCATTTTATCATGTGCTAAACATTTTCCGGGAGCCGGAGATGATGAAGTTGATTCTCATTTGGAATTGCCAATAATAAATATTGATAAAGAAACCATGGATAATAATTCTTTAGTTCCTTTTAAAGAAAATCTTGACGTCGATGCTATTATGACTACCCATACGCTTTTTACAGCTTATGACAGTGTTCCAACGACGATGTCCAAGGCGGTTTTAAATGGTCTTTTACGAACAAAACTTAAATATCAAGGATTGATAATGTCTGATTGTGTTGAAATGAAAGCTATAGCTGACAATTATGGTAGTGCGGAAGGGGCTTTAGAGGCATTAAAAGCAGGGTGCGATTTAGTGCTAGTATGTCACACTAGAGAGACACAAATTGATGCGTATAAATTAATATATAACGCTGTTCAAAATGGATATTTAAAAGAAGAAGAAATAGATGAAAAGGTTATGAGAATTCTTTTAGCTAAAGAACGTATTATACCTTTCTTAAAAACATATTTTAAAGAAGAAGAACCATTTAAAGCGTCAAAAGAAAATAATGAGCTTGTTCAACAAATAGTTGATGAATCACTAACACTTATAAAAGGTGATACGCCTCGCATGCTTAATGATACTTTAATCTTAACGCCTTTACCGATGGTAAGTTCCATTGTTGAAGATGAATTTGATGAACGTAGTCTAACAAAAGCGCTTGAAAATGAATTTCCTAAATTAAAAGTAATTGAATTTAATGAAATTGCATCTAATAGAAACGAAATATTAGACGCCGCCAAGATTTCAAAACAAATCATAATTTTTAGTTATGATTTAGCTTATCATCCGCTTCAAAAAGAAATCATTACCGAAATATTAGAAACATATCAAGATGTTTATGTTATATCATTAAAAGGTCCGATGGATTATTATCTATTAAAAAATGTAAACAATTATGCAACTTTATATGAATATACACCTAATTCAATAAGAACATGCGTAAAATATTTAAAAGGAATTGTAACTCCAAATGGAAAACTCCCAAAATAAATTATTAATAGTTGATGCCCATATGCATTTTCGTCTACCAAAAACCGCTCAAGATGTTTTAAAGGCTTTAGAAATAACAGGAGCTAAGACGTGCAATTTAGTAGCACAAATAGATAAAAATCAAGCATCTGAGACACTCGATTGCTTATATTTAAAATATTTGTTTCATAATAAAATATATGTATATGGTAGCCTAGATGCTAGTCTATACATAAATCATAATGAAAAGGTCGAAAATACAAAGTTAGTTGAACATGTTAAACATCTTCAAGAATGTGGTGTTGATGGAATTAAAATGATTGAAGGAAAACCTGATTATTACAAAACTTTCAATGTTCCACCTTTTGATAGTCCTTTTTATGAACCATATTTTAAATATATGGAGGATTCAAAAACACCGATTATTTGGCATATTAATGATCCAAGTGAGTTTTGGGATTTAAATAAAATACCAAAGTGGGCTTATGATGCTAATTGGTATTATGATGATACTTATCCAAAATATAAAGATATTTTAACACAAGTGGAGCGTGTCTTGACGAGACATCCTAAGCTTTATATAACGTTTGCTCATTTCGCTTTTCTTTCTGATAATTTAGAAAAATTAGCCGAATTATTTGAAAAGTATCCTAATATTGCAGTCGATATGGCCCCAGGAATTGAGTTATATGAAAACCTATCTAAGGATATAAATAAGGCTAAATCATTCTTTAATAAGTATCAAAATCGCATCATTTATGGCACAGATATTGAGGATTATAATTTAGAAGATATGAAAAGAAGGGGAAAACTTTGCCTCTCATTTCTAAAAGAAAAGATAGTAAAAATAACTGGTGATAAGAATTCATTGCTTGGCCAAGGAGATTTGGCATTAAATGGTTTAGAGTTAGATAACGATGTTTTAAATAAAGTTTTATGGGAAAATTTCGTTAAGAGAAATAACGAGCCTAAGATGCTAAATATAGCAGCATTATCACAAGAATTAGCGAAAGAAACTGCAAGAGCCCGTAAAATAGCCTTGGCAACTAACGCCAAGCTCGACCAAACAAATATTAAAATTGTTGAAAAAATAGTTAAAGAAAAGTAAAAATAAACTTAAAAAGGTATGTTAGCTGATTAGTTAACATACCTATTTTTTATTTTGTTGAATATTATTTTGTGCGTGTTTTTTTAAAGCATTAAACGTTTCATCACTCATATCGTGTTCCAATTTACAAGCATCTATAAAAGCTGTTTTTTGACTTACACCTAAACTCATAAAATATGTCGCTAGCAAAGTATGACGTTCATACATCTTTTCTGCAATCGCAAGCCCTTTATCTGTTAGGATAATAGCACCGCTACTATTAATTTCGATATAGCCATTTTCTCTTAAGTTTTTCATGGCTCTTGAAATGCTTGGTTTAGAATAATTCATAGAATGTGCGATATCAATCGACTTAACAATATTGCCTTCTTTTTGTAAGATAAGGATTCGTTCTAAATAATCTTCGGCTGATTTATGAATATTCATAATAAACCTCCTTCAATAATAGTACTATTATTTTACCATAAATCTTTTATTCTTGCAAATAAATGAAGAAAAAAGCCTTTAAAAGCACATGAATTTGACTAATTTAAAGATTTATGTTAAAATGTTTCTAACAAAAAAAGGAAGAATAAACTTCCTATTTTATTTTTTGACAAGATTTATCAACAAATGTTGATTTTTAATTGATTTAATGTTGAAATATTTATAGTATAATATTACAAGCACTATAAGGGGGTATATATGTTTAAAATATTAATTGTAGAAGATGACTTTGAATTAAGAGGATTATTCAAAAAAGTACTGATTAAAAATGGTTATACCGTGAAATGTGCCGCTAATGGCCTCGAAGCTTTAGAGATAATTTTAAATGAATACATTGACCTTGTAATATCAGATATCATGATGCCTATTATGGATGGATATGAACTTGTTCAAAATATCAGAAATAAAGGCTATCAAATGCCGATAATGATGATAACTGCTAAAGATGCTTTTGATGATATGCGGTTAGGTTTTTTATCAGGCACGGACGATTATATGGTAAAACCAATTAATATTAATGAAATGGTGTTAAGAGTAGGCGCGTTATTAAGAAGAGCCCAAATGATGAATGATCGTCGCCAAGTTGTTGGTAATACAGAATTAGAATGCGATTCTTTATCGGTAACAACAATGGGAAAAACTTCAGTGCTCCCCCAAAAAGAGTTTATGTTACTTTATAAAATGATTTCATATCCAAATAAAATATTTACAAGACAACAAATAATGGATGATATTTGGGGATATGATTCTGAAACTGATGCTCATACAGTGGATGTTCATATTGGACGACTTCGTGAAAGATTCCGTGATAATCCTGATTTTCAAATAGTAACAATTAGAGGCGTTGGTTATAAGGTAATTAAAAATGATGGAAGATAAAAATACAAAAGAAAACAAAGAAAATAAAAAAAATAAAAAAAGTACACCGATTAATGAGCGAGTAGTTCGCCGTATTAAAGGGCTTGATTTAAGAAAGTATTATATTATCTTAGTATTAATTGTTTTTTTAGCAGCAGTTACTGTCTCAACGGGATTAGTAGCTGTCTTAGATAAAGTAATAAGACTTATTGTATCGGTCCCTAATATAATATGGGTAATAAGCGTATGTATTATAGTTTGCATCGTAATAGTAGTTTTTACGAATAAGAAAATTTTAACTCCGATTGCGAAACTTGAAAAGGCGATGGGAAAAGTTTCTAAAGGAGATTTTAAAATTCGTCTTGAAACGAAAAGTAAAATAGTAGAAATTAAGAATGCCTATGATAGTTTTAATATAATGGCCAAAGAACTTGAATCAACGGAAATCCTCCAAACTGATTTTGTTTCTAATGTGTCACATGAGTTTAAAACACCGATAAATGCCATTGAAGGTTATGCGATGCTCCTTCAAGGCGATCAAGTATCGGATGAACAGGCTGAATATATTGATAAAATATTGTACAATACGAAAAGATTAACTGATCTTATTGGGGGAATTCTATTACTTTCTAAAATAGAAAACCAAGCAATCGCTGATAGAGCCGAGCATTTTAGTTTAGACGAACAAATTAGAAAAGCCATCGTTGCACTTGAAATTAAATGGATGAAACGCGAAATCGATTTCGATGCTAATTTAGATGAAATAACTTATTTAGGTAATCAGTCGCTCTTATCACACGTATGGTTGAATTTAATTGATAATGCGATTAAATTTAGCCCATATAAAGGAACAATATCATTGAGATTATTCCAAAGTGATGATGAAGTTGTCTTTACAATTAGTGACCAAGGACCAGGAATAAGTGAAAGTGATAAAACACATATCTTTGATAAATTTTATCAAGGTGATTCATCCCATAGTAGTGAAGGGGCGGGATTAGGTCTTACGCTTGTAATGAGAATCCTAAAACTTTATAATGGTACGATTGAAGTAAATAATAACGATGATGTAGGGTGTATTTTTACGGTTAAATTACCATTAATTTCAAAATAATTGAGGAAAAAAATATGAGAGAATTTGTAATAATAACTGATTCATGTTCTGATTTAGGAAAAGATGTTCGAAAAAGATTAAACATAGAATATGTTCCAATGAATATTGTTTATGATGAAAAAGAACTAATTGCATCACTTGATTGGGATTTATATACACCAAAAGAATTATATGACCTAATGAAAAGTGGAAAAAGAATAACAACTAATCAAGTGCCCGTAAATGTTTTTATGGATGAATTTGAAAAATATTTAAAAGATGAGAAAGATATTATCTACATCGGCTGCTCTTCTGCTCTTTCAGGTTCGATTAATGCGAGTTATGTTGTTAGAGATGAATTACTCAGCAAATATCCAAATGCTAAAATATACTGTATAGATTCTTTAAATAGTTGTCTTGGTGAAGGTTTAATGGTCATGGATGCCGCTGAAATGCGTAATCAAGGAAAAACTATTGAAGAAGTTAATGATTTTATTGAAAAAAATAAACTTTGTTATAATCAATTATGTGCAATTGAAGATTTAACTTATTTAAAAAGAGCCGGTAGGGTAAATGCATCTAGCGCTTTTTTTGGAAACTTATTTGGAGTTAAACCGATTTTAATTTCTAACAAAAAAGGTGAAAACTTTGCATTAAAAAAGATAAAAGGACGTAAAAATTCTTTAGATGAAATTATCAATATGGCTAAAGAAGTAGTAATAAATGCTAATGAACAAGTTGTTGCAGTAGGACATGCTGATTGTCTTGCTGATGCACTTTATTTAAAAGAACGATTAATTGAAGAAATACATCCAAAAGATGTGTATGTCAATTACATTGGCCCAATTATCGGAGCATCAGCAGGACCTGGTACTATTGCGATATATTTAAGGGGAAAAGAAGTAGAAATATAGTTTCATAAAAACGGAGAAGAAATATGAATTCATTTACAAAAGAGTTAACAGGAAAAACGTATCAACAAATGCTTTTCTGTGGTGGACTCGTTTTAAGAAAAAATATCGATATTGTCAACAATCTAAATGTTTTTCCTGTTCCTGATGGTGATACAGGAACGAATATGATGATGACATTCGATTCAGGTTTAAATTCATTATCATTTCAAGATGAAGTAGATGTGGATGAAGTTTCAAGTCGGTTTGCTCGCAAAATGCTTTTAGGAGCAAGGGGAAATTCAGGTGTGATATTATCTCAAATTTTTAAAGGAATCGCTAATGGTCTATCAGGTGTTAAAATTGCCACAGCTCTTGATTTAAAATATGCTTTTGCACAAGGCATTAAACAAAGTTATAAAGCTGTAGCACATCCTGTAGAAGGAACTATTCTTACAGTATTTAGAGAAGGTGTCGAAGCTGCAAACGCCAACACAAGTGATGAAACATCGATTGAAGAATATTTACAATTATTCCTTGAAAAAGGTGAAGAAACACTTCAAAATACGCCAGAATTATTACCTACTTTAAGAGAAGCAGGCGTAATTGATAGCGGAGGTGCTGGTTTATTATTTTTATTTAGAGGAATGTTAGGAGTTTTAACAGGTGATATCAATTTTGAAGATATAACAGAAAGTGTGTCTAAAAAAGAGAAGAAAGAAGAGTCAAAAATTTCCTTTGATGTTGATTCTGATCTTGATTATGGATACTGTACTGAATTTTTACTTCAACTTTTAAATAAAAAAACAGATATAAAGGCATTTAGTGTTGATAAAATTGTAAAACGTCTCGAAGATTTAGGAGGAGAATCTATAGTAGCGATTCTTGATGATAACATCCTAAAAGTTCACGTTCATACAATGACGCCAGGAAATATTTTCAATGTGGCTCAAGAGTATGGAGAATTTATTTCTATCAAAGTAGAAAATATGACTATTCAACATAGTGATGCGACAATCGAAAATGCTTATCACATAGAAAAGGGAAAAAGAAAAAACTTAGCTTTAATTGCTGTTGCTAAAGAAGATGGTTTTAGCGAATTATTTAAGGAAATGGGTGCGGATGAAATTGTTTCAAGTGGACAAAGTATGAATCCTTCCTCAAGTGACTTCATAGAAGCTTTTGACAAAGCCAACGCTGATAATATTATTGTTTTACCAAATAATAAGAATATTATTCTTGCTGCCCGTCAAGCTCAAGAAATGTATAAAAAAGCCAATATTTATTTAGTAGAAACAGCTTCTCTTGCAGCGGGATTTAGTGCCCTATCATTATACAATCCAGGTTATGAATTAGACATAATGCTAGATGAAATGGACACAGCTCAAAAAAATGCTATTAGCGTTGAAGTAACGAGAGCTGTTCGCGCGAGCACCTGCAATGGTGTATCAATTAAGAAAAATGATGCAATAGTAATTGTTAATAACAAAATAAAAGCTAGTGATGAAAATGAACTAACAGCTATCAAGAATGCGTTAAATAAGTGCGATTTAAAAAATAAAGAAGTATGCACAATTTTTTACGGCATAAATGTGAGTGATGAAGAAGTAGAAGTTCTCACTGCGTTAGTAAAAGAAACCTACCCTCAAATGGAAATAAATACTTTAAAAACTAATCAAGAAATGTATAGTTATATTGTGGCGATAGAATAAAATGAAAAAAATAGTTATTGATTTATTAGGATCGGATTATGGGCAAGAAACACTTCTTTTAGGTGCGGTAGAAGCTTTAAAAGGATCAACCAATTTAAAATTAGTTTTAATTGGTGATGAGTCTTATCTAAAAAAAGTAATTGAAAATAAAAAAATAGACTTTAGCTTAGTTGAAATACACCATGCAGAAAGTTATATCAAAAATGATGAAGCACCGACATTAATTTTAAAAGATGCTGAAGGTAAAACTTCATTATCGGTTGCTTATAACCTTCTTAAAAGTGATCAAGAAACAATAGGTTTAATTTCATGTGGCAATACCGGTGCGGTATTAGTAGGAGCCATATATAAGTTAGGTTTGATCGAAAATGTTAAACGACCCTGCCTAGCTAGCGCTTTAAGTACTTATGGTGGGAAAAAAGTATACCTTGCTGATTGTGGAGCTAATGTTGATGTAAAAAGCGATATGTTAGTTAACTTTGCTTATTTAACTGAAGCTTATGCGGCTAGTGATGCTTTAATCGCGCATCCAAAAGTTGCTCTTCTTTCAGTTGGAAGTGAAAGGCATAAGGGAAATCTTGTAAGTAAAGAAGCATATTTAAAATTAACAGAAAGTAACTTAAATTTTATTGGTAATGTAGAAGGATATGATATTTTAAATGATAAAGCTGATGTCATTATTTGTGATGGCTTTAGCGGCAATATTGTTTTAAAAAATATCGAAACAATTGGTAAACAAACCATTGAAACTCTTAAGTTAAAAATACAAGAACCAAAATACAATCATAGTTTTGAAGAAATGTATAAATTTTATGATTACAACAATGAAGGTGGAGCTGTTCTTTTAGGTACCAATAAGATAGTTATCAAAGCTCATGGAAAAGCTACTACTAATACTATAAAGGCTTGCATTAAAGAATTAATCCATTTAGATGATAATAAAATGATTGAAAAAATGAAAAAGCATTTTCAAAATAATATAACAGAAGAAACTTCTAAAAACTAAAAGGCTGTGTTCAATTTGAACACAGCCTTTAAGCTAATTAAAACTATAATGATTTTGCATAATTCGATGCATCAACAATACTCATAGAACTAAAATAGATTTTTTCTGAAGCAGAATCCGTAGTAAAAAATAAATTTGTTGTATCACTTAAAATCATATTGTTGTCAGTTTTAAATCGAAATTTGATGACGCCTTCTTTAAAACTAGGACTTGGGATATTCGTTGTGATGTAGTAACTAGGTTCACAAAAAGATACTTTTAGAATACCAGTTTTTTCATCTTTTAAATCATAACTATAATTTAACGAATAAGAAGCTAAATAGTTTTTAACATTACATAGTGTGTGGTAATCATCAGTAAAAAGCGGTTGACCATATTTGTCAAAAATGTTATATTCGATTACCGCATTTTTAATTAAATAATTATCATATGCAATATAAAAACTAATCATTATATTATTTAAATTACAAACTCTTTCTTCAATATTATATCCTAAATAGGGATTGCTTAAAGCGTCTTTTAAATTATTAGAGGAGTTTTCGGTATCGATGCTTATGGTAGGAATATATTCAATGCCATTTTTTTTCAAACTATCTTTTAACAAGTTATTCAGTGGTAAGTTATTTTTGTCAAGCGAAGGAAGCCTCATAACTCCTTTAAAAGAAAAAGATAAGGCAAAGAGTACAGCAACAAGAGAAAAGGCCATAACGAGACCGATGTGTTTTGATAATGGTGCTTTTTTGGTATCTAGTGCTGCCATTTTATTTTCTAGATCAAACATATTTTTATTTTTAAAAGCTTCGTAGTCAAAGTCATATTTATTTTGTGTTTGAAGATACTTTTCGAATTTCATATTGCTTTCCTCCTTTTGTTAAACTTTTTTATGCCAGTATAATAAATACTACTGATAGTGCTGATTGGTTTTTGATATTTTATTGACAAATCTTTAAAAGAATAATCATATACACTGTGGAGAATTATGATGTTAATTTCCATTTCACTTAAACAATTACTCATCTCTCCGATAATTTCGTCATATAAAGTATTGTATTTAATGCTTTGATTCATAATTATTTCATCATCATATACTACAGGAAGTCGTTTTTTCTTAAGATAGTTTATTGCGGCATTTCTTGATTGCGTCGCAATATAATATTTAATATTTTTAATAGTTGTTTTGAAAAATGCTTGATAAAGATTTAAAAAAACATCGGATACGAGTTCTTCAACATCTTCCTTAGAATGAACGTATTTTGAAATAATATAGGCAGAAAGATTTGTATACCTATGATATATTAATTCAAACGTTTCATCAAAAAGGGCGGTGTTATGAGTACTTAAAGCTTTATAAATTCTATTTTCAAAGTTCAAAGTATTCGCACCCCCTTATAATCATCTTGCATATAATAAGACAATTATTCTGCCCCATTTTACGAAGTAAAATGTTTTTTACGAAGTAAAATGTTTTTTACGAAGTAAAATGTTTTTTACGAAGTAAAATATTTTTACATCACTTTTAATTATAATATATATTCCATTTTTTGTAAAGAAAAAAAAGAGTTAATAAAATAAATTTATTAACTCAAACTATATTATGATGGGGGTTTTAAGAGAAACGGGTAGTTAACCTGAGAAAAAAGAGAGTTAACTTTAAGGACCTCATCATAGTATATTGAATAGAGCGCTTATTCACAAGGATAAATTTTACTCTTAGAATAAATTCTTCATTCACTATATATATAACACTTTTTTTTTTCAGTTTTTCCCAAAAATTTTAAAAAAATTAAAAAATTTTTAAATTTTATTCAGGATTATGTCGCTTAGCATTATATTTTGGAATAATTACCAGTTCTAACACAAATAAAAATATACCAATTATGACACAAATGATTGAGAAAAGTTGTGATGGAGAGATATTTAAAAACAATAATTTTCCTCTATCATCATTTCTTAAAAACTCAATTAAAAAGCGGAAAGTTCCATATGATATCAAATAAATGTTAATGCGATGCTTCTTAACAAGAACTAATGCTGCGAATAATATGAAACAAAATAACGCTTCAAATAGTTGTGTAGGGTACACTTTTGTAATTAATGCTTCAGCTTCACTAAGCCCTAAGGTATTAGTTAGATAATAGAAGGCTGGTGAATTGATGGGGAACGCTACACCTAAAAAAGAATTTGTAACTTTTCCGAAACAGCAACCAGCAAGGAAACAGCCGATTCTACCAATTCCGTGGGCTAAAGCAACACCAGGAATAAAAACATTAATATAATAAAGGGTCTTTTTTCTTTCGCTTTTTAATACTACAAGAAATAGAATTATATAACACACCATCCCTAGCATAAAGCCTGCTAAATAGGTAATACCACTCGTTTTTTCCCATGGGGTACCGCCGATAAAGTGGAACAACCTGTTAGTAAGGTTGGCTGAGACGGCCATGACGACTCCTGATACCGCAATTATGATAATCATTCGGTTAAAAATAAATGTTGAAAATTTTTCTTTATTGAATGCTTTCCATATATAAATGGTAAAAGCAATGATGGCTAATCCAATAAAAATTTCAAAAATATAACTTACATTTGGAAGCATTATAAGATCATCCTTTCTTATGTAAATAGTATAACACAATTTATGGTTAAAACAAAATAAAGTGCTTAAAGGAACAGGTAAAGGTTTTACAAAAGATTTTGCGATAGTTTTGAAAAAAAAAAGAATTTGCTGTATAATATGACATAGAAAAATAGAAAGGTATCATTATGGAAGTTGTTAGTCGCATTTTAAGAAATACTAGAAGTTTTGTTCACCAATTTAGAATTATAGAAATACTATTACTACTAAACAAAGATGAAGAACAACAAAAGAAGTATGAGTACATATACAAAAAATACTTAGTAATGTTAGAAGACATTGATAATTATGAACGATTAAGTAAAGATGAAGATGCTCCTTTCGATGTAATTCACATTCTTTATAATCAAATAACCAATGATAATGAAACGATAAAAGCTTTACTAGAAGAAGTAAAAGAGGACCTTTATAGAGCATTCCCTACCCCAGCGATCGTATTATTGGATAATACGCAAACTGAAGAGCTTGAAGTACTTCAGGATAACTTAATGAATTTAATGGCCAATGGTAAAACGAGTAAAGAGCTTTCTTCTTACGTGGAAGCATGTGGAGGAATAGATATTAAACCACTTTTAAACCACCTTTTGTCATATATTTCACTTTACTCTGATGAAAAAACAAAAAGACTTTTACCGATTAAATTTTTTGAAAATTATTTAGAAAATCAAGCGACTACTTATGAAGAATTTAGTCAAATGTATAATAACGTCAAGTTTACAATAAAATATATGACACATGAAGATATGGTGCTCTTAGATGTTATAAAAAGGGAATTCGTTCTGCTTATAACATATTATTTCATTCTTATTTTAAATTCAAACCTAGGTTTAAATTGTAGAAGTGAAATAGAAACTCCTAAAAATAGTGATGAGGTTGAGTAATGTATACATTAGAATTAGAAGCAATTAGTGAAATAATTGGTGCAGGCGGTTATACCAATATCGTTGTTGATAAAATGTTAAAAAACGCTAATTTTACTGATTCGAGAAAACGCCTATTTACTAGAATAGTTTATGGTGTAATTGAAAACAAAATATTTATTGATTATCAGTTAAAGTTTTACCTCAAATTAGAAGATACAAAAGCCCCATTTAAAAATTTGTTAAGAATGGGAGTATATATGATATTTATGATGGATATAAAAAACCATCATGTTGTTAATGAACTTGTTGAAATGGCCAAAAAACGCGATTATCGATCTTCAAAAATGGTTAATGCGGTTTTAAGAGAAATGTTACGCCAGGGTTTAAAAGAAATTCCGCTTGATGATAAGTGTGAATATTTCTCTATAAAATATAGTTATCCTCTTAATCTTGTAAAATTGCTGAATAAAATGTATCCTGAAGAACTTGAAAGTATTCTAAAACCATCATTATTCAGTTATAATTCTTACCGCATTAATAATCATTTGATGAGTAATGATGAGGTTAAGAGAATTTTAAATGAAAATAATATCGAATATACCATCAAAGATTCATGCCTTAAAACCCAGGCAAATCTTCTTAATCACGAACTATTTAAAACAGGTGTAATCGTATTTCAAGATTATGCTAGTCAAAAAGTCGCACTAACGATGAATCCTAGACCAAATGAAAAAATTTTAGATGTATGTAGTGCTCCTGGCATGAAAGCCTGCCACTTAGGAAGTTTGATGGCTGATACTGGTGAGGTTGTAGCTTGTGACATTCACAAACACAAACTAACGTTAATTGAAGAAAACATCAAAAAACAACACCTTCATAATGTAAAGGTGTATCTTAAGGATGGAACGATTGATGAAAATAGCGAAAGCTATGATCAAGTGTTAATAGATGCTCCTTGTTCTGGACTTGGGGTGATGAAACATAAAGTAGATTTGAAATATCATGTAACAATGAATAAATTAAAAGAATTAGTAACACTCCAACAAAAATTACTTTTCACAAATGCTCGAAAAGTAAAAATAGGAGGATATTTAACATATAGTACTTGTACAATTAACAAAGCGGAAAATGAAGCCCAAATTGCCCGATTTTTAGCCGAATATTCAACTTTTAAGATTGTAACGGAAGAAAGTACGCTACCAATTAATGATGAGCAAGATGGTTTTTATATTTGTAAAATGATTCGCTTATCTTAAGAATAGAACAAATAAAAGGAGAAAAGCGTGAAAAATAGTATATATAATTATGATCAAGAAGCCCTTGAAGAATACTTTTTATCAATAGGCGATAAAAAATATCGTGCAGTTCAGATTCTTGAATGGTTGTATCGTAAAAGAGTAGATAGTTTTGAAGAAATGACAAATCTTTCTAAATTGGCTAAGCAGGATTTAATTGAAAACTTTACAATCGAACCTTTAACCCTTGAAAAGAAACTATGTGCTAGTGATGGAACAATTAAATACTTATTTAAACTAGAAGATGGACATTTGATTGAAACCGTTCTTATGCGGCATAATTATGGTAATAGTGTCTGTGTAACGAGTCAAGTCGGCTGCAATATGGGATGCTCATTTTGTGCGAGTGGTGAGCTAGGAAAAGTTCGCGATTTAGATCTATCGGAAATGATGCGTCAGGTATTGTATGTTCAAAAAGAATTAGATAAAACTACTGAGCGCGTTACTAACGTTGTTGTAATGGGAATTGGTGAGCCATTTGATAATTATGATACTGTAATTAAGTTCGTAAAAACTTTAAACTATGGTAAGGGTTTCGAGATTGGGGCCCGTCATATAACGATTTCAACTTGTGGAATAGTTCCTAAAATAAAAGCTTTCAAAGATGAAAATTTACAAGTAAATCTCGCGATAAGTCTTCACGCTCCAAACAATGAACTTCGTAGTCAAATAATGAAGATAAATAAAGCATATCCGCTAGAAGAAGTTATGGCAGCAGCTAAAGAGTATGTTGAGGCTACTAACCGCCGTATTACTTTTGAATATATTTTATTAGAAGGTATTAACGATACTAAAAAGTGCGCATATGAACTCATTAATTTAATAAGAGGTATGAATGCATATGTTAATTTAATCCCTTACAATAAAGTAGTTACGAAGAGTTATCGACAAACCTCTCATGACCAAGGTGAAAAATTTTTCAGTATTCTTTATGAAGCAGGAATCAATGTTACGATGAGAATGGAACATGGTAATGACATTAATGCGGCATGTGGACAATTGCGCGCCCAAGAACTTTCTAAAAAAGGTGAAGCTTAATGGAAGCAGTTATTATTAAATTAATTGCGGGAGATTATACGGTGTATGATGCATCCCAAAATAAAATATACATAGCTAAGGCAAGTGGAAAATTTAGACATGAAAAAACAACTCCTAAAGTAGGAGATAAGGTTGTTTGCCAAGTACTAGATGAAAACAATGCTTATATTACTAAAATAATGCCTCGTGAAAATGATTTACTTAGACCATTTATTGCGAATATCGATCAAGCAATTGTCATAACTTCGGTTAAAGAACCAAGTTTCAACAGTAATCTTTTAGATCGTTTTTTAACAATTCTTTCTTATAACAACATTAAAGCGATTATTGTTTTTAGTAAATGGGATTTATTAAAAGAAGAAGAAATGGAAGAAATGGAAAAAATAAATGCCTATTATCAAAAAATAGGTTATCAAACTTACCTAACAGGTAATAATTTAACAAAAGAAATTGAAGAACTTTTCAAAGATAAAGTTAGTGTTATTACAGGACAAAGCGGTGTTGGTAAAAGTAGTTTAATTAATAGATTAGATGAAAATTTGAATCTAGCAACATCAAATATCTCAAAAGCTTTAGGAAGAGGAAAGCATACAACAAGACATACGGAACTTCACTTTTTAAAAGGTGGTTTGGTTGCAGATACGCCTGGCTTTGGGTTATTAGAATTTCAGGATATGGACGAAAAAGATATCGCTCAAAACTTTGTTGAATTTTTCAATTTAAGCGATAAATGTAAATATAAAGGATGTCTCCATATTAATGAACCTTCATGTAAAGTAAAAGAAGCTTTGCTTCAAAATGAAATTTTAAAATCACGATATGATAACTATCTTCAATTTATAAATGAAATAAAAAAACAAAGAAAGTGGTGAAAATATGATTGTCGCACCATCGATGTTAGCCGCTAATATAAAGGCGCTTCCCGAAGAAATCGAAAAAATAAATAATAGTGATGCATCTTGGATTCATCTAGATATAATGGATGGAGCATTTGTGCCAAATACATCGTTTGATGAGAATTTAGTCAACAAAATAAGAAAACTAACAACAAAGTTTCTAGATGTCCACTTAATGACTTTTAATCCTTTAGCGTTGATAGAGCGATATAAAAAAGCTGGAGCTGATTTAATAACTTTTCACTATGAGGCTGAAAAAGATCCACTAAGTGTGATAAGAAAAATTCACGCTAATGGTATTAAAGCAGGAATTTCTATAAAACCACAAACAAAAGTTGAAGCAATTATCGAATACTTACCATTTGTTGATGTTGTTTTAGTGATGAGTGTTGAACCAGGGCTAGGTGGACAAAAATTTTTAACAAACGCAATTGCGAAAGTTGAGGAGTTAAAAAAACTAAAAGAAATAAAAAAATACCCTTATTTAATTGAAGTAGATGGGGGAATTAATCAAGAGACTGCCCCTTTGGTTAAAGCTAAAGGATGCGATGTTGTTGTTAGTGGATCTTATTTATTTAAGGCTTTATCTTTTTCTAAAGCCGTAAAGGTGATTAGTTAATGCGCGTAATAGTTATAGGAATGAGTCCATATCAATCATTTTTAAAATTATACAAAGCAAGACAAGGGGATTATTTAATCGCTTTAGATGGTTTTGATGAAAAAGTGATACCATATGAAATAGATTTAGCGATAGGAGATTTTGATACTTTAGAAGTTCCTGCTAGTGCTAAAAAAATTATTAAATATCCAAAAGAAAAAGCTGAAACTGATTTCGAACTGGCTTTGATGGCTATAAAAAAACTTCCTCATGTTGAAGAAGTTTTGGTTTATAATGCAACAGGAGGAAGATTAGATCATTTTCTCATTAATGTAAGACTTTTAGAGAAATACTATCCCCTAAATATCAAAATTATTGATGAAGAAAACGAAATTAGTTATTTAGAAAAAGGAAGATTTGCGATAAAAAAAGCTCCTTACAAATATACATCCTTCATTGTGGTAAAAGACAGCATAGTAAGTTTAAAAGGTTTTAAATATCCTTTAGAAACAAAAAAGATAACAAGATTAGATACATACACAACAAGCAATGAAATAATCGATCCTGAAGCTATTATTAAAGTTGATGATGGAGCTCTTATTTTAATTAAAACAAAATAATCATTAATAAAAAAAATAAGCATATAATGTACCGAAAGGGTGATTATATGCGTTTTTTTGTTATAAAAATTCCAAAATGGTTAGGAGCTATTATTAACTTTTTTATAGGGTTATTTAAACCTAAGTCTAAAAAAAATAGTGAAAAATAAAAAACTTACAAGAATTTAATCTTGTAAGTTTATTGTTTGTTCTAATTACGCACGAGTAACTAAACCAGAACGTAATGCGCGTGTTGATACATATACTCTTACTACGCGCCCTTTTTCATCTACAATACGAACCTTTTGTAAATTAGCTTTCCATTTACGGCGTGTTGCTTGTAAAGAGTGAGAACGATTATTTCCAGCGACAGTACCCAAACCAGTAACATAACACTTACGAGCCATAATCTAAATTCCTCCTTAATTTGATACTTTTACTTTTTACCTTGCATATTATATCATAAAATAAATGTTAATGCAAGTAAAAAGTCCTTATATTATTGTTTTAATTAGCCAAAATTTGTTATTATTATGGTATTACGTAATAGCCAAAATTCAATGTTGATTTGTCAATGATGTGAGACCAAAATTGAAAAAGAAAAAAATCTATATGTTATAATGTGTATAACCTAAATTTATTAATTCATTACGTTTTTCAATAGGATTTTTCCAATTTAGTACTGAAGTTAATAT
>URLJ01000007.1 GCA_900548675.1 uncultured Mollicutes bacterium
TAATCTATATGAAATAAATTGATATTAGTTCATTATCAATTAAAATAATTATGAACAATTTATATTATACGAGGAGGTAAAGCTATGAGATATGGCTATGTACGCGTTTCAACAACAACGCAAAATGTCGCAAGACAAGTGGAAGAAATGAGAAAATATGACTTATGTGATAAAGAAATTTTTATTGACAAGCAAAGTGGTAAGGATTTTAACAGATCGAACTATCAATTGTTAAAAGAGAAATTAACGAAGGGAGATTTATTAATTATTAAATCAATCGATAGGTTAGGTAGAAACTACGAAATGATTATTGAAGAATGGGCTTCAATAACCAAGGAAATTGAAGCAGATATTTTTGTAATTGACTTCCCTTTATTAGATACAAGAACAGAAGAAAGAAATCTAGTCGGCAAATTTATTGCAGATATCGTTTTACAGGTCCTATCTTTTGTTGCTCAAAATGAGCGTGAAAATATAAGAAAAAGGCAAGCAGAAGGTATTAGAATCGCTAAAGAAAGAGGTATACATTTAGGAAGACCTCATTATAAATTACCCGAGAATTTTGAATTAATCGTTAGAAAGTTTAAAAACAAGGAAATTAGTAATGTCACAGCAGCTAAACTACTTAATATGAATCGCTGTACTTTTTTAAAATACGCTAAAAAAGTTAAAAGTCTTTAATATTATAAAAACTAAAGGACTACATATGAAATGAGATACACTTCTATTGTAGTCCTATATTTTTTATTCTTGATGTAACTTATTATATTCCTTAACCAGTTGTACTAAAAAGCGATAGAAAGCATCACCAATTTGTTTATATCCATTAAGTGATGGATGAAGTCCATTAGTACCTAGTTTTTCCATAACATCGCTTCGATTGTTTACTTTTTGTAATTCATATGGATAACTATTTTCACTATCAAATTGACTCTTAACATCAAAATAATACGTAAAATTCTTAAAATAAGGGGTTTTAACAAACTTCATTAACCATTCATCATAATGAAATGTACTTATTGTATCCCCATACCAATCATGATAGTATCCGCTAGCTCCATAACATGCTGTTACTCCGCCATTACAACAAGGAAGTTCAATTCCCATAGTACCGATTAAGGCATTAGGAAAAGCTTCATGAAGAGCTTTTAAAAATTTTGTAGCGTACTCTTCATGAATTGGAAATTCTTTTGCATAAGGAATATATAAACCATTCCCTGTTAAAAAAGTAATAACTAAATCAGGTTTTTCTAAATTATTATCTTCAAGGTATGTTTTAAAATCTAATTTACTTTCAAGCTTATTCCAAAATGGATTCGCATCAGAGTATTCATACTCTTCAACTTCTATATCATCGTGTTTAAAATTGCCAAATTTTAATGTAAATGTTTCTGCTAATTTGGGATTTGTAAGGGTAGTATTATTACTTCCTCTTTTAAATTTTAACTTGTTAGGTGTTATGGTTTCTAAGACCCACTCTAAATCATTATTGATCCATATGCTATGAACATTACAAGGTTCTAATTTATGTTTACATTTGACCCAAACCGATGATGTTCTACTTTCTGTTTCGTCACCACAAAAAGTCTTCCATTGCCAGCCACCATAACCTTCAAAGCCAATTTCTTCTTTTTTCATTTTGCCGATAAAATTTAAACTATTAGGAAATACTTCGGAAAATTTCTGATATCCAACATAGGGCCATACACCATTTACAGTTTCACTATCACCAATACATAAAACGTTTAATTTTTTTAATGGTTTTTCCGGTTTATTAACGATTAGAATTGTGTCTTTTTGTTCAATTATTTGGCCATCATCATCATAAACAATAATACTCAATGGGTATTCTCCTTCTTCCCCTTCTATTGGAGTGTAGGTAAAATATCTATTATATGTATAACCTTTTTCACAATATGCTTTTACATAATATTGGTAAGGGTTATGTTTCTTTATCACTCCTCTAAAAAAGAGTTCAAAGCGGTCGTTTATTACTAAATAATATTTTTCTGGCAACGATATCATTATTTATCTCCTTTTTTTAATTCTTCTATTTTATTATCACGATAATTGTAGTAATAGATATATGTTATATCAGTACTCATTTTCCCTTTTGTCATTATTATAAATACCATATCACCATAAGTTACAATATTTGTATACGAATAATGGGTTAACCCCTTATCATACGCTTTATCTTTTACCAAGTAAGTTGTATTAGAAGTATCGATATTATATGAATAATAAGCTTCCTTCTTCCAATATAAAAGAGTATTTTCATATGCTGATACTATCACTGCTTCAGGAATTTTCTCAACTATTACGAATTTATCTTCTAAAGCGTTATAATGAAATAACGCTCCATAATTTATTTCTTCAACTGCGTAATTTCCTCCGCCTGACAAATATCCTGCTGTTTTATCATAAACATTTACTATGCCTTTAATTTCATTATTATTAACAAATCCTTGGACATCAATTACACCAATATCCAAAGAATTTAAATGAGTTTCTAATTTATCAAAACCGTTAGGGATATTGAGATTACCCATTTTTGGGGCAGTTCCACCTTTAAAATAATTATCAGGCAATACATTTACATCTTCATCTTGTGATTTTTCGTAGTACTCATAGTTTTTTAAATTAATTAGATATTCAAAAACTTTGACAGTACCTGCCTTTTCATCTACATCTAATGTGGCATATATAGTATTAGGATAATTGCCATATATTCTCGTACAAGAAGTTAAAATAAAGAATAACGAAACGAGCAAGAGTATTAGTATTTTTTTCATATTAAACCTCATTAATAAAAATGTAGGTCTTTTTAAAACCTACATTTATTTTATCATATATTCAGTAATTTTTCTTATTTTAAACCTATTATTTAGTCTTAAGGTATTTATCAATTGCCTCCGCAGCTTTTTTACCTGCGCCCATCGCAAGGATAACTGTCGCTGCACCAGTAACGGCGTCTCCTCCCGCATATATACCTTCTCTTGAAGTCAAACCATTTTCATCAGTGATAATTCCACCCCAGACTTCCGTCTTTAAACCATCTGTGGTATTCTTTATCAAAGGATTAGGTGATGTACCGAGAGCCATAATAACGGAATCAACTTCCATTTCAAATTCAGAGTTTTCCTTCACAAGTGGTCTTCTTCTTCCAGATGCATCTGGAAGACCTAATTCCATTTCGACGCATTTAATTTTATTGACCGTTCCCGTTTCATCAGAAAGTATTTCTATAGGATTAGTTAAAACTTTAAAAATAATCCCTTCTTCTTTCGCATGTTCTACCTCCTCTTTTCTAGCAGGCAACTCTTCTAATCCTCTACGATAGACTATATATACATTTTTAGCACCTAAACGCTTAGCACATCTTGCGGCATCCATCGCAACATTTCCACCGCCAACTACTGCGACATTCGTATTATGTTTAATAGGTGTTTGAGAATCTTTTTCATAAGCTTTCATAAGATTAACTCTTGTTAAAATTTCATTAGCACTGTATACACCTTTTAGGTTTTCACCAGGTATCCCCATAAACTTAGGTAAACCGGCTCCGGTTCCTATAAACACAGCTTCAAATTGGTAATCATTTATTAATTCATCAATTGACAATACTTTTCCTATTACCATATTAGTTTGGATTTTTACACCTTTAGCGATGAGATTTTTGATCTCTTGTGTAACGATTGCTTTAGGAAGGCGAAATTCAGGAATGCCATATACTAAAACCCCTCCAGCTGTATGAAGTGCTTCAAAGATAGTTACATCATATCCTTTTTGAGCCAATTGTCCAGCACAAGTTAGTCCCGCTGGACCGGATCCTATTATTGCGACCTTATGGTGAAGTTTATTAGTTGATACCTCAGCTTTTTGATCTTTAAGATTGTGATAATCAGCCACAAATCTTTCAAGGCGTCCAATTCCTACAGGTTCACCTTTAACCCCTCTTACACAACTACCCTCACATTGGGTCTCTTGGGGACATACACGACCACAAACAGCTGGCAAAGAACTGCTTTTTTCAATAATATCATACGCCGCATCATAATCTTTTTCTTTTATTTTTTGGATAAAATTGGGAATATCTATTCCAACCGGACACGCCTTAATGCAAGGGGCATTTTTACAATGCAGACATCTTTCTGCTTCTGCTACCGCATCATCTATAGTGTATCCTAACGAAACCTCATCAAAAGATTTACTACGCACACTTGGGTCTAACGTGGGCATTTCATGTTTCTTTAACGACATATTAGGCATTTTAGTTTACCTCTTTCTTTAAAAGATTACACATCTTTTCACGTGATCTTTTTTCAAACTCCAAATAACTTTTGGAGCGTGAAATAGCTTCATCAAAATCAACTTGAAAACCATCAAAGTCCGGACCGTCGACGCATGCAAATTTGGTTTTTCCTCCAACAGTGAGTCTACAACAACCACACATTCCAGTACCATCAATCATTATGGGATTCATACTGACGATCGTTTTTATATTATATTTTTTAGTAAGTAGAGTAACAAATTTCATCATTACCAAAGGTCCTATAGCTATAACTTCATCATATACATTACCAGCATTTATCAAACTCTCTAAGGCATCCGTTACTAATCCTTTAGTACCACTACTGCCATCATCAGTCATAAGATGAACTTCTGCAGTCACTTTTTCAAACTCTTCTTCTAATATTACTAAATCTTTATTTCTAAAACCAATAATAGCGTGAACTTCGCACCCAGCATTGTGAAGCTTTTCAGCAATAGGTAAAGCAATAGCACATCCTACTCCTCCTCCAACAACTGCCACTTTCTTTAATCCTTCCGTTTCTGTTTTTTTTCCTAACGGCCCCACAAAATCATGAATAACCTCACCAACTTGTAGATTATTCAATAACATAGTTGTCGCTCCAACAATTTGAAAAATGATTTTGACACTTCCCTCTTCACGGTTATAACCAGCTATAGTTAGTGGTATTCTTTCACCATTTTCGTCTACCCTTAAAATAATAAATTCACCTGGTTCAGCTTTTTTTGCGATATACGGAGAATATATTTCCATTTGGGTAACTGTACTATTTAATTCTTTTTTGCTTATTATTTCATTAAGCTTATACGCGCTCATTTTCTTCTCCCGTATCATAAAAGTTTGATTTGTAACTAGACATTGAAACCTTAAATGTTGGTTCAAAAAGTGGTATCTCGCTATCAACTTTTATAATTTTTAAAATTTTATCACTTTTTTCAATTGATATCAGACTATCCTCATCTATCTCTATCATTGTTCTCCCATCGACCATTACGACTGGTTTGTACTGCGTGTTCTTTAAAGAAACACCCTCATTCTTAATATCTATTGTTATGATATCTTTATCATTAACAATTAACGAAGTTATCGAACGTAGTTGAGGACATATAGGTGTTATAACATAATTTTTAGCATCCGGTAAAAGAAGGGGACCGCCACAGGAAAGATTGAAAGCACTTGAACCGGTTGAAGTGGCCACAACAACTCCATCAGCATAGAATGATGTTTTATTATGATAATTAATATACATATTAACCTTCAACATTTTAAATAATCTTCCTCTTTCAAGACTTACTTCATTAAAAGCTTCCCCTTTAATTTTATGACCTTCAGCATCAACAACAGCGTAAGCTATTACGTTTCGATGTTCAAGCATACAATTATTTTTTAGTATTGCTTCTATTTTAGTTTTATAATTGTGAATTGTAGCTTCTAACAAACACCCAACTCTACCTAAGTTTATTCCAAAATATTTATAATCATTATTAATATATCTGTGTAAAGCATCTATAAGTGTTCCATCGCCACCTAACACCAAAACAAAATCAATTTCGGTAGTGTTATCAATTTTTAATAAATATGGAAACTCTTTATATATTGCATCTTCTAAATAGACTTCAATATTTTTACTACTAAGAAAATCTACTACTTCTTTTGTAAAAAGTAGATTTTTATCTTTTTCTCTATTTACTAAAACTAATACGCGATGTTTTTTCATTATTAGCCTCCTTATAATGTGCTTACACATATTTTATCATTTTATCCTAAAAAATATGAAAAAAATACTTTATGCATTTTTTATATTATTTGTAATAATTATCCATTCTATGCTTGAATTATCTATTTATATTTTTCTAAAAAAAGTACAAAATATAAATGAGAAAAATATGGAGGTATATTATGAATTATAAAAAAATCGTAGTCGCTGGTGGTGGCGTTTTGGGAAGTCAAATTGCCTATCAAGCTGCATATTGTGGGTTTGATGTAACAATTTGGTTAAGAAGTGAAGCAAGTATTGGCAGAACTAAACCAAAACTAGACAATTTAAAAAAAGTTTATGATGAAACAATCAAAATGATGGCCGAAATTAAAGAGAATGATTCTCGTATTTGGGCAAATGGTATTTCTGCATATGAGAATTTTAATAAGGATGCTTGCCTTAAAGCATCAGAAAATGCCTATGCTTCGATAAAGCTTGAACTTAATCTTGAAAGCGCTGTGAATAATGCCGATTTAGTAATTGAATCGATGGCCGAAATTGCGGATGAAAAAATGGCTTTTTATGAGAAACTATCTAAAGTATTGCCTGAAAAAACTGTTATCGTTACTAATTCTTCAACATTACTTCCTTCTAAACTAGCTAAGAGTACTGGTAGAAGTAATAAATACCTGGCCCTTCACTTCGCTAATACAATATGGAAAAATAATATGGTAGAAGTTATGGCATCACCTAAAACTGATCCAAAATACTTTGAGGAAGTAATTGAATTTGCTGAAGCAATTAGAATGATTCCCCTACCTGTAAGAAAAGAAAAATCAGGATATCTTTTAAATTCCATGCTTGTTCCACTCTTATTTTCAGGAATGGATTTATATGTAAATGGCGTTTCTGATCCTAAAAGTATTGATAAAGCTTGGACCCTTGGCACAGGTGCTCCGAAAGGACCATTTCAAATATTAGATACAGTTGGTCTACAAACAGCATATAATATCGTTCAAATGTATGTTAAAATACCATCATTTTTAGCACCATATAATTTTAAAGGCATGTCAAAAATGTTGAAAAAATATATTGATGAAGGTAAGTTAGGTAAAGCAAGCAAAGAAGGCTTTTACAAGTATGATTAATTTTAAAAAACAAAGGCATATTGGTGCATGAAGCACAATATGCCTTTTTATAATTAGTTTATCTATGCAGTTACCTTTGAACCTTTTTCATATGTTGCAATAACATTATTATTAGAATCAAATATTTGTAAATTAGATGAACTATTAGCTTTTGATATACTTACATCTTCGCCATTAGCTTTGAATGTTACATTATAGTATACTTTTTCATTATCAATGTAAATATATACTTCAGTGTCTTTGTAACCTGTAAACGATACTTTAACAAGACGAGCTTTACCTTGTTCAAGATGAGCTGATAAACTCTTATCGCCTGTTACAGTTGTAGCGTTGCTAAAGTATACATAAACGTCAGTTCCTAATGTTGGTTCTTTGCCTTCAGTAATAGAATTATATGAAATTACAAGTATACCGTTTGCAGCATCGAAGTAACCAAGATATTTGTACTTGCTATTTGCTTTCTTTGTGAAAATGAATGCACCAGTTGTAGCATCATATTCACTAATTGTACCTTCTAATTCCCCTGTTACATTTCCTAAAGCATCAACATTTAGATCTTTTCTAGCCCATAAACTAACACTACTAGATGATGTTCCATAAGTTTCGAAACCTTTATATTTACCAAATTGAGGAACAGCTTCAATCCAAGCACAATAGATTGTTAAGTTATTTTCTAAAGCTGCTAGAGTGTATGCATTTGTTAATTCAGCATCTAAATACCAACCATTAAATACTTTACCCTCAGTATATGGTGGAATTGCTAAACTTGGAATATCACCAACACCATATTCGAATTGTTCATCACTTAAGGTATTTCCGTAAACAACTGTTAATATAACTAATGCATCCCATTTAGCATACAATGTTACATCAGTAGTTGGTGTGTATTCATTATCAACTTTTTGTGTTAATTCAGCATCTAAATACCAATTTCTAAATTTATACGCACTATTTGTTGGTGCTGGTAATGTCGCTTTTATATTTTTATTAAGTGTTATCGCATCAACACTAGTGTGTTCACTGACGAATGTTATGGTAACCATTGGTTTATTAATAGTGAATGTACGATTTTCTACATCAAGAGTTATTTCGTAATATACATTGTCGATATATGCATCTAATGTGTATTCAGCACCTTCAACTAAAATATATTCACCTTTTACTGAATCTAATGTTGCTACTTTTACACCATCAAGAGTTAATTCTTGTTCACCATTAGTATACTTACCTTCGTAACCATCAAGATCATTTTGAGTAGTACCATCAAAGCCATATTTAGCAATTAGGTTATTTTCATTATCATAAACATATAGTGTTGCAGAATGATAGCATTCCTGACCATTTACAGCGTTACCTTCAGCATCTTTAAATGTTACATCAAAATATACTTTACCATCTTTTACAAAGTATGTATATGTTGTATCATCATATGTATATTCGATACATCTAGTCAAACCACTATTCCAATAAGAAGTTGCAAAATTATTGTTTGTAGAACTAATAAATGGTGTTAAGAAATATACTTCACCTAAAACAGCTGTTTCACCTGAATTGTATGTCAAAATAATTATGCCACTTACAGGATCAATTACACCATTATAAACTTTTGTTCCATTTGTTAATTGGATTGTATTAGTATCTTTATCATATTTTGTAACAGTTGTAGTACCTGAGAATGGGTATCCTGAAGCTGTACCTACACCATTAGGATTGATATCTAAAATGGCTGCTGTTCTTGCATAAATAGATGATTCTTTACCATCTTTATTAGTTCCAGAAACTTCAACTGGTAAATATTTATTATTATATTTAGGGGCATCACTCCATTTTGCATAGATTGTTGTGTCTACCGTAATTTCAGTTCCTGATTTCCATTCAGTTCCTTCAGCAAAATCTTCTGAAGTATACCAACCTTCAAATTTATGTTTTGTATATTCTGGATCAAGAATTTCTACAATATCGCCAACAGAATATCTAATAACATCAGTAGCTTCACCATTGTTGTAAACGATTGTTAAGTCAGCAGGGTTAGAGAATTTAGCATATAAAGTAACATTTTCTGTTGGAACAAAAGATGTACCTACAGCTTTTGTAAATTCAGCATCTAAATACCAACCATTGAATACAAAATTGTCTTCTGTTAAAACTGGTAAAACAAAATTAATGTTACTATTAACTTCTTGAGCTAATACTTCAGTATGACCTTCACCAACAACATAGTTGATAGTAACCATTGGTTTAACCATTATTGCATTCTTACCATCTAATGTTAATTGATAATATTCGGCATTTTCATTTAGATATACATCAAATCCATATGAAGCACCTGAAGCCGTTAACTTATAAGTACCTGTTAAGCCATCATAAACGATTACACCAGTACCATCAAGAATTACTGTTTTTTCACCTGCTTGATATGTACCAAAATATGGATCAAGTGAAATAGTGTTTCTTTCTTTATCAAATGATTCACCTTTTGATGCTAAAGCAAGAATAATATCATCTGTTTCTGCATTTCTTACTACAACAGTTTTTGAACTACCCACGCTACTTATATCTAGCGCTTCACCTTTTGCTGATGATACAGTAATATTTGAATAAATGCTATCACCATATATGAACACTAGTTTTTGACCTTGTTTTGTTACGATATCAACTAAACGTGCATAGTAACCAGTTAAAGTTGATGATGGTTTATTACAATTAATACCATATTGTCCTTTAATACATTTACTATCTTCTGTCATTGAGAATAGGTAGTAGTCAGTACCAATTTCAGTTTTTGAGTTATAGTGTGTAGCAAGTAAACCAGTTTCTTCATCAAACCAGAATCCATAAGAAGTACTTGAACTTGCTGATGGTTTCCAAGTTATTTTTTGAGTTTCTTTATCATACGAAACAACTACACCTGTGAATTTACCTGTTATATTGCCTTCAGCATCAATATTTAAACTTACATAACTTGAGCCGCCAGAGTTTTTACCCCAAATTTCAGAACCTTTATATGATCCAAAATATGCAGGTAATTCTTCCCATTTAGCATAAATAGTTACATTAGTATCATCAACAGTTACTTCTGCTTCTTCTGAAACAGCTTCAGTATATTCAGCATCTAAATACCAACCTTTAAATACTCTTTTTGTAACTAAATCAACAGTATAATTAGGAAGAATTGATCCTATTTTTTCACCTGCACCTAAGTACTTAACGCTTTCATCGCCTTCTAATACACCAACTAGATTGATTACTACTTTATCTTTCCATACAGTATATAGTGTTACATCACTAGTAGGAACATATTCATTAGGTACTGGTTTTGTGCATTCAGCATCCAAATACCAACCACCGAATACTTTTGTTTCAATTGTAGGAATTGGAAGATTAATTTTAACATTTTTATTTGTAACAATATTTGCGATAGTAACTTCTTGTTCATTAGTTACAAATGTTATTTCTACCATTGGTTTTTCTGATGTAAATTGTTTTGTAGTTTTGTCTAAAGTAACTTCATAATAAGCGTTACTTAAGCTTACTGCAAGAACATTTTCAGAAAGTTTTGTATAAGTACCAGCTTCACCATTATATAGAGCTGTACCAAATCCACTAAGAACTAACTCATTAGTTCCTTCAAGATATTTGCCTTCATAACCATCTACAACAACTTCTTTTGTACCATTATAAGCAAATCCCGAAATTACTTCACCCTTTGCATCTTTTACGTATAAAAGTGGTGCGTTATAGCATTCGTTAGCAGCTATTGGTTTATTATCACCATCGACAAATGATACACCAAAGTATACAACTGATTTATAAACAAAGATACGATATACATTTTCATTAACAGTATATTCAACTGCTATCGCATCATCCCATGCAGATGCAACCGCATTTGATGATGTTGTATCAGTTTCAAAAGGTGTTAATACAATTATGTCATTATACATTACGCGATGTGGTCTAACGATAATGCCTGTTTCTAAATCAACATATGCTTCAAATACTGTAACGTCTTCATAATTTAGATAAGTATTACCATCTTCATCTGATGCGTATGGAACTTGTTTAATAGACATTTTACCAGTTGATGGATCAATCATTGTAAAAATATTTAAACCACGGAATGGGAAAGCAGTTCCTTCACCTTCACCCTTATTGTTAAGAGTTAAAGT
This sequence comes from uncultured Mollicutes bacterium, assembly GCA_900548675.1. Classification (GTDB taxonomy): domain Bacteria; phylum Bacillota_I; class Bacilli_A; order ML615J-28; family CAG-313; genus UMGS1109. The sequence continues at coordinate 11,332 of URLJ01000007.1, forward strand.
TGCTTTACCCCAAGCAGTTTCGATTTTAATAACACCATTGATGAAACCATTTGCATCATCATCAGCATCAAATAAAAAGTTTCCGTATGTTTTTCCATCGTATGGAGCAACTAGTTTATCAAGTACTACTTCTACTGTACCATAAGTTGATGTATAAACTTGTTTACCATCTTCTCTATAAGTAGGTAATACTTCTGAACTTAATGTCCAAATAGTTGTATCTGCTAAAGAAGGAACAACTTCTGTTACTTTATCACCACAGTGACATTCTTTTTGAGCAGAACCTGCATCTGTTAAAGTAGGTTCAGTTACGAGCGTCCATTTTCCATAAGTATGTCCTGTTGCTTCAAATACCACATTAACAGTACCATATACTGATTCATATGATTCATTTCCTGATGTTGTGCATGTTGCAGCTTTTTTATCAGTAAGTGTCCATACAGTCTCATCAGTTAATACTGGAACTATTACTTCTTCTTCTTCACCAAATTTACATGTATGAGAAGCTTTTCCTTCTACAGTTTTACTTGGTTCAACAATTAGTTTCCATTCACCATATTCATGACTTAACATTTCTTTTTCAACAACAACTTCACCATATCTTGATGTATATGTTGTTTTTCCTTTAGTAGAACATGTTGGTTCAATAGATTCTAAAATTTTCCAAGTTTTTTCATTAGATAAGTCAGATATTTTAACTTCTACTTTGTCGCCGCACTCACATTCTCGATATGCTTCACCTTTTTGTGTTAAGGTTGGCTCAGTGGTAATTACCCATTTTCCGTATATATGGACATGGCCATCACTGCTACAAGCAGCTGTGAGTACAAGTAAGAATGTAGTAATTAAAACTAAAAATAATTTACTATGTTTCATAAATGTCTCCTTTTTTCACTTTCCATTTTTATTTTATTTTTTATTACTCAGAGTGTAAAGTTTTACAACTCCCTATGCGAGTAATCTTACTCTTGTGAGAACACAGTATTCTCACTGAAATAACCTTGTTCGGCCTTATCAATTGTCGAAGATAAAGTTACTATTTCATCGACCGTTACGACATTGCTGACTACAAAAACGATTGTTTGCCCAGCAACAGTAACAGTTATACGATTACCTTGAACACTATAAGTTCCTTTTACACCAGTTTTACTACCAAATGAAGGATTATAAGTGTCCTCCGTACATGATGCATCACCTGAATCATGTTCTTCTGATGTTGAGTATATAGTTACAACACCATTTTTATTAAACTTAAATTTTGTTTTGGCACTATAAAAATATCCACTACATACAAATGAATAAGTAGAAGAATAAGTTTTGCCTAAAACTAAACTTTCATCATAATTGATATTTAAAATCTCATACTGATATGTTGATTTATCAAGTTTATAAGTTTTGATTTCTTTACCGATTGTGACAATTATTACGTTGTCACTCAAAATATAAGTACCAGCATCATTACCTATCACGGCACTTCCAAAGCCATCAACTTTTATTGTTGGTAGAGTGCCTGAAGTATATTCACCACGATATGAATCAGCCATCTGAAGACCATTCTTTATGTTACCCCAACAAGTAATTCTTGCTATATAACTTACATCTTCTTTGTTTATTTTTATTATTGAATTTTCGTATTCATCTATTGTAACTATTTCCCCTAAACTTGTTTGGCTATTTGACAAAATATAACTTACTGTAGTTCCATATATGAATTGTCTTAAAACAAGTTTATCGTTACCAACTACATTAACACTACCTTTTGTAAAGTAATCACTGAATGTCGCCGCACCATTACATCTTACAACGATTACACCATTCATTACTTTTTCACCAATAATATTAATCAAGCCTTTTTCATCGTTACTTGCTTTTATTACGAAAGATAAATCATCATATATTTTGATATTACCTCTAAATACAATACCTGAACACTCTACAATAACTTGACCATATTGATCTATTGATAGAATGTTAGCCTCATTAAGTACTCCTGTGCCGTATTCTCCTACAATCTCATTATCTTTGTATTTTGCATCTAATACTTCTATTGCGTAATAGCATGTTACATTATTTTCACCTACTGGTAAAGTGATTGTTAGTTGATAAAAGCCAGGTTTGCTGAATTTTATCTTTGATGTATCAATATATTTTAGTTTTTCATCATTTGATAATTTACCATCTTTTGTTATGATTTCAATATTAGCAATCATTTTATTCTTCGCTACAGCATCAGCTGCACTACCAACTTGATAACTATAAATATGTACTATAGCACCATCAGTAATGTTTTCGTTTTCAAAACTTACATCGTTATTACCGTTCATAAATGATTGTGAGATTAGTGTATTCTTAAAATCATCAATGTAGAAAAGGGCATTTTCACCATATTCAAAGGTTGGTTTAGTATTAATGTAAGTTATCAAAATATCATTATTTTCAGCCTGATATTTTATTTGCGTTTGATAATAACTCTTAGTATTAAAATTTATAATACCAGTGCCATATCCATCAAGGAAAATACAGATATTATCTTTTACATATTTTCCGTAATATAAATCTTTTGAAACATATTCAAATGTACCATCTTCTACATTCAAAACAAATTTATAAGAGAACCCTTCTTGAACGCTATATAAGAAAACTGTATTTGCATTATAGTCAACACCACCATTTAAAAGAGCATTTTGATCGTTCATGTTGAAGGAGAAAATAGCTTTTCCTTCAATCGATAAACTAAATGTTTCATATTGGCTAGCAACTAAACGAGCTTCTTTACCATCAATTGTACCAGTAAAACTCTTTCCCGCAAATTTCTTTTCTTGAGCCTCTTTAGAAATTTTCGCAACTTTTTCTGATACTATGACAAATCGATATGCATCACTTTTAAATGTTATGTAACCTGAAGAACCAATCGCAGTATTTGTTAATTCAGAAATTGTTACTTCACCATAACTTACATCATAAATTGTATCAGCGCTTGTTTTTTCAACTAAGTATATTTTTAAACCGTACCATGAAGTAGTATTATCTTTTAGCGATGTTAATTTAAATGCATCTATTGAAAAACAGATTGACGTTCCATCTAAAACATATTTACTAATCGAATTTACTGTTAACATGTCTTCAATTTTATAAAAATCTTCATGGAAATAAATTAATGGTCTACGTTCATTTGAAAATGAAAGTTTAATATCATTGATAGGATTAACAATTAAGATGCCATCAATTAAGGTTAACTTATATTCTGTTGAACCTTGTTTTACGATAATCTCATCTTCATTTACACCCTTTACTAGCACCGCTTCTTTTTTATTGATTGTTATTTTTAAATCTTGTGTAATAACGACATCACCATAAGGAACTGAAGGCTCAATAATAACGGGCTCATCATCATCTTCATATTCTTCAACTTTAGCTTGTGTCTTTAATTTTGTATGGTAACGTCCTACAAAATTTTCATTTAAAACAGTAACAGTAGCAGTAGCCAAAATTCCTTTATAGTCGATTGTGACAGTGTATGTGCCTGATGCAAAAGTATCAACTTTACCACTTACCATTTCGTTTGTTACAGGAATCTCAGAACCATTTTCAATGATTTTAAACAAATCTTTTGCGTAAACTGTTGAAGCATAAGTAACGATTTTATCTATAGTTTTTACATCAACTTGTGATTCCATCATTACATAGAATGTTACTATGACAGGTTCTAAAGAAGGTCCATTAACGTATACAGCGACTCTTACTTCTTGTCTGCCAACTTTATTAAAGTCGATTGCCTCTGATAATTCTTCGGCATAGCATGTAATTAAATCGACATTTTCTTTAATTCTCGTTAGTGTTTGAAAACGATTATTTATTAAAACATCAAGGTTTTTAAAAACATCGTATTTCTTTGTATCATTTTTTAATATAACTACATCATCAATAATGTTTATCTCGTAGTTGTTTTCAACGACAACATATGTAATTGTTTTTTCAAAGTATTTAAATTTAACTTGTGATAGACCTAGTTTCGCATCATTATAAGGTATTTTTAGAGTAACTTGATAAGTTCCCACTTTAGTAAAATCCACAGATGTTGTATCTAGGTATTCTTCTGATATGTTTTTGAATATAATGCCATTTATGCGGACGATAAAGTCACTGTAAAAAGCATATGTTTCTTTCGATGTTCCTTTAGTAATTATGATAGTATCACTAGAAGCATAATCGATTATTACACCGCGTCTAACCTCAACGGTGGCAGTAGCGGTTTCACCTTGATAGTTGATTGTGACTATATTCATACCTTCTTTTGTATAATCTACTTTACCACTTATCATATCTGGTTTAACAGGAATCAAGGTAGTTCCTTTTTTTATTTCAAATAGCGTTGTTAAATCTATATAGCCGCCATTAGGATAAGTCAAAGCATCTTTGGCATTAATTACTATTTTATCACCATCAACAATTTCTATCTTCACTTTAGCTGATACTGTTTTATCATCTAGCGTAAAGTTAAAATTTACTATATAATTTTTTCCTATTTCTACATCAATGATAGAACTAGTATCTATCATTTCGTCAGTTACTTTTTCAGCAGTACCATTAACATACAAAGAAAACAATTTTGTATAATCGAAGGTATTAACTTCATTAATATTTAGTTTGTATAATTGATATGCTGGTATTACTTCAAGATTTGTTTCAATCACTCTTTCTAAAACGTTAATGGTTAAAGTTTTAGAAACATCTTTATAAGAAACAGTATAAGTATAAACACCAACTTCTTTTTTAATATCCGTTTCAATCATACTTTTAGTTATGACATTTTCTTTACCATTAATTGTTAACTTAAATAACGAAACATAATTGTAGTTTTCAACTTCATCAAGATAAATTGAAATTTCATCTTTTAATAAGGTAATCTCATATGCATCGGCAACTACTCTTACCTTTATACTGGCGCTAACTTTTTCATATTTACATACTACTTGATACTCGCCAACTTCTTTTTTTAAACCTGTCTTATCGATATACTCATCTTTTACTTCGATATCACTTTTATCTACTGTAATTGTGAAATATTCTTTAAAATCAAAATCATCAAAATTATTGATATTAATCTCCAATTCCTCAACTACAGCAGACACTTTGATATCTTTTTTAGAATCCATAGGATTTGGTTTGATGTTACAACTAGTTAAAGTGAGTAATAAAACGATAAGTAAGATCGTTAATCTTTTTACCTTATTCATATTATCACCTCATGAAAGGAGCTATTATTTATTTAATTTCCAATCACCTGTTTTATAAACATAAATGAAGAAATGTCTTGTGTGATTATTTTGAACTACTACTTGAACATCTCCCTTTATGAAACATACATAACGATCAGATCTGCCAGTTTCACCACCTGTAGTATCTGAGTTTTCAACAGAATATTTGAATCCTTCCTTTTCGAAAACTTTTCTAAGTTCCGACATTAATTCATCGTAATTGGTGATTTGGCCATTTTCATCAAATTCTTCGCTTGATGCACGAATTTCTAAAAAGCCAGTTTTAATATCATTGCCTGAAGCATCAGTGCCTTTAGTTTTCCAACTATAGAAAGGTCCAAAAATACAATCGCCAAAAACATCCATAAATACAGTTGGAGCAAAGAAAGAAGCTGCAGCATCTTTTCCAAAAATAGCTTCTAAAACGACATTAGTATCTTCATCATGACTATTTCTTGTATCAAATGTTTCACTATAACTCTTTGTGGTGAATTGTGACCATGAAGTTCTCCATACTCTCGCAACATAACCATCGAAAGTATCATCATCAAGGGTTGTTTCATTGAACTTTGTATATGTAACTTCATAGTAACCAAGATAAGTTCCACTCATAACTGAGTATGGAATTGTAGCACTTACTAAATGACCTTCTTCATCAACAACTAATTTTAATGTTGAATATGCAGAAGCGGCGCCATCCTTACCATAGTCAAATACTGTTAATTCTAAAGCGATATCTCTAGTCAAAACAGAATCATTAATCTTAAATGTGTATAATTCTTTACCCTTCTTTGTAACAACACCATCAAGAGTAAATAAATTAGGTGAAAATTCAAATTTTGGAAGCACATCAGCAACACTACCTTTAACTTGTTTTCGACCTACTAGTGCTTTAGCAGATGTATCGTATTCAAAGTAATCATACTTCGTATCATCAATCTTCTTGTATCCAGAATATTCTGTATGATATACTTTATCATCCATTGCATATGCATACTTACCTGTTTCTGCAAGTAAAATAGCATCAGCAGTAACTTTACCTACAAGACCAACTTTACCTGTTGAAGATAAGTAATTAGAAACTTTTTTATACTTTCTTGTAAGTTTTTTAATTAAAGGGTCATTAGTAACAAAAGATTGTGTTTCATAGTCACTTGAATCGCCACTTGGAGAATAAGTTTCATTTTCAACGATATTGAAAGTATAATTTCTTAAACTTTTCATTTCATTTAATGCTTTTGTTAATAATTCTACACTTTCTGGAGCTTCATAAACAGTTGGTTCAGCAATTTCTGTTGTACCAATTTTTGAGAAAGTAACTTCAATTTCTGTATAACTCATCGCATCTGCATCATCTCTTGTATCAGCACCATAATAAAGAATTTCAGTTTGACCAAGTAATTTAGTAATTCTACCATCTTCTAATTTTAAATATACTTTGTCAAGTGTATCTTCAAGCATTGGTGTTAATGAGAATGACAAATATGTCATTAGATATAAATCATCTTCATTTGTATAATCAAAACAATATTCATATAAATCATTGTCTAAATCATATTTAAATTTTGTTATATTAAGTTGAGCTAAATGATTCCATAAATGTTGGTTTTCCCATAAAGTAGGTATACTTAAGTAATCTTTTACTAAAGCACTTGCAACTTTATTGTCTTTATTGATATAGATTCTTTCAAGACCATGACCTATATCACCTTTTTGGTCTTTAAGTCCATCTTTATCACTCTTACGATAAATATCTGTTATAACATTTTCTTCATCTTCTTCACTATACCAACTTCCTTTCCACATATTTTCAGACATTTCAACCATCATTGAATAAGCATGAATTGTATTTTGATCCGAATCATGGAAATTAACATAGTAGTCTTTTAAAGAACCTTTTACTGTAATGCTTTCATTACCAAGTTCAGCTAACATTTGTGATGTTAACTCACCAACTTGGCCCTCTATTGTTTTTCCTTTAACAATGAATGTTTTAGAAGCAACTGCATTAGAATCAGCATTAGCAGTTACTGTAACAGTAACTTTTTTATCTACAACAACTGTCGCAATTACTGATAATACGTCATTTTCAACTTTAACGATTTTTGGGTTATCTACTGTAACCTTGTATGTCTTATCTTCAGTGCCTGTTATAGTTACAGTTAGTTTAGCAGTTTCACTTTCACTAATTTTGTCTTTATCAGCATTAAGTTCTATTTTAACTGGTTCCGTTGGTTTCACAGGTTTGTCCTTATCGTTATCCTTTTTACAAGAAACAAGTGAAAAAGCACATAGAAGAACAAGTACAAAGGTAAAACACTTTATTAAATTATTTTTAATATTTCTCATTTTGTGATTTTTCCTTTCTAAAATTTTTCGCCCCATACATATATTATTAAATCTAAACTAGAATCTACTGGAGCAACATAAATTCCATCTTTACTAAATTCACCAGCTTTATTTTTAGTAAATCCTAAAGATAATAAATACTCTTCAAGATCTGCAAGTGGTGCTTTAATCGTGTAATCAGTACCTAGTGGTACATCATAATAGAAAGTAATACAACTATAAGCAGTTGATTTTCCGGTAGGAATATGAACCGAAGTCATTCCAAAACCATATGTATCGCCTAAAACTTTACCGAAGAAAGGCATTGTTTCCTCTAGTTTCGTTTCATCGATATTAGATTTTTCTTTAAAGAAACTCTTCAAGAAATCTAAGGCATTAACTTCTTCATCATCTTCTGTTTTGCCAGATTCACTTGATTTTATAATCGTTAATTCATTCCAAGATGTTGGTACTTTTCTTTCATCAAAATCAATTTTTACACCATCTGGAAGTTTCGCGGTATTGAAATCAGTATATTCAATTTCAACAATACCATATAATGAACCTAAATAGAAATAGAAACAAGAACTTACGATTTTTCCATCCTTTACCGTTATGAAAGGTGTAAATGATGATGTTTGAGTTAGATATCCTTTTGTTGCGAAAATACCATACAAATTAATATCGTTTCCTACACCATAATAGAAAGTTGAAGCAACAGGAGTCATCAACTCATCTACATAATAAGTGACAGAACCATCTTCATTTTCAATATAACTTGTAAAAATCTCTGATGAGAAAGCAAACGTTGGTTTAGCTTTTTGGAAATCTTCATTGTAGGCTCTGCTTGCTTTATAAGTATTAGTTTCGTTATCAATATGATAAGTATTATACAAAGTATCATTTATCTTATGATAACCATAATTATTAGAAGCATCAAAGACACGCAAATTTTTTCCATATTCATCAAATGTCATGCTATATGGTTCAAAGTAACAATCAGTATCTGTAATTGTTTCTTTAAATCCTTCTCTTACATATCCTCTTGTAAGATATGAAGCAGTGATACTATAAAAATCTAGTGTATAACTACTAAGATTTCTCATATTGTTTATTGCAGTATCTAGATCATCATGAAAATCACGATGAGGGTATTTATTAATTTTTGGCACTTTTACAGTATCGCCATAGCCAACTGCAACAAACAATTCTTGAATTGATTCATATTGTTGAACAATTGTATAATCTGGACTACTTTTAACATAAAAACCTAATACTTCATTTTCTTCAATTATTAATTGGAACTGATGGTTAGGATCTTGTTCAAAGTCATAAGGATTAGCTGAAGCAATCAAACGTTTAGTTAATGAATCATCTCTTCCTTTAGATTTATATTCATAACGCCAAGTATCTTCATTAAATTTAAAATCTTTAACTGTTAAATTTTGAAGTACATTGTATAATCCTGAATCTTCCCAAGTAACTTTTTTACCATCAGCATCAACCATTGGTTCGTATTGTTCAGAATTCATAAAATTTACGCCTACTTGGCAAGCATAATTATCATGGTTCTTATAATATAATCCCATCTTTGTTCCAGTGTCACCATTTTCATATTCAGCATACCAATCTGTGCCATCCATAGCTGTTTTGACAACTGTCGTATATGTCGTTTTTAATTTTTTTGCGACACCAAATTCATAAACACTGATGTTTAAATATCCTTCAAAACCTATTTTGTCTACCTTTAATGCATCAAGCATACTTTGGGTTAAATTAGGTTTCGCAACAATTGTTATTACTTTACTGCCAAAGCACTTATCATTTTTAGTGCTTCGTGCGATAATTTCAATAATCTTGTCACCAGTAACTTCTTTAGCTGAAAGAAGCCCTTTATTTGACAAGGTTGCATAATCAGCACCTGTTTTAATTTCCCATGTTACTTCATTGCTGACCTCACCATCAACATATGCACGATATTGCGCCTCAAATCCAGATTTAACTTCTGATGTTCCTTTGATTCCAACGCTTACTTCGTCTATTACTGGTTCAGGTTTAATAATTGGTGGATTATCTATAGGGGGATTATCATCTTTTTTGCACGATGCAATGCAAAATGTAAATAGAAGGATAAACAAGGCTAATACAAATTTTGTTTTTCGCATTTTTTCCTCCTAATATTCATAGACTGTACATATTGTCATTGTTTTCCCAGTTTCAGTTTTACATGTACAATCCATTCTTGCTATTTTATCATTTTCAAAAGTTATCACTAAATTAGCGATATCTTTTATTGTTATATCGGTATTAAATACATTTTTCATATTATCTTTACTTATTTCACCTGTAAAGTTTTTATTATCTAAAGAGTACTTGTTGAAGTATTCTTTTTTTAAATTAATCTCTAGAAATTCTTCACGATTAACTTTTTCAATTGATTGTGAAGTTGTTTTTGTTGATAAGTTGAAATTCTTATCTAATTCTTTTGTATCTATCTTAACATAAGCTGAATCATCTTGATTAATTGTAATTGTTTTTACATATTCATAGACTACAGCATCTTGATCTTTAACTGTTATAGTAGAACTCAAAGCGGTTACACTTTTAAGTGATTCTACCATTGATGTTTTATAAGTAGTCAATTCATCTTTTTTCTTACAAGAGGTTAAGCTAGGAATCAAGAAAGCAACAAATAATACTAGTAATATAAATATTTTATTCTTTTTCATTACTCATACCTCCTATAAATACCAACGTTTTCTAAGAACACTCAAAGCAACAAAAACTATTAAAGAAGAAAGGGCTTGTACTTTGATAATGGAGTTATTAACCGCGTTAGTTACAGGTGCTACTTCTTTTTCAAGTGTTTCAATGTACTTACTATATGATTCCATTAAAGCATTATAGTTTGTTAAATCAAGTAATGATTGTTCTTCAACCGAAATAGTATCCAATTTTTCTCTTAGCGCTCTTAATTCTTGTAATCTAGAAGCAGCGAAGACTGGATTTAATTTGTCAATTTCTTTTTGAATGTTTTTAACAGCTAAACTAGCGTTTTCAAATTGTAATAAACGTAAATCGTTTTTAGCTTTCTTAACGACTTTAACAAGTTCTTCCCATTCAGTTTTATCATAGCCATATTTAGTATAGTCTTGTTTAATAGCGTTATATGCTGTTAATGTTTTATTTATTAGTTTTTCATCAGTTAATGCTACTTTATTTATTTGAGCAATTTTTTTAGCATTTTCGTAGAATGTGATAAGGTTTTTATTTTTAGCCTCATAATCACTTCTTTCAGCAGATGATATCTTACCAAAATATGCTTCATATATTATTCCTTCATACCCTTCGATATCATCATTTTCTGGTAAAATCCATCCAATTGGATTACGTTTACCTACTAAATTTATAAATGTTAAATAACATTGTTCGTAACCAAATAAATCAAAATATTTATGTAATAGTTTATAACCTGGATCACTTTCAGAAAGTTTTACTTTAGAGTTGTATTCACTTTCTAAAATTGGAGCTGTAAATGATCTAAATTCTACAACCTTTAGGTTATCATATTCATAGAAAGCATAATTACCTATTGCTTTCAATGAATCAGGAAGAATTATCATAGTTACGTTTTTATTACCATTACCGGCATAACGATCAATGCGTACTGTACCTTCCATAACATCTAGTGTTTCAATGTTTAAAGCGGCTGGAACAGATGTTAATTGATATTCTTGACCATTTATACTAGTGTAAAGAACACCATCTACTAAGCGAGCATAATCGTTTAATACTTTGTTGTTTGTTTTTTCGTTTGTAGTTAAATCTTCATAATAATAATTTTCAAGTTTACTACAACCATTAAAAGCAAGATTTTCAATTTTCTTTAGTTTATTAGAAAATCTAAACTCTTTTAAACTTTCATTATTTTGGAAAGCACCAAGACCTATTTCTTCAAGATTTGGAGCGTCAAATTTACGAAGCGCTGTAGATAAAAAAGCATAACCAGCAATTGATTTTAAATTCATCATCATCGTTTTTGATACTTCATTTAAAGAATATGAATTAGCAAAAGCACCCTCACCAATTTCTTCAATATTGCTTAAATCAATTTTAGTAAGTGCTTGACATGCAGAAAGAGATCCTTCACCAATTAATCTTATGTTGTTTAAATTAATTACTTCTAGGAGTTGGCAATTAATAAAAGCATATTTACCAATTTCAATAGTTTCTCCAGGAAGATTTACTCTTGTAAGATTGATACAATTTCCGAAAGCATAATCACTAACCTTTACAATATTACTTGGAATAGTGATTTCTTTTAGTCTTTCACATCCAAAGAAAGCAGCATCTCCTAAACTTACTAAAGTATCAGGAAGTGTTACTTCGCTAATTTGTGGTGAAGTTGAACTTTTTTCATATTTACTAAATGCGCCTTTTCCTATTGTCTCAATAACAGGTATATTCAAATATGTTAGGCCACTACATGCGGCAAAAGCATAATCACCGACTTCTTTAACACCTGTTAGATTAGCTACTCTTAGGCTAAGGCAATTATAGAATGTTTCAGCTTCAATTACATCATCAACCTTAGTTAAATCTATTGTTTCTAACAAAATATCATTAGAGAAACATGCTACTCCAAAGTGTACACCACCATTCGCAGGCATATTAACACTAACGAGATATGAACAATTTTGGAAAGCACCAAGACCAAATGTCGAGTTTTCACCGATTGTAACTTCCTTTAAATTTGATTTATAGAATGCACCTTCACCATATGAGGCATTGTCAGCGAGTACAACTTGCTTTAGTCCTGTATTCGCGAAAGCATAATCGGCAACTATTTTAACTTTATCTAAATTTTCGATTTTTTCTAATTTACTTGCATAATTAAATGCATGCTTACCAATTGATGAAACACCTTCAATTGGTAAAGTTACTACTCCTAATAATTCGCAATTGGCAAAAGCAAATGCACCTATCACCATATTTTTATTTGAAATAGTAAGAGAAGTGATGGAAGTACCAGTGAAAGCACCATCAGAAATTTCTTCATATTTTTCATCAATGTAATAATCACCATATTCTTTATATGGTGCAGCAAAAATAATTATTTTGCCTGTAGCATCAAGTAATAATTCGCCTGATGATTTGTAATTTGAATTGTTTGCATCTACTGTAAATGTTGTAACATTTGTATCTTGGAAAACAGAGCCTTCAACTTCACTGATAAAAGTGTTTTCTAAGAATACTATTTCTGTTAGCTGTTCACATTTGTAGAAGCAATAATTTCCTATTCTTACATCATTATTTGGTAAGACAATTTTAGTAAGAGCGGTTGAATTGTAAAATGCTTGTTCACCGATTGCATCAACTCTAGCGTTGAAAATAACACTTGTCAATTTTGAACAATCACTAAATGCTCCCTTACCAATATTTATTATATCATTGTTAATTGTAACTTTTTCTAACTTTTCGCACATTGCGAAACAGAATGCAGGTATTTCAACTTTTTCATATATATCCACGCTTGTTAAACCTGCATTAACAAACATAGCCATTGATAATTTTGTGTTTTCTGATAATACAACTTCTGATAGATTAACACAATCTTTGAAAGCTTGTTTACCAGTATTACGTAAAGTTGTAAGGTCAACTTTTTCTAATGCTTTACAACCATTGAAGGCATCATCGCCTATCGCATATATATTTGTTAAATCAATATTATTTAATTTTACACATTCTTTAAATGCTTGACGTCCGATGACAATTACTTTTTCCAAATTAATTGTCTCTAATTTAACATCTTTACAAAAAGCGTATTCTCTAACATACTTGATGGTACTTGGTAAAGTTACACTCTTCAAACCTGAACAATTATAAAATGCATATTTTTGAATTTCTTCAACACCTTCAGGAATTATTATTGAAGTTATTGAAGCATTGCTAGCTGGTATTTTGTTTGCGTCATAATCATCTTCGGTTAATTCTATTGTACGATCTGTTTCATATAAACAAAATGCATACGAACCGATATATAAAATACCTTCATCATCTGGTATAACTACTTCGCCACCTAATCCTTTATAAGCTACCAAAGTTCTATTTTCAATAATAAATGGATTATTAATATTTACTATTATACTGGCATTGATACGGGAACCTTTTACCTTTAAGGTAATTATCGTTGTTCCTTCTTTTAATCCTTTGACAACACCATTTTGGTCAACTTCAGCAATATTTGGGTCTGATGATTCATAAGTTAATTCATATTTATCTTCTACATACCAAGGATTCATATCGTAATGTAATTGAATTTGTTCTCCTGGGTAGAATGAAATATCTGATAACGAATTGATAAAGACCCTGTCACCAGTTTCACCAATTTTACTTGTCTGTGAGGCTCTAGAATAAGCGAATATTGTATCAAAGTAAGAGAAACGCAGTGAAGTTAATTTAGCATCGGCGGCATCAGTTACTTTATTATTAGCTTCTTTTCTAGAACTTTTTTCCTTTACATTAATGATTAATACTGCTTGTTTGTTGTCCATGGCTTCACGAGCTGTAATAGTTGCGCGACCTTTTTTCAAGCATTTTACTAATCCTTCTTTTACTACTGCAACTTCCTCATTAGAAGAAGTCCAAACTAAATGATTTAAATAATCTTTATTTTCATCAACACTTACATCTTTTGTTGATAAATACTTAGTCAAATCGATAATTTCATCTTCATACATCGATAAAATTATTAAATCAATTCCATCAGGAGTTCCATCTTTAGTAAATTTGAAATCTCCTTTTGTACCTGGTAATTGACATAAGTAAATATTAGAATTTAATGCGTAATCATCAATAGAAAATGCTAAAGAACTTGTTATAAGAGCATCATCAAACATATCATCTAGGTAATCTGTTATTTCAAATTTTACAACAGTATCTTCGCCACGATTTGAATAAACAGGGATAGGATTTTCTGTTAAGAAAGTATAACTAGAAGATGATGTAAAAATAATCGGTGTTATAGATTGAACATATTGATTATCATATACTGTCATAGTTATATAATAACGATCTTTTTTCAAATTCTTATCATATTTCTTCTCATAAGATATATCTTTAATAATTGGCGCTTCATCATCTAAATAGAAATCAAAACTGAAAGAATTTCTAACATTTGTTAAAGCCCCACCATCTTTATAATCTAATAAACCTGACATTTTAAATTCATATTGTCTATTATTTATTAAACCCATTGTAGCAGATTTTATCTTCAAGTTATCATACGAAGGTATTGGGGTTCCGCCTACCGAATATGCTTTAGATTTATTATAATCAGTATAGTCATAGATTACTTCCCCTGTAATCTTATCAGTTATTGTATAATGCATTGTTTTAGCATTTCTTAATAACCCTGCATAAACTCCTGAAATACCATCTATTGTACCTAATATATTAGATATCGCTATGCGATCTTCTGAAGCCGGAATAGCTTCATATATCGATTCATCCATATTATATAAGTATGAACCAAGTGGAATAATATAATTGTAGTAATAAGAGCCATATGGTGTTGTTGCATAATAATCAGCTTTAATTTTATCTTCATCATCAATAGCTCCATTATGAGCTTCTGATTCAACTTCATAGTATGTCTTATCAAACATTGGCGCTTCTGTCCAATCACCATAGAAAGCTAAGAAAGGGATATTTAAATCAACTTCATCATCTAAAGATTTTAAAGTTACAAAACCTTCAACATACATTCCGTAAGGGAATAAATTATCAATCATTTTTTTGTCGTTACTTGATAGCAAATAAGTAACCTTTACTTTAGCTGTTTCATTACCCTTTAATGTTAGTACATTATTAGTTAATTCGCCAGTTGATAATAATTCTATTTTAGTTGTGCCATTCAATAATTGATCTTTTTCAGCTACGTGTTTCGCATCAGATGTAGAAACATTTTCTGTCATCGCGATTACTGATAAATCATATTTTAGCGTATCACTCGATAAATTTTCAACATTAAAAGTCATTTCATAAATACCTGAGCGGTCTTTATCATCGCCAAGTTCTAATTTAGTTCTGTCAATGCCATCAACTGTTATATATGCTTTGGTAGTAACAGCATTATCAAGACTAGCAAGACCAGCACCTTGTTTACGAGGTGAATAAGGATTCCCCTCTTCATTATAAGCAATTGTCGCTGTTGACATTAATAACTCATTAGTTAATACTGATATTTCTTTTCTGCTTTTATCAGGATACTTTTCTTTTAAATATTGTCTAATTAAAACAACGATACCACAAAGATTAGGAGTAGCCATTGAAGTGCCGCTCAATTCGTCATATCCGCCACCAGGAATGGCTGATTTGATACTTCCGCCATGAGCTGTTATTTCTGGCTTTAATCCAAGTGATGGTGTAGGTCCCCAACTTGAGAAATCAGAAATGAATGGTCCTGCTTGATTTACATAATCAACAATGATCTTTCCTGTTTTTTTACTTGCGAGAATTGTTCCATCATCTTTTGAAATAGAAATAGTTGGGATATGATCACTTTTACCCATTGACATTACGATATCGCCATCAATATTATTATATATGATACAAGCGATAGCTCCTGCTTGTTTTGCGTAGCGAGCTTTTTCTTCAAAAGTATTATCACCACGTCTAACTAATGCTATTTTACCTTTTACGTTAACACTAGCATAGTTTACTTTTAAACCGGATCCTGGAATAGTAACATATTCAAATTCTTGTTTTATCCCTTCAGTAATTCCAAGTTCTTTAAAGAAATCATTTTCTTTACCAGTTATAGCATTAGATTCTTTAAAGAATAGTATTTGTGAATCATTCGCTACTAAATATTTACTTTTAACACCACTGATTGAGGCTACAGATAGTGCTGCATCATATGTTGATGGAGAACCTACTGTACCAGAATCAGGATTCGTTACGAAATTGGTATTACCTTGTTCGCCACCAAAACCTGAACTATAACTATTGCTGGCAGCGGTGATTAAACTAATACCGCTTTTGTTAATTTTGTCATATATTTCATTAACTTCTTTTTTATCAACTTCTCTTGCAAAACCACAAGAAGAACCTAAAGACATATTAATTGCATCAACGCCAATTACAACTGCATCTTCTAATGCTGCTATAATATCTTCTGTTTTTCCACCTTCATCTAAATCAGGGAATACTTTCATTAAAACAAGTTGTGTATTAACAGCAATACCTGTAATAACATCATCTTTACCACCAATGATACCTGCAACATGGGTACCATGTTCAGAATCATAAGGATTTACTTCAGTATCCTTGTCTGCATAATCATATGTATATGGAATTTTACTACTATAGTAAACGTCTGATAAACGTAACTTAGGAGTAAATTTTTTAGCATTTAAAACTACCTCATCACTAGTGATTAGATTATTAATATCTGCTTTTGAATAAAGTGGCTCATCAGGAAGTTTACTAAAAACAGTGTGACTGCAATCAAATCCTGAATCTAGTACAGCAACAGCCGTACCATTTCCTGTATAAGATACACTACTAGAATCGAAGATTCCTGTTTCATAAACTTTAACAAGATTAGTTACTGCTTGATATTTATCACTTGACGATGCTTTTGGCAAGTTATATGTATCAGATAGTATCACTGATTTCACATTAAAGTTGTTTCCTAAACGTTTAAATGTCTTGTATGTTGATTTAATAGCTATTCCGTTTAAAACAGTGGCATAGTTATATTCAACACTAAAATCTAAATTATAAGACTTTAGTTCGGCTACTAGTTCGGCTTGAGCTTCTTTTATTTCCGCAATTTTCTTTTTTCCTTTTCTAGAACTTGCGTATTCAGCAACAGAACTATAGAATAGTTGTTCACCATCAAGATATGTATCAATTAGTGAATCACCTGGAAGAGTTACTATTGATACAACTTCGTCGGTATCAATATACCCTTTATTTTCTATTAAATGATTTGCCTTAATTCTCGACATTACTTGTTCTTGTGTTAGTTTCAAATCACTTCTCAAAATTTGAAGTTGATTAGAGACATCAATTGGTGTTCCATCATTACGAGCACCACTACCATTTTTACAAGAAGTACAAGCAATAGCGGTAAGTATAATCATTAAGGCAGCACATATTTTTTTATACATAATATCTCCTCCCTTAAAGTTTTAGTGTAACCACCAAAAAATAAGTAGCATTGTAACGGAAAAAGCAAGAATTACGAGCCCTAAAATAGGTAAGTAACGTAATAAAGCTGCTTTTATCATGGCTTTTTTTTCTTTTTTTGTTACGTTTAAATTATCATTTGATTGTACACGACGATGTGGCATACCATCTACATCCATATTATAAATTGTATGGCCATCATCTATATATTTTGGTTTATTTTTCCTTTTCATTTTGCTTTTCAGCTTCCTGTTCCATCTTTTTAAACTCTTTATCGTATGATTCGAGGTTATTCATTATTTCGGAATTATATTTATGACATGCCACAAAATGATTTGGTGAGACTTCAATAAATTTTGGCTCAACAAATTTGCAGGCACTCATACATTCACTACATCTCGTATGGAACTTACATCCTTTTGGAGGATTAGCTGGAGATGGAATATCTCCCTCAAGAATTATTCGTTTCATTTTAGTGTCAGGATCAGGTACAGGAACAGCTGAGAATAACGCTTTTGTATATGGATGAAGAGGATTATCAAAAATTTCATCCGTCAAAGCTAGTTCCATTGTATTTCCTAAATACATTACTAAAATCTTATCTGTTATGTATTTTACTACTGATAAATCATGTGAGATAAATACATATGTCAAGCCCATAGTATTTTGTAATTCTTTTAATAAATTGATTATTTGAGCTTGAATTGATACATCCAGTGCACTAACTGGTTCATCACATACTACCAATTTTGGTTTTACTGCTAATGCACGCGCAATGCAAATTCTTTGTCGTTGTCCTCCACTAAACTCATGAGGATAACGATCATAATATTGAGGCTGCAAGCCACATTTAGACATTATGTCATAAACATATTCTCTAACATTTTCTTTAGGAACTATTTTATGAACTTTAACAGCTTCAGAAATAATACTACCAACAGTCATTCTTGGTGGCAAACTTGAGTAAGGATCTTGGAATATCAACTGAATGTCTGTACGCAAAGCGCGCATTTGTGATTTTTTATAATTTGTTATATCCTTACCATCAAAAATAATTTTCCCACCGTTTGATTCATATAACTTAAGTATTGTTCGTCCCAAGGTTGTTTTACCACATCCTGATTCACCAACAACACCAATTGTTTTTCCTTTTTCAAGTGAGAAACTTATATCGTCTACAGCTTTTAAATAAGCAGATGGTTTCCCAAAAAAATTAGTATCAAGTGGAAAATACTTTTTTAAATTTTTAACTTCTAGCATATATTGCTTTGTCTCTTTTTCTGACATTCTACTTTTCACCACTTTCTTCATATAAGTAGCATGATACGAAATGTGTTTCACTTACTTGGATTTCCCTAGGATATTCACCCTTGCATTTTTCACAACTCTTAGTACATCTATTCTTAAAATAACATGTATTAGGTAAATTAATAGGGTTAGGAACTTGTCCTGGAATAGAATACAAAGGTTCATTTGAATTAGAGTTAATTAATGGTTTACTTTTTTGTAAGCCGATTGTATAAGGATGAAGAGGGTTGTGGAAAATTTCTTGCACTGTACCTTTTTCAATTACTCTACCAGCATACATTACGACAACTTCATCAGCCATTTCCGCAATAACTCCTAAGTCGTGGGTAATGAGCATAATAGAACATCCTTCCCGTTTTTGTAAATCTTTTAATAATTCTAATATTTGAGCTTGAATAGTTACATCAAGAGCCGTTGTTGGCTCATCTGCGATAATAAGTTTAGGATTCCCCGCTAGTGCCATCGCAATCATAACACGTTGTCTCATACCACCAGATAATTCGTGAGGATATGATTTGTATACATGTTCTGGCATCGATATTCCAACTTTTTTTAGCATATCAATACTGTGATTTTTTGCTTCTTCTTTGAAAATATTTGGGGTATGGATAAACGATACTTCATCAAGTTGATATCCAATTGTAAAAACAGGATTTAAACTTGTCATTGGTTCTTGGAATATCATGGTAATATCTTTACCACGAATTTTATACATTTCGCTTGTTGGTGTTTTGGTTATATCATAAGCTATTTTTTCTCCTGACTCATTTCTGCCTAGTGCTTCTGCGTTGAAACGGATTTCACCACCAATAGTTTGGCCTTGAGGAGCTTGAACCAACTGCATGATTGAAAGAGATGTAACACTTTTTCCACATCCTGATTCACCAACAATTCCTATTATTTTATTTTTAGGAACATCAAAACTTACACCATTTACAGACATTACTGTACCATTATCTGTAAAGAAACATATTTTTAAATCTTCAATTTCGATTAAATTATTTTCATTTTTCATCACTGAAGTATATTCGTCTAATGATAATTTTCTTTTTTTAAGACTCTCATAATACTTCATTTTTTTAATATTATCACGAATAATCTTTCTACTTTCACGAATAGAAATATAATTAGAAGGTCTATTTGTTACTTTATTCATTATTTCTGTTCCAAATAGTATGCGAGATATTTCTTGACTTTTATGTTCATTATTTTCTTGCATCTTATAACCTCCTATTTTTTGGCTTTTGGATCCATCGCATCACGCAATCCATCGCCTACAAAGTTAAATCCTAATACAGCGATTACTATCATAATACCTGCTGGCAACCACACATTCAAATGATATTGTAAAACTTCCCTCGTTTTAGCAGTAGCAATCATTGTTCCCCATGCAGCCTTTGGTACTTGAACGCCGAGGCCTAAATAACTTAAGGTTGATTCATAAAGAATAACGCTACCAAGGCCAAGAGTCATTGACACGATTAATTGTGGCATAACGTTAGGAATTAAATGAACAAATATTTTTCGCCATGTTGGAAGACCCATTACTTCTGTCGCTGTAATAAATTCTTGTTCTCTTAAAGAAAGAATTTGTCCTCTAACTAATCTTGCAACACCGCTCCAACTAAAAATTGTAATTATAACCATTAAGATATATATCCGCTGATCTGAGGTTATCTGCGTTCCCATCTCCGCATTAAAATTAGCATCGATTACGGCGGAAGCAATTAAAAGGATTGGTAAGGTTGGTATACAGTTAAAAATATCAACTATTCTCATTATCAATTGATCAACCCATCCTCCAAAGTATCCTGAGATACCACCAAGGATAATACCGATTAAAGTTTCTAATATTACTACGATAAAACCAATTGTTAGCGATATTCTACCACCATACATTAGTCTTACAAATACATCCATTCCTTTATCATCGGTTCCTAATAAATGTTCTTTACTAGGTGCAGCGTAGTCATTTATATTTGATACAAATTCTACTTCTTCTACTACATCTATTTGATTGCCATCTTCATCAATATAACTATATTCATTTCTTATTATTTCGGTTATTTCACTTCTATCAACAGTTTCCTCTCCCCATTTATTGTAGATAACAGGGCCCAAAAATGAAAATACAAATAAAAATACAATCATTATTAATCCAACTATAGATAATTTTGAACGGAAAAATCGTCTAAAAATTAATCCTGTTGGACTCATTTCTTTATAAGTTGCTTCTTCTATTACTTCTAGTTCTTCATCTAAAGTAGCATCTTCTTTAATATTTGCGGCTTCTATTTCATCTTTTAAATTTCTTTTATCTAGTACTATAGGCGTTTTATTTTCTTTTCTGTTTTGTTCTTCCATGTTTTCACCTACTTTCCTAGTTTTACTCTTGGGTCTACAATTGAATACATTATATCTGACAATAATGTTCCGATTACTGTAAGAACAGCCAAGAACATATTATATCCCATAACAAATGGTATGTCGCCTTCAATCAAGGCGTTATAAGCTAAACGACCAATACCATCAATTGAGAATACTTCTTCTGTAATCATCATTCCACCAAATAAAGATGGAAGGATTCCCGCAAGTAATGTTACTAGCGGTATTAACGTATTTCTAAAAGCATGTTTATAGATTACTTTGTTTTCTGATAAACCTTTAGCTCTCGCAGTACGGATATAATCTGCATTTAATACTTCAAGTGTATTTGTTCTAGTATATCGCATTAATCCACCAATTGACAAAATTACACTAACAAAAATCGGAAGAATTAAGTGTTTTAGAATATCACCAAATTTTTGCATTACTCCTAAAAAATTGTCAGCATAATTCGCATTAGCCGAAATTAAACCATTAGATGGAAGCCATCCTAAATCGACAGAGAAAATTTTAATTACAATCGCTGCGAAGAAATATGTTGGAAGGGAAATACCTATCATTGTAAAGACTGTAACTGTGTAGTCTCTTACAGAATATTGATGAGTAGCGCTTGAGATTCCTAGAGGTATTGCGATTAAGAACTGCAAGATTGTCGCAATTACCGCTATCGCAAACGATATCCACATATTATCAGTTATTACTTTTCCTACGGGTTGTTGGTATTTGAATGAATCACCTAGATTACCTCTACATAAGTTTCCTAACCATTTGAAGTAACCACCAACAATTCCTTTAAAAGAATTATCGGAAATTCCGTACAATTCTTTGAAATGATCTATATCTTCTTGGTGCATGCTTCCTTGTGCTAATTGTTCAGCGTATTTTCTATCAACATAATCATTAGGCATCATTCTTACTAATGAATAGATGATTATCGATACACCTAGTAAGATTACAATTGAAATTAGTAACCTTTTTACTATATATTTAAACATTTTTTCGTTCTCCTTTATTGAGAAATTGGAAACACTATAAAAAATGCTTCCAATAATTCATTATTTTTCAACTATTAAAGATACATTCCACAATTCACTTGTTAAGCCTTTATATGGTGACAAGTTTTCTTTTGATGTCAATGTACTAGAATCTAATTTATTAGCATTGTATGCAAATAAATCATTTCTTTGGTATGTAGGAAGTTCAATTGCTAACTGCATTACAAGTGTTAAAGCTTTATCATAATAATAAATTCTATCGCTTTGTTTATTTGTTTTGCGAGCTTTTTCAATATATTCTGATAATTCATCTAAAATATAATTTTCTTCATCATACTCTCCGCCATTATTTTGAAGAATTGCTTGATAACCCCAGTTTTTAACGGAAGTAGCACTTGAATCTTTATGATAAACTTGATACATATCAGGGTCAATTGTTGAACCCCATGCAGCTGCCCATACGGTTAGTGAACCTTCACTCAATTTCTTTAAAGCATTAGCATCAGTTTTAACTTCAACTTGGAAACCTGACTCATTTAATATTTCTTTTGCGTGGAGCATTGCGGCATAAGCAGGGTGATCAGTTTCTTGTCCTGCAATAGTAAAAGTAAACTTTAATACTGTATTACCTTTTTGATATACATCATTGGCATTCTTTTCATAACCAGCACTTTCTACTAATTCTTCGATAAATGCTCTTTGTTCTTCGGCAGTTAATTTATCACCTGCTTCTTTTCCAAGCCCTCCTACGTATTCCGCATATGCTGGATTTACGACATCAAGATTCTTAGGAACAGGATCGCCTACATATGGATAATAAGGTGTGGCATCTTTTGGATATGCCCAACTAGCTCTTGACATCGAACGATATACTGCTTGTGCAGCATCATGATAATAATTTACACATTCTTTAGTGTCAATAGCGTGCATAATCGCTTGACGTACTTCTAAATCTTTTACTTTGCTAGCATTGATACCGATATAACCATATCCTGATGTTTCAATACTTTGATATCCTAAACCTTCACCTTTTTTAATTCTGTTAGCTATTTCTTCAATTGTTTCTGGTTTTGCGTTTGGTTCAACAAAATCTATACTTTTACTGTATAAACTATTTAACATTTGGTTTTCTGCAACTACTTGAAAACGTACTTTTTTAATCTTAGCAGGTCCTAATAAGAAGTAAGGATTTCTTTCATAGTATATAACACCTAAGTCATAGAAATCACCTGCTTTAATATTTGTGATTCCACCGCTTGATTTACTTGCTGCATAAGCGCCAGCACCAACTGGAACACCAATTCGGTTAGGATTGTTAACAACTTTATTCATAAATGTTGACGAAGCATATTCAACACCAAAATTTGATTCAAAGTCAAATTTTTTGATATGTTCTTCATCAGAGTAATAGTACATTGGTGCGACACCAAATGAGAAATTCCAAATTGCTTTAGGGTCAACACCTTTAATTTTGATACTTAAAACTTCGTAGCTACCTTCTTTTAAAACACCATTTTCATATTCTGGAACATCATATGTAACATTGTTAACTACTACTGCTTCTTTTTGATTAGCAAATTTAATACCTGAAATATTATTAAATTGTCTTGAAGCACCATTTGCATAATATTTTTCCATTTCTTCATTAGTAATGTCATTAAATAATTCTGTTGAAGTAGCCCAATAATTAATTATTTCAACAATTTTGTCAGGAATCATATCCATAACAATTGTATTAATGGCTTGTTCTTCAGTCCAAGTTTTTAATTCTTTTGGATCAGTTACTAAAGATGATTCTAATTTTCCTTCTTTTTTGACCCACTTTAAATAACCTTCATTTAATAAGAAAACTTCAACATCAGTTGTTAATAAACCTTTATGAACAGTTCCTTCACTATCAGTAAATACTGTTTCGCCATATTGGTCTTTACTATTGTTATAATCACTTTGTAATTCTTTTCTAAATAGTTCAACTGCTTTATCATAATCTTTTACAACATTTTCGTATGTTTTAGAATAATGCTTTCCACCTTCAGTAGCATATTCTAATAAAGCTGTTCTAAAGTCTGCATCTTGATTTTTTAAGATTTCTTTACTTACTGATGATAAGGCTGTAATTCTTGTTTTAGCACTTGTTTCAAATTGATCTTTAAAACTTTTTTGTTCTTCTTCAGTAGTTTGTTGTGTACGATATTCTTTTAATCCAACGATATCAGTTGAATAAATTGTACTTGATCCTGTATATACAGGGTCTAGGTATACATATAAGTTAAATAGCACATCTTTAATTGTTAGATAAGAACCATTAGAAAATCTTACATTATTTTTAAGTACAAAATAATATGTTGTATAAGTATTATCTTCAGTTGTACCTTCTGTAAATATTTCAAGATCTTTTGTTACTGCTGCTTCTTTATCACCATATGTGTAGTTACCTTTTGGATCATTAGATAACATACCAAGTTGTGTCATTCCAATAACATTACTATCCGCACCAGATGTTGAAAAGAAAGGATTAAATACCTTATCAACAGCTTGTGATGAGAAAACTAAAGCATCATTTTCATTGTCATAATAATACGTTGGTTTTGGCTTGTCACCACCTTCTCCTGTATTACCTTTATTTTTATCATCTTTTTTACAACCAACTAACGCTACAACGCATATTAATGCGATAACAAATATCCATAATTTTTTTGTAATTTTTTTACTTTTCATATTTTCCTCCCTATTTATTTTCACTTAAGAAACTTACTTTGACATTTACAATTTTAGAAGTGCTATCTACATCTTCACAAGCAATATCATTTAGTACCTTAAAGTATTCAGATAATTCTTTTAGATTAAAATTCTCATTATCAGGCCATGTAATGACTTCATACGTACCTGTAAAATTGACATTTTCAAAAGTTGAATTAGTCATTTTAGATGCTAACGGATTTAAATGCAACTCATTAATGTTTGAAATTCCAGAATTGAAAACGAGTTTCACATCTTCAAATGTTACATCTTTTACAACTGCATTTGTCATTTTGCCAAATAAACTAACAACTAAATTTCCTTCTTCAATTCGATCTCTTACGATTGTATCTTCTTTTACAAGATAGAAATTTGTAACCTTGTGATTATTACCACGGAAGATACCTTTGTAATCTTTGATGTATAGCTCACTACCGCCCATATCAATATCCGCATCTAGATATATATTGTTTGTTGCCTTCTTGATGTTTTTAAGTAATTCTTCTTTAGTTCTAACTACTTTATAGTCACCATCAATATATCTTGCATATATTTTAACTGGAAGATAATCAGCACTTCCTGGATGAACAAATCCAGTTTCAAGTTGTTTTTTATCAGAATCTAAATATTCAATAAATGTATAACCTTTACGATATTTTACTTTACTGATAGAATTAGGTAATGCTTTACCTTCTTCTATTGGATAATTAATTAAGAATTCTTCGCTGCCATCTTCGTTAAGCGCATATATATCGAAAGAATTATTTAACTTTTGTTTCCAATAAGCATATAAAGTTATGCCTTCTTTTCTATCAACCAAATCTTTTGAAAAATCCCATTTATCTAAATACTCTACTTTACCATTTTCAAAGTTTTTAACTTTATACCAGCCATCAAGTTCAAATCCAGGATTTTTAATTTCAGCAGTAATTCCTGTTTTTGATAGTTCTTTAGCAATTTCGGTTGGATCTTTTATTAGATTTAAATCTTTTGGAAATTTATAATAATAAACTATTGGCTTCCTACTTGAACGGTATTCAGCTCCTTCAAGTTCAAAAATAACCTTTGTTTCGCCTTCGTGGCTAACTTCACTACCACAACTAACTAAAAATATTAGACATAAGGCAATTATAAACAATGAGAATATCTTTCGATGATTCATATTTATTCCTCCTTGAAAAAATATTAATTCTACTTTGTATCTTATATTAATTCTTATTATACACCTATTCATCTTATTTGTCACTTCTAATATTTATGAAAACGCTTATTTTTACTTTTTTTGCAGTTTTTAGAATTTAAATTTTTATTTATTTTTTTAATTATTATTATTAAAACTATATTTTTTTAGATTCTTTTAAAATTATTACTTATCGATTATTTCCTTTAAATGTTAATGCTAAACACCATTCATAAAAATTTTTATAGCACCTCATATTTTGGCTAAATAATAAGACAAATATCTAAAATAATTGAGTATTAATTACAAATAAAAAAGCAGATATTACTATCTACTTTTTTCATACTTTAGTAATCTTATAGTCAAAGTCAAAAAAATATCACTTCTGCATATTGCATAATAATTAATAAAAATATCGACAATATCTCTTTCTGTTTGAAAAGGAGCATAACTCGAAAGTAAGACTAAACTTAGAGGTATTGTTAGAAATCGAACTTTTCATTTTTCTTTATAAGTATATCAAAACAAATATTCTTTAGATACTGCTTTAAATTATAGATGTATAGAACTATAAGTCTACTCTAAATATTATTCAATAAAACTGATATCAAATTATTATCTGATTCACTGATAGAAAATATCTTCTTACCTAAGTCTTTAATTGAGTGTCCTAAATGATATAACTTACTTTGATCAATTATAATATATCTGTCATGCACATTAGTAGTATACCTAACATCCAAACGACCATACTGATTATTAAATGCATTTATATCTCTAGCTAATAGTCTTGAGTTTATACTTGTATAAATAACTACTTGAACATTACTATTTTTTACTACTAATCTATCAAGGATTGTTCTATCAACATAGTTATCAATTATAATAATTTCAGTATGAGCACTTTCAAATAATGATTGTATTAATGTATATGCATCATAAAACTCTCCATCAAAAAATAGTTGTGAGTTTTTAAATTCTTTTGGTTTATATTCTTTTTCAATATTATTAACTCTTTCATTAAGTGACTCTACTTTATTAATTAATCTTACATAGTTTTCATTTGTAATAAGAGATCTTTCTTCATTAATTGCATATCCTTTTATTAAATATTCTTGTATTATATTGCTTGCCCATTGTCTAAAAAGAACCCCCCTTTTTGACTTAACTCTATATCCTACTGAAATTACTACATCCAAATTATAATATTTAACATTATATATCTTACCATCATTTGCAGTATGTGCAAAAAATGCACATACTGCATCTTCCAAAAGTTCTCCTTCTAAAAAAATATTTTTAATATGTTTGCTTATTACCGATCTATCCCTTTCAAATAAGACGGATATTTGCTCGATATTAATCCATATTGTTTTTTCAAACGGCGAAATATTGACATCTAATTTTACTTCATCATCAACAAACTTAACAATTTCATATTTGTTCATTATTTGTCACCTCTATCAACTCGTACCTTTTAAAACAACATCTAACTCAGTATCCAATGCATTTGCATATTTTACTAAAAAGAAAATAGTTGGTGAATTGTTCATATTTTCAAATCTAGTTATTTGTTGACGCATTACTCCCATTTTATCTGCAATCTCTTGCTGAGTGTACCCTAGTTTTTTTCTTAAATATACAAACTGCATTACTATTTTTGCTCTTAACCATTTTTCTTGTTTTTCTTACCCTTTTTAGGGAGTGACTTTTGAAAATTCTTTATTATTAAAAATTTCTACTACTTTATCTAACTTTTTCATTACTATACCTCTAAAGCATTATATCACACCATAACAGCGTTTTAAAACATTTTTGTTTTATAAATAACTGAGTTTGTGATTATTTTTGTGATATTGTCATAATGTTTATTTCTTAAAAATGTCTAAGTAACAACAATGAATATGATATAACACTCTTGGAGGTATTAATCATGAAGAAAGTATCATTTAACAAGTGTTACAAATAAAACTTTTGATTTTAAATTTTAGTAAAAAATTAGTTCTAATATATATAGTTAAATTATCAATGATACTTATCTTTTAAATATTTTTATATTCTTCACTTTTTTAATAGGATTAAAAACTTTATTCTTATTTATTTCAATAAACTCTTTCCTTTTTACACTTATTTTCTATTTTTTTAATTTTCAAAAAATCTCAGAAATCTTTAGAGAACAAAAAAGAACACTTATTTATGCAAAAGTTAACTATTATTTTTCGATATCATACTTCTGTAACTTTATTTAATTATAATGTTTTTAAAAAAGCTATAGAAAATTTTATGGTGGTATTAGCCACCTTTTTTCTTCATTAAACTTTATAATAACAAGAGATCTCAAGTCAAATTAAAATGCTTGGCTCGATGGAATATCGAAACCAAGCATTATTGGCATAAATTTTTATTTTAATTAACTGTCTACTTTAGAGACATCATATCAATTTGTCTATTATCACTTTTCATTTTTGTTTTAGACCATAATTGATTCTATCTAGTCCGTTATAATTAAGATGGTGGACTAGAGGAGAGTCGAACTCCTGTCCAAACAAGATTCCATTAGTTTTCTACATACTTAGTTTATTCATTTAGTTTTTATGATTAAAAGGAAAACAAACAATACCTTTTAATCACTAGCTCTATTTCTCGAATCGTACTCCGAAGCAAGAGTATTCATCAAAGCCTGCTGTCTGACCCTTATTATTTCCGCAAGCAAAAAATAATAAGAGGTTACACTTATTTAAAGTGGCTTGCTTATGCTAGCAAGCGAAAGCATAATTTGTGTTTGCGTTTATATTTAATAAACCTCGGTGTTTTAACGTGCACAACCACGGTATGCTTACCGCACTTCACCCTGCCTGTCGAAACCATTACTAGCCCATGGGAATTTAAGGTAAACCTTAAATTCATTTTTTCAATTAAAACCACCAAACTGAACCTTTGAATAAAACAAAGATTAAATCAACCAGCCATAACCAAGGTAAACCGATAACAATTAGCACTACTGCAAGAACAATTTGTAAAGTGTCTTTTTTATCGATACTTTTACATAAGCGATACACTACCCAAAGAATGTCTAAACAAGGTAGGCAAAAAAGTACTTTAACTAAAAGTGGTAAGTTATCAAACCATTTAACTAAATCTTTCATTGTAAGCTCCTTTCATAATAGTGTTAGGTATTTATATTATATCATAAATCTATGGAAATAGCAACCTATTTTTTTGTATGATAGCTATCATATCTTTTTCTATCATTGGTATTTAGGATTGCTTTTCGAAGTCTAATTGTCTTTGGGGTAACTTCTACTAATTCATCATCATTAATAAACTCTAAATCATTTTCTAAGTTCATAACGCGAGGTCTTTTTAACACAACAGTTGTGTCCTTCGTCGCGCTTCTTTGGTTAGTCATTTGTTTTTCTCTCGTTATATTGACTGCCAAATCTTCTTCTCTGTTACAAACTCCAACAATCATTCCTTCATAAACCATTGTACCTGGTTCTAAGAATAGTTCTCCTCTTTCTTCCATTTGCCCCGCAGCATAAGCGGTAATCGGACCTTCATTAATGGAAACTAGCACTCCTAGTTTTCTTCCAATAAATCCAACATTTTCTTTTGGACGATAATCAAGATAAGTATGATTGATAATACCATAACCATGCGTCGTGGTCATAAAGTCTGTCATAAAACCAATTAAAGCACGGGATGGCATTTCATAGATTAATCTTGTTTGATTTTCATGGGAATTCATTGAAATCAATTCCCCTTTTCTTGTTCCGATCATTTCAATGACTGAGCCAATGTATTCTGTTGGACAATCAATTTGAACATATTCATATGGTTCCATCAAAACACCATCGATTGTTTTTTCAATGACGTGAGGTCTAGAAACTTGGAATTCATATCCTTCACGACGCATATTTTCAATTAAGATTGAAAGGTGTAACTCACCACGTCCAGATACAATCCATTCCTCTTTGGATTCGATTCTTTCTACTTTTAAGCTAACATCTCTTTGTGTTTCACGATAAAGTCGATCATCAATTTTGCGTGCGGTCACAAATTGTCCTTCTTTACCGCTAAAAGGACTAGTATTTGTTCCAAAAGTCATTTGTACGGTTGGTTCTGATACTTTGATAACTGGTAATGCCTCGGTGTGCCCTACTTCACAAATTGTTTCACCAACATAAATATCCGTAAGACCTGCTATTGCTACAATGTCACCAGCGGTGGCATTTTCTATTTCTACCCTTTTAAGTCCTTGATAGCCAAATAGTTTTTGAATTCTGAAATTCTTAATAGTACCATCTATTCTGATACAACTAACCATATCATTGACATTTATTTTACCGCTTAGAATACGTCCAATACCTATACGACCAACATATTCATTGTAATCGAGTAATGCTGGTTGGAACAATAAAGACCCATTTTCATCAACATCAGGATCTGGTATTTCTTTAATAATCATATCTAAAAGAGGTGCCATACCTGGTTTTTGAGTTTCTGGTTCTGGTGATAGACTACAAGTATTCTTGAAAGCTGAAGCATAAACTACAGGAAAATCTAATTGATCTTCATCAGCCCCCAGCTCAATAAATAAATCTAATACTTCGTCAACTGCTTGCAATGGATGAGCAGCTTCTCTATCAACTTTGTTTATTACAACAATAACTTTATGATGATATTCCAAAGCCTTTTTTAAAACAAATCTTGTTTGAGGCATTGTTCCTTCATAGGCATCTACTAGTAATAATACTCCGTCAACCATTCCCATTATTCTTTCAACTTCGCCACTAAAATCAGCGTGTCCAGGAGTATCAAGAATATTGATTTTATAATCTTTGTAATTAATAGACGTAGTTTTAGCTAAAATTGTAATCCCACGCTCGCGTTCTAGATCATTAGAGTCCATAGCTCTCTCTTGAACGGTTTGATTATCTCTGAATACTGACGATGCTTGTAACAATGTATCTACAAGCGTTGTTTTTCCGTGGTCAACGTGAGCTATTATCGCAACATTTTTTATTTTCATAATTGTAAACCTTTCACAATTTCTATCATTTTTTTACTTAGTTATTATACTCCTCTTTACTACTTTTGTCAAATTATGTAGAAATAGAAAACGCTTTTGATTATAAACTTAAATTAAGTATTTGTTTACTTGACTATTAACTTTTTTTCTAATATAATTATAAGTAATATAAAGGAGGTTTTTATGAAAGATAATTATGAGATTCTATTTACTCCATGGAAAATTGGAAATGTCGAAATAAAAAACCGCATTGTCATGACATCAATGGGAGGAACATCTATATTTGGATGGATGGAACCAAATCACTTTGATGATGAAGCCGCAAAGTTTTTATTGGAAAGGGCCAAAAATAACGTCGGGTTAATTTTACCAGGAATAGCCCCAATAAAAGATATTCTTTTTGGTAAATGGTTATTCCAAGGAAAACAAAAATTTAAAAAATTAAAGAGTTTTATGGAAGAATTCCATAAAACAGGATCAAAGTTATTCATTCAATTAACAGCAGGATTCGGTAGATCACTCGCAATTAATGATTTAATGATTAAAGCAAATCATAATAAATTTCTGGGAACCATTCTTAAACCAATCATCAACGTTGATTACTTAACTGCCAGTGCGAGCAGAACACCTAATCGTTGGGATGACTCTTGTTATTCGCGCCCTCTAACAAAAAAAGAAATAAATGAAATGATTGCCGCCTTCGCTAAAACCGCCAAGTTATGTATGGATGCCGGTGTAGATGGTGTTGAAGTACATGCTGTTCATGAAGGTTACTTATTAGATCAGTTTACACTTCCTTATACAAATAAACGTACAGATGAATATGGTGGTTCATTTGAAGGAAGATATCGCTTCCCTGTGGAAATCGTTAAAGCAATTAAAAAAGCTTGTGGAAAAGATTTTCCAGTATCGCTTCGCTATTCTGTTATTTCAAAAACTAAAGGATTTGGTGAAGGAGCCTTACCGAATGAAAATTATACAGAAGTTGGGCGTACTATGGAAGAAAGTATTAAAGCCGCTAAGTATTTACAAGATGCCGGTTATGATATGTTAAATTGTGACAATGGCACATACGATGCTTGGTATTGGTCTCATCCTGGACCATACATGCCTGAAAATTGTAACCTTATTGATGCCATAGAATTAAAAAAGCATGTAAGTATACCTATTATTTGTGCTGGAAGAATGAATATTGATAAAGCAAGTTTAGCAATTAAAAATAATGAGATTGATGCCGTAGGTATCGCTAGACCTTTTTTAGTAGATCCTGAATGGGTAACAAAACTTTTAAACGATGATATGAATTCCATCAAGCCTTGCATATGTTGCCATAATGGCTGTTTTAATATGGCGCATTATAATGGTGTAGGCAATGATCAATCTTTAAAAGATAATGCTGGTATGTCAAGATGTGCACTAAATCCCAAAACAATGCAATCAAAAAAATATAAAATTATTCCTACTAAGCATAAGAAAAATATAGCTATTATTGGAGCAGGAATCGGTGGAATGGAGGCCGCCATCGTTTTAACAAAAAGAGGACATAATGTCACAATATATGAAAAAAGTGACAAAGTTGGGGGCATTTACAACGCCGCTGCTGCGATGAGTTTTAAAGAAAAAGACAAAGAATTGCTAGAATGGTACAAAAGACAAATTGCAAATCTCAATATTAAAATTGTTTTTAATAAAGAAATTACTTCTTTAACAGATATTGAGGCTGATGAATATATCGCCGCAACAGGAAGTAACCCTAGAAAACTAAATATTTTAGGTTTTGAAAAAGCAATAGAAGCATCATTCTTTTTAGATAAAAAGCCTAATTTAGAAGGAAAAGTTTTAATTATCGGTGGCGGTTTAACAGGCTGTGAGATAGCTCTTGAACTTTACAATAAAGGGGTAACGCCAATAATTGTGGAAACAAAAGGAGATCTTATGGCAACACGTGGAATATGCCTCGCAAACTCATCATACTTACGTGATTTTTTCAAATTAAATAACGTTGAGGTTCATTTAAATACCCAAGTATTATCGATAAATGATACCTTTGTTACAGTACTAGAAAATAATGAAACAAAAAAGATTGAAACAAATGCTGTTATTTCATCTGTTGGATACATTCCAAATAAACCTTTCGAGAAAAATAAACATCTCCATTATGTTGGCGATTCATATGAAGTTGGCAATCTCCGCACCGTTATTTGGCGTGCTTGGGATGTTGGAATGAAATTATAAATATAAGTCAATGCCGCTATAGATTAAATTATAGAAGCGATGTTAGAGACAACATATCATACTCTAGCATCGCTTTATATTTTTTTTAATTTTTCTTAACCATTATCTTAGTGACATCATCAAATATTAACTTTTCTTCATCTAAAAAGAAATTTTTAGCATCATTTTCAATAAAACCTACACTCTTAAAAAAATCTTTCATATCACGTCTTTGTACCACTGATATAATTCTTTGGTATTCTTCTTTTGTGAGTGCTTCTATTAGTGTTTCTACCAAACCTTTGATATCTTCAGGCGGAGTTTTTTTGTGATATATAAAGTACCTAATTAAGGCATCATACCCAAATGGTTCATACGAAATAACCCCTTGTATTTTATTATCATTATCAAGACTAATAATTGAATTTTCTAAAATATCTTTATCTACTTCATCAAGTGATGGAACACGTTCTAAAAAATTAACAATATCGTCATAGTATTTTTCATCATACATTAAAATCAATTAGATCACCTATTTTATGTTATTCAAAGATCCTGCAAAAGGTGATTAATAAAAAACCTAATTAAACACATTAATTGCTTAATTAGGTTTAAGTTTATCATATATATAACTTCGATATTCTATTTCATCAAAATCACCATAAGTTAATCCAAAATATTCAGGATATAATACGCTCCACCAATTGTGTCCTTTTCCATTACCTAGGGTTATAACAACCGTTGGATATAAACCTGATGGAATAATACTATTGTTTACTGATTTCGCTGGGAAAGATTCTTTTTTCTCCTCTATTTTAAAATTTGTTGTAATAGTACTTATTACATTTTTCATTTCATCAAGAGAATATGCATCAGATGTTTTATTTAAATAATCTATAATTTTTGTTTTTACCTTTTGTTTTTCTGATTGATCAAGTTTTGAATCACTTGAGGCAATAATTCTTATTCTAGAAGCTGCACTCGGCACCTCTTCTTTTTTATTATTGTTTACTATAACAAAAATACCAATTATTCCCAAAATCAAAATTATAATTATAAAACCTATTCCTCTATTATTTTTTTCCATATTTTATCACCAATACTATTATTGGTATATACGGAAAAATTATACATTAAATATCTGAAACATCAATGCTTCCTTGTCTTAACACTGTAATATCTTCATTTTTTATCATTACTACTGTCGATGAAATACCAGATTTTTTCTCTTCTTCTACTATCATATAATCTATTTTATCATTAAATATTCGTTCGATTTCTGCTTTATCATTTAAAGCAGCGCTACCACTTATATTAACACTTGTAGTCGCAAGTACACCAAAATTATTCAGAACTGCTAAAGCAATTTCGGAATCAGGGATTCTTATACCAATTGTTTTTAAATCCTTTGACAAATAATCCCTTGCTTCCTCACTTTTTTCGAATATAATCGTGAGTGCGCCAGGCCATTTGGTCATCAATTTTCTTGTTTTTTCATTTTCTATTTTGACTAAAGGAAGCATTGCTTCAATACTTGGCGAAAGAACTGCAAGTGGTTTATTTTTATCTCTGTTCTTCAAATTATATATTTTTTCAATGGCTTCTTTATCGGCTATCATCGCGCCTACACCATAAACAGTATCCGTTGGAAAACAAATGACTTTTCCAGTTAAGTCTATCTCATGAATATCATTAATGCTTATCTTCTTCATCGTGATATACACCTCTAAGTCGTGCTGCTAATTCTCTTTCATCAATTAAACCTGCTTTATATGCCTTATATATATCTTCTTCTGTTTCATACGATGTATCACTAAAAGTAGCTTGATTATTTAAATCACTCGAAACGGCTTTTTGTTTTTCATCTTCAGCATCAACATTATTTTCATCATCTATCGTTTTATAATCATTTATATTAATGTATGTTTGAGGGCTAACTGTTCGCGGTGAAATGTTTTTTCTAAAGACTTTTGCTAAAACTATACCTGCTACAACACCTAATGCTATCATCATTGATAATGATATTAACAACAATATTAAGTATTTAAAATAATTATTAGTAATAGTGGTGCTTTTGGGAAATTTATTAGTACCTTGACCATTTAATTCGGCTTTTGTAATAGTCTCTTCAATCGTAGCTTTTGATAAGGCTATTTTTTTAAATTCTGATTCAGAGTTTTCATACGCAAAAGCAATATTAATTCCTTCTTCACTAATCTTTTCAAGACTTACATTATATATATATGCTGTTCTTGTAGTTGATGTTGCTTTAACACTGATTTTATTATTTGATGACTCAATGTTAATTCTAATAGTATTATCATCATTTTGATAATAAAAAACTGATAGTGTATTTTTATTATTTACTTTTCCAAGAACAATTAATAAATCTCCTAATGTATCCTTTTCATCTAAGTAATATGTATATTTTTGATATCCCTCATTAACTGCTTTTTTAAAATTATCCTCTTCAATGGTAAGAGTTTTTAAACTAAAAAGAGTAAATAAAGCTATTAGAAAAAAATTAATTACTTTCATAAAAGTCCCCTTTCATTATTTGTAAATTTTAATAAAAGTCATCCGATCTTTTCCTTGCATATCTTTTATAACTTCTACTTGGCTATCACTAAAGTATTTTTTCGCAAGATTTATCATTTGTTCTTTTTTATTATAACTATGTTCAAAAGCAATTAATGCTGGATAATTTAGAATCTTATCAGCATCTTTTAAAATCATGTCGTAAAACTTCATTCCATCTGATCCACCAAATAATGCTAGATGTGGTTCATTGTCTTTTACAATATCTTCCACAAATTCTGTATCAGGAATATAAGGAGGATTTGATACTAATATATCAAACTTTTCACCACTTTTAATAAATGGTTCAAGCATATCACCAACCACAAAATTTACTTTTGCATCATTGTTTTTAGCATTTTCTTTGGCAACTTCAATAGCTTCAGGCGATATATCACTAGCCGATACTTCCATATTTGGTTCTTCTTTAGCAAGAGCGATGGCGATATTGCCAGATCCTGTACCAATATCAACAACTTTTATTTTTTTTGTTTTAAAAATTTCATCATAGTAACTTAAAATATATCCTACTAATTCTTCAGTTTCAAATCTTGGAATTAATACATCTTTGTTAACTTTCATTTTATAACCATAAAAATAACTATAACCAACTATGTGTTGAACAGGATGATTTTTATATAAATATTCGTCAATTTTGCTTTGAAGAAACTCTATATGTTCTTTAGATTGAACTTTATCTATTTCACTTAAAAATTCCGCACCGCTAAGATTTGATAGCTCTAATACTAATAATTTTATCGCTTCTTCTTCTTTTTTTAATTTTCGTGCTAAATGCATATTGTGATTTAAAAGCTTTCGGTAAGTATTTGTCATAGGTAGATATATACACTTTCTTTATATTTTGGTAGCTTACAAATGTTTTATACAGCTTTCCTTCATTTATTTTATCATGAAATGGAAAAATTTTCAAGAAAGTGGTATTGCTAATTTCATTCTCATCAATAATATAAAAACTATGGTTCATACATACCTTTCCACATCTTTTATACTCTTTATTTTTCATTTTTATAAAAGGTGGTAATACGCCTTCAAAATATCCCATTGATAATATGTATGCTTTTTCTTTCTTTAAAGCATAATAAGCATCATCATACCCAATCGTATCATTTTTTTCTAAACACATTTTATTAATAGGTTTCGCATACACATTTAAAACATTTTTTAAATTTATCGGTATATTATTAACATTTTGATATAGAGCCATTCCAACTCTCACATAATTACCTATAATTGGTCGTGTTAAAAATCTTGATGATGCCGTATGCACTATCGTGAAAGGGAAAAGGCAAAGGTAAGGCAAAAACCGCTTTTGTTGTTCTAAAAAAGCATTCCCTTCTTCGCTTGCAAAGTGTGTATATATACCTTCAAGAATAATGTTAGGAATACTTTTAATTAATTCTATAGCGTGTTTAACATCTTCAATTTTTTCAAAGCCAAGCCTTTTCATTTTCGTATCTATTGCGATGTGGACATATACAATGTTTATTAGTTTTGTTTTTTCAAGATAATTAATTAAAGTATATATATCATTATTATTATTGATAGTAATTCTTACTTCTTTAGATATGTTAAATATTCTATCGTAATTATAACCTGTTACACTCTCTAAAAGTAATACTTTTTTATTTTTGAATGTTTCTCTATTTCCTATTAGTTCCATATCATCATTTAATACAAAATAATCTACTCCCTGCATCGAGAGCCATGGCACAATTTTTTTAATTCCTAAGCCATAAGCATCACTCTTCACAACCGCCATGATTTTTTTACCTGTTGTTTTTTTAATTTCATTCACATTATGTGTTAGATTATCTAAATTAATAATTGCTTGTGGATTCATCATTATCACCTGGTAAAAAAATATGAAAAAAACTAGAGATTTATGAATCCCTAGTTTTATTTTTAATCTTCTTGTTCTGGTACAGCCAATGCTTTACGTTGTTCTTCTAAAAGAAGGGCCTCAATAATTGGATCAAGTTTTCCTTCCATAACTCGATCTAACTGCTGAATTGTAAAACCTATACGATGATCTGTTACACGATTTTGAGGATAGTTGTATGTTCTAATTTTTTCAGAGCGGTCTCCTCTACCTATTTTAGAGAAACGTTCTGCTCCTTCTTTTTCTTCCTTTTCTTGAAGCATGTGATCATACAAACGCGCTTGTAAAACTTTTAAAGCGTTGGCTTTATTTTCATGTTGACTTTTTCCATCTTGGCAAGATACAACTATACCAGTTGGGATGTGTGTTACTCTTATTGCTGATTTTGTTGTATTAACGCATTGTCCTCCTGGCCCTGAAGCACAGAAGGTATCGATTCTAACATCTTCCATATTTAAGTTGACTTCTAATGCATCTGCTTCAGGCATTACCAAAACTGTCGCTGTTGATGTATGAATACGTCCTGCTGATTCTGTCGTCGGTACTCTTTGAACACGGTGTGAACCTGATTCAAATTTAAGTTGCGAATAAACAGAATCTCCTGATATCATGCAACTAATTTTGCTGAATCCTCCTGCTTCGCATGGCTCAACATCCATAAGTTCAACTTTCCAACCTTTTGACTCAGCATATCTGGAATACATTCTGTAAAGGTCACCCGCAAAAATGTTACCTTCATCGCCACCAGCAGCTCCTCTAATTTCTAAAATAACATTTTTTTCATCATTAGGATCTTTAGGTATTAAAAGAATTTTTAATTCTTCTATCAATTTTTCATGTTTTTGATTACTTTCTTCAAGCTCTACTTCAGCCATCTCACGAATATCAGCATCTGAATCTTTTAATAAACTTTTTAAATCTTCAATGTCTTTCTCAAGTTTTAATAACTCATGATATTTTTGAACTGTTTTTTCGATAGAATGCTGTTCTTTAGAAAGTTCCATCATTTTTTTTACATCACTGATAATGGTCATATCTGTTAGCATTTCAGATATTTGATTATAGCGATCATTAATAACTTCTAGTCTTTTTAACATATTATCTTCCTATTTGCTTTCTGCTTCTTGATTTTGCTTTGATACACGTTGTTCTTGAATTGTGTACTTAGCTTCATTAAAGCGGCATTCCTCTGGGTAGAAGGTATATTCAATATCCCGTAATGAACCTTGACGGTTTTTCGCGATAATTAATTCTATCTTCTTTTGCCAATTATCTTCTTTTTCTGTTGAGGCATCAACAACAACCGCCTTGGTTTCAAAAACTTCTTCACCATCTTTTTCTTTTTTACCTTCCGGACGATAAAGGAACATTACGATATCGGCATCTTGTTCAATACTTCCTGATTCACGTAAGTCGGATAGAACAGGTCGTTTATCCTCACGTACTTCGACCATACGTGATAATTGTGACAAAGCGATAATTGGTACTTCTAATTCTTTCGCAAGAATCTTCAAGGCTCTTGAGATAGCTGCTACCTCTTCTTGACGAGATCCTTTACCTGTTACGCTAATTAATTGTAAGTAGTCAATTATAACAAAATCAAGTTTATCCATTTGTTTTAATTGACGACATTTTGAACGTATTTCATATATGTCTGATGAATTTGATTCATCAAAATATATATGATGTTTCATCAAATCTTGACGTGCTCGTCCTAGTAATATTAGTTCTTTAGGGCTTAAATCACCACGGCGAATTTTTGACATCGGTATGTTTGACTCATAACTGAAAAGACGCATCATCAATTGTTCAACACTCATCTCCAAAGAAAAGAAAGCAACATGAGTTCCTCTTTTACTAGTATTAAGAGCGAGATTTAAAGCATAAGCGGATTTACCAACTGAAGGACGCGCCGCAAGAATAATCAAATCACCCTTTTGAAATCCTAGAGTCGCTCTATCAAGTCTAGGAAAACCTGTTGGAATACCTCTTATATCTGATTTATTATTAGAATATCTTTCAATTTCATCATATACATTTTTGGCAGCTTTTTCAATTGTTAAAAGTTCACCAGTACGACGTTTTTTTACAATATTGATAATCTTATCTTCAGCTTTATCCAATAATGAATTATATTCCAAATGGCTCGTTAAAATGTCTTCCGATAATTCCTTCATGTTATTAAGCAATTCTCTTTCAACTGCTTTTTGTTTAATAACATCAATATAAAGGTTAGCTGATGATGTAGCTGGTACTTGATCTATTAAATCTAGTAAAATTGTTTTTACATCACCCGGCAAATCAAGTTTTAAACGACGCATTTCTTCTTCTATTGTCAAAGGTTCAATATGATTATCGTTTTTGAAAAGGCTCAACATCGCTTGGTAAATTATTTTATTCTGTTGATCATAAAAATCATTTACATCTAATCTACCAACAACGGCATTCATAATATTATTATCAATTAGAATACTGCCAAGAACGTAGTTTTCAGCATCATTATTGAATGGAACACTTCGTTCTGCCATAGTTACTCCTTCTCAACAACATATACTGTAATGGTTGCCACTACTTCTTTATGAAGTTGGATTGGAATTTCATATGTACCAAGAGTAGTTATATTATCAACAAAGTTAATTTTTCTCTTATCTAAAGCAACGCCTGTTTGTTTTTCGAATTCATCAACAACTTGTTTCATACTAATACTACCAAACATCTTACCTTCAGCTCCTATTTTAGCAGCTATCTTGATTGGTTTCGATTCAATAAGTTTCTTTAATTCTTTCATTTGTTGAAGATGTGCTTCAGCCTGAATTTCAGCTTCACGTTTTTCAGCTTCAACTTTCTTTAAATTTTCAGGAGAGCCTATAATAGCTTGTTCAGTTCTTATTAAGTGATTAGCAAAACCAGGTTGAAGTTCAATAACGTCTCCTTTTTTACCACGTCCTTTTACTTCCTTAATTAAAATAACTTTCATATATTCCTCCTTGTTTAAGTATTCATCTACATATATTTTTAACTGATTAACAACAGATTGTAAATCAGTATCTTGAATTTGGGCAGCTGCGTTATTAAGGTGTCCACCACCACCCATTTTTTCCATTAAAATTTGCGCATTAATTATTCCTAAACTTCTAGCACTTATTCCTATTACTTTATCTTTTATAAATCCGACTGTAATACCAACATCAACACCATCGATTGAAATAATTTCATCAGATATTTTAGCAAGAGTCGCTCTTTCATAGATTAAATCAGTTTTGCCAACAGCAATACCAACTCTTTCTTTGTATATTTCAACATTATCTATAAATTCATTGCGCATTACTTTTTCATTGTAATCTTCTTTTAAGTATTTTTTAACACCTGCCATATCAGCACCATTTTTTGCCAAAATGGAAGCTACAGCGAATGTTTTAGCAGAAGCACGATAAATGAAATTGTTCGTATCTACAATGATTCCTAAAAGCATCCACGTTGATTCTAAACTATCGAATGTTATTTCTTTTTCTAAGAATTCCATAAGCTCAACAACTAATTCAACACTAGATGAGGCTGAAGTTGAAGTGTAGGAGAAAAGAGCATTATTAATAGCACCTTGTGATTTACGATGGTGGTCGATAATTCCTATCTTTTTAGCTTTCTTAACTAATCTACTATCAGAAACTAAAACATCCGTTTGGCAATCAACAACCATTAAAAGTGTATTATCATCCATCAAGCTCAATGCTTGATTAGGTGTACATATATCATCCATTAATAATACATATTCATTAGTTATCGTATTATAAATTCGTTCTACCGTTGCATCAATGTTTTTAGGATCGATTACCATATAAGCATCTTTCCCTAAACTTTTAGCAATTTTGTATATTCCAAGCGTTCCCCCAAAGCCATCGGCATCAAGAGCTCTATGACCAACAACAATCACTCTACTTGATTTCTTAATTAATTCTTGAAGCTCTTCACTTTTAATTCTAACCTCTACTTTTGATTCTTTAGGGACAGCATCCGTTTTGGCACCGAAGAATTTAACTTCATCATTAATTCTTACAACTGCTTGGTCACCACCACGATTTAATGCTAGTTCTAGTTGTTCGTTAGCGTGTTTGGATAAGTCTTCAATATTTTCATCAATACAAGCAATACCAATACTTAAACTAATGCGCCCAACATTGGTAATATGAAGGATTGTTTTAATATCATCAAGAATGGAAAAATTAGCTTTAATCATTGCTTGAAGTTGACTATAATCCATAACGATTAAATAATGGTTATCACTATAAGCTCTAACATAAGTTCCAAAACTTTCAGCCCACTTAGCAATTATCCCTATTATCTTCCACATGTATTCAGCACGTTCTTGTACATCTAGATCTGATAAGGCTTCTTCTAAGTTATCGATATTGATATATCCTACCGCTGTTAAACGTTGTTGATATTTATCTTTGATTTCAACAACTTGTGTAATCTCAGTTAAATATACGACACCATATTCTTTGATATAACATATGTCATATACTTTACCATAGATTTTTACAACAAATTTATCCTGCTCTGCTAACCCCTTAGAAAGGTCCTTACAAATATGTTCGATATTCATTTCTTCAAGTGGACTCATAAAAATGTGTTTAGCATAGTTATTTGACCATATAATATCATAGTTTTCACTAATTACAAGTATTCCTATTGGTAATTCATTAAACGCTGTTTCTCCCGCTTTTTTTACACGATACGAAATAGAATTCCACATATTTAGGCGTTGTTCAAGAAGTTCTATATGACGGCGTTGTCGCATTTGTTGTACTCTACTGATTAAAACCGAAAGAGAAAACACTAAACATATTAAAACAATATATGTAAGATATTTAGAATATTGTGTTTCTTTGCTGGCAACAATAAAAGCCGCTAAGCCAAAACCCAATGTTATAATTACCAATATGATTGATATAAAATCTATTCGTTTTTTATTCTTCATACTTTTCACCTTGTATACCTTTTTTTGGCATATTTACTCATCTTATTGTACCACATTTTCAAAGATTATTAAAGTAATATGGTAAGAAACTATTTATGGCTTTATTTTAAAAAAAACTTAGAATGCCTGAGTAAACATCCTAAGTCTATACTTTATTTGATGTAGCTGCACAGACACAAATGCGCCAAAAGATACAAAACTCATTGCGACGACTCTACGCATTATTATGTCGTGTTTTGTTGAATTTGTAAATAGTTTTGAGAATTTTAATTTTAAATATTTTCTTCAACAAACATATTCTTTGTACTAACAATCTTACCATTTTTTATAGTTAATTCAATAACCCCTACTTCTTTATTATCTTTATTAGTAGCTATTATAGCAACAACACCATCATTAAATATTGAAATTGTTGAATACTTGCTGATTGTTAGGATATTAGTATCTGTAGAATACCAATCATATTTCAAACGAGAAGTGGGCTTACCATTAGTAATTATATAACATTGTAGCTGCTTATCGTTATTCTCTTTAATTTCAATAGCAAATGAACAATCATATAACTTATAATCAACCATTATATTTTTTTGATAATAATAAGTATATCCTTCTACTTCAAATGAAAAGTAATATATACCTGGTTCAATAGCATATAACTTACCATCTTTTTCAACAAACTTATCTTTATCATATTTAACATCAACATTATATACTTCATTTGTTAAAATATTAGTCAGTTGTGTTGGAATAATTACAGGATCTGATAATTTGCAAATATCATTACTAATTTCTTTAAAATACGGTAATACTTCTTTTTCTACATATAGTTTCTCAAATACTTTTTGAAATTCTTGGTATTTCCATTCCCCAGTCTCTTTATTAATAATTGAAAAAGTAAATTCTCTATCATAATAGCTTAAAAAAGAATCCCAACTAATACATTTAATTCCATAGTTATAACTTACATTTATATAGTACTCAAGCCATTTACTTCTTTCAATAATATTATTTTTATCACGAGAACCATATTCAGTCATCAAAACTGCAATATTATTGTCTAAAAATTTATCTTTAATATTTTTGAAATGACTGGTTAATTCAATTTGATATTCTGCTTTTTTATCATCCCAACTTGCTTCATCATATGTACTATCATGCACAAAACCAAAAGGGCCATAATAATGTAAACTAATAATAATATAATCATCATTAGGAACTTTGAAGTGCTTTAAAACTTCATCATTACTATTACCCCATATTGGTGTTATCAATAAATGTCTATATTTATTATTATATCCTTGACTCCTAATAATTTCTACAAACTCTTCATTTAATAAATTTAATATTAGTGCACCTTCTCTTGTATATCCATTA
The DNA here is from genome assembly GCA_900548675.1 of uncultured Mollicutes bacterium. Classification (GTDB taxonomy): domain Bacteria; phylum Bacillota_I; class Bacilli_A; order ML615J-28; family CAG-313; genus UMGS1109. The sequence goes on from URLJ01000007.1 coordinate 55,797, forward strand.
GTTATATAATCACGAGGTTCATTTAAAAATGAAAACATTAATCTTTCATCATAATCAATAAAATAATTACCTATTTGATCCCATAGTTTTTTCATAATTTCTACTGTTTTATCATATTGACAATAATTTAAACTACTCCAAGCATCTTCATAACTATCATATGAAGTGATAATAACATAAAAATTATATTCTAAAAGTGTATCGACTATCTTTTTAGTTACAATTAGTACATCTTCATCAATATCGTAATCTTCATTCATATACTCATACCAATTTATTGGAAGACTAACTATATTAAAACCACTTTGTTTTAATGTTTTTATCATCGGTTCTATATTACCATTTAAACTCTTATAATCATCATAATAATCTACAAAATTAAAGCCACCAGTTATATCTTTTATTAACTCAGTTGAAGATATTTTATTTATCGTTAATTTTTGATAAGCAGCCTTATAAACAACATCATTTGTAACTGCCTCAATTTCTTTATCAAAACCAATGAATTCATAACCATCTTTATAAAATACAGGTGTTTGAGGAAATTCATTATATGCAAGATATTGTACTTCCTTTCCACTTATTAAAGTCCCTTCATCTGAATCAAAAGTAACACAATATATTTTATTTTCCTTAATTTGATAATCACATATTATACACTTTAATAGTCTATTATTTAACTCATCCACATATTCTTCAAACTTATGAGAGATAATATCGATTGAACTTGATTCCAATACTTTGTGACAATTAATACACAACAACTCTTTTATTCCTTCGGTTTTACATGTAGGTTCTTGTAATATTGTCCATTTTAAATCATGGCCATTTTCACATTCATATTTGTCATCCGTATTGCATGAAATAAGTACAAACATTAAAATAATCATAATTATAATACCAATTTTACGCATAATTTATCCTCCATATAAAATATTTAATTAATTAAATTAGAACGTTATTCTTTTCAACTTTATTATATTATACATTATTTACACTAAAAATCAAATATTTCACTTTTTTTTAAACACAATTATTACATTACTAGAGATAAATATAAAAAAGAGCTTAACATGTAGTAATGCTAATCTTTGTATTTGTTATTTTGTAATATGTATTTGTAGCTGCACAGACACCAATGCAAAAAATCATACAAAATCCATTGCAGCGGTGTACATACATTATTATGTCGTATTTTGTCGAATTCGTACACACTTTTGATAGATTTTTTTATTTTGTTATTAGAGCTCAGCCAACTTCGTTGGCAGGACATATTTGTCCTATTAGTAGAAAAAGATGACTATAAGTAGAACTTAGTGAATAAAAAAAACTTCACTAAGTGTGAAGTGTGTTAACTAAAGTTTACGTAAAAATGCATTACTAAAAAATTTTTTAAGAAATTTTTGAAAAATCTTAAAATTATGATTTTTTATCTTGTATTATATTATATAAAATAAAATATTTATAATTTATTAATTACAACTAAAATCTATTTTTAGGGGGGGAGGTTTATTTATTTTTATAAAAATTAGTATTTATATTAATATTTTATTATTATTTTATTTTATATTTAAAAAAATTTTTAAGGGTGGTTGGTTGGGTTAATGTTGTGGAAAGGATTTAAAAATATATTATATGATGAAAGTTAAAAAAATGACACTTGAAAAATTTGCTGAATTAAAAAAATCATTTGAGATTATAGACCCAAATGATACTTTATCTACACTACGTACTGATGAACTAACTTATGGCATATATAGGAATACTAACAAGGAAGGATATACTAAATTTGTAAATATTTTTGATACATTAGGCGAATTTCTATTTGATTATGATTTAAAGGCTTATATTAGAAATAACAATACTATTTCAATTTCCATTGATTATTATAATCGTATAGATCATCTATTTTATTCTATTCGTCGAATATTAGACCTTAAAAACAAAACACTACAAACTTTTGATAAGAATGGTAACATAATCAATACACAACAGTTACAAATGAAAGATTATGAATTACTTAAAAAAATTCCACCAATTAAAAAAATAATTAAAAAATGGGTTATTAATTAACCCTTTTTATTTAGAAGTGCTAAATTAAATGAAAATATATTACAAGGAGATTTTATATGAAAAAGCTAAATGAAGAATTATTTGTTAATGTAAAGAAAGGCTATGGTAAGGATTTAAAAGAAAAGTTTAAAAAGTTATTATTTGATATTAGTTTAGCTATTATTAAAGATGAGTATTTGGTTAGTAATAATAGTGAGAAGTAGATTATGTGTAAGATAGTAGATTATAATGAGATATGTAATAAATTATTTGTTGATTATGAAGATATAATTGATAAATTTTTGTTAATTAGGTTGAGAAGTAAGATATTTGATATAGCTATGTGTATTGCTAATGATAGTTATATAGGTGAGGAATTAAGTGAGTGGTATTATAAAAGGAATAAAAAAAGAGCTTAACATGTAGTAATGTTAAGCTTTTGTTTTTGTTATTTTGTAATATGTTATTATTACATTTGTATCGAATAGTTTTTGCAATTTGTTTTGTATGATTTTTTGCAAAGCAAATTGTATGAATTCATTTGATGTACAAGCACAGCCCCAATTCTCCTCATATGCACAGAAAAGCCTCGCCTCAAATTGCTATGTAAAGCTAAGCACCGAGCCACTCATTGCACTGTAAAGCCCAGCACACCCCTCGCATGTATTATGTCGTGTTTTAGTTTATTTGCGAACTGTTTTGCTAATAATTTGCACAATACTTGCGCAAAGCATAAAAAAAGCCAAGCATAAGCTCAGCACAGCACAAAAAAAGGCCCTGCATTGCACAGAGTCTTCTTTTAATATTATTAACTTGTAGTCTGACACTCTTTGTCTAAGCAACGGAGCTAAGCTAAGCATGGCATTTTTGTATTCATGAGAAGCTTTGGTTTTGTGCTTAAACATACATGTATAGATACAAATCCAATTCTCCCCATATGCACAGAAAAGCCTCGCCCCAAATTGCTCAGCACCAAGCCACTCAT
>URLJ01000008.1 GCA_900548675.1 uncultured Mollicutes bacterium
ATTGAATTCCTAGATAATTATAACAAAACCCATTAATCTAGGACACAATTTTGTGCACGATGATTGACAAACCGTCATATGCTAGATTTACTTTAAATCCTTCATATAATAAATAAACACATTAATTGTTAAAATTATGATACTTAATACTAATATATGAACAATTCCATATGGTAATAAATAAATTCCTTTATCGTTGTGGATATTTGGTAACAAAATACTAGTTATACTAACAAGGCTTTCATTATTAAAACTTGTTAGTCCTTCCATAGTTAAAAATAAAAGAAATGGAATCATCATCATAAAACTATTTTGAATGATAATTGTTAATAAAGAACTATACATACCATATAAAACCCCTATACAGTATACCCACATATAACTATTTATTTGATTAATATTAACACTAAAATCATTTTTAAAAAGTATTCCAACACCTAACAAAAGCATAACATCAATTAAATAAAAAATTAATAAAACAAACATTATCGTAAGAATTTTTGTTAAAATGTAGATAAAACGTTTTTTTCTACTATCTATCAAGAAAAAGCGATATTGATCTTTATCAATCCAAAACGACTCGCCAAAAAGAAAGCAAGCTAGAGAAATTGTAATAATTTTTAAAAATAATAAAGTGCTATCAAAATAAACATCATTATAATAATTATTGTTCTTGTTAATTATAGCTATAGTTACAAATACTATTAATGTAAAAATACTAACCGCCACGGCAGTTAAGACAACCATTCTGTTTAAAAAGTATACTAAATGAAATTTTAGATATTTTTTCATACAATAAGTCCCTTTTTTAAACTTATAATCTCATGTGGTAAATCTGCTTGATATTTATCTTGAAAATGGGTTGATATAATTACTATTTTATCATTTTTAACAAGCTTTTCTATATCTTTCATAAATTGTTTCTCTGCTACATCATCAAATCCTGACAATGGTTCATCAAATATATAAGCATCAGCATTCATCAATAGTACCCCTATTATTACGATTTTTTGATACATGCCTTTGGATAGTTTTGAAAATTTAACTTTTTTATCAAGTAAAAGATTATACTTTTCCAAATATGAATCTACTTCTTGTTGGTTTTCACTTATGATATTTAAAAACGTTTTAACACTCAAATATTGGGGAAATTGTACCTTTTCTGGCGCATAGGCGAATTTTTCACCTAATGTCCTTTCTATTTTACCATCATAATTAAGACTTTCTATTATACATTTTAGAAGAGTAGATTTACCAGACCCATTAGCTCCTACAATATATGTTACTTTTCCTTTTTCAAATTTTAAAGAAATATTTTTTAAAACTGTTACGTCATGATATTTTTTTGTAAGATTTTTTATCACAATCATTCTATATTTCCTGAACATTTATAACATCGTAGTTTACATTACTTGAAAAGTATTTATAGGCTGGTAACACTTCTGTCATTGTTTTTCCATGATATTTATAAATCACTTTAAAAGCTAACTGATTAATGAACGTTTGATAGTTGTATTTTAAAGGTATCAAAAAACCTTTTGTTTCACCATCCAATCTTATATTGATATCACCATCGTATAAATTATAACATTCATAATCTGGGTAAATTTCTTTAAGATTCATTGTGTGACTTGGTTCACTCATTTCTTGAATAAGCCCTTTTGATACCGCCACACAAGGACTAAGTGCAACAATATCTTTTATTTCAATATAATCATCAATACTTCTTAATTTCAAGTACACACCTGTCAGTGAATCCATTTGACCAATTGAATTGACAATTCCCATCGCTTTTACAATATTGATATTAGCGTTAGATGACTCTTCTAAAATTGTGATTGTACCAAGAGGAAGATCAACCTTATCTAAACTAGTTATTATTCTTAAAATAGCGTTTTCTAAGAAAAGTGTTTCATCACAAGTTATTGGCACATTAAACGTTATATCATATTGATAATATTCTTTTTCTTGATAAAGCATTTTTTCCTCTTTTTTTGTAATATTTTTTAAGGTCACTTTAATTTCTTCTTTTGATTGTCCTAATAAATACAAACTTTTTATTTTCGTTTTATCTAGAAAAGCTTCTTTCTTTTTATCAACAAAACAATTCACTATTATATCTTCTTTTATACTTTGCACTACATAATTCTTCTTATAGTTAAGTACTTGTACTTTCTCATTACTATTTGATAAAAGAAAAATACCAATAATACCTAGCAATATTAAAAAAAGCGCAATCGTGATAATTATTAAAAAACTTTTTTTAGTGTAAAACTTCTTCATAGAAATCGTAGTATTCATTGATGACATCTATATACTCCCATTCACCTTTTTTAAAACATATACCGAAGAAATAATATCTTCCCGCGCCATTATTTAATACGCCATCTCCTTTAATTGTTATCGTCAATTTTGAGTATGGCTTAATAATAAAGGTTAACCTTGTTGATTCGTTTACAGATTTTTGTTCTTTTTTACCTATTTCATATCTTATAGCGGCATCAAGTCCAACATTAACACCATCAATTTTCCCACTTACTTTAGGAGAAATAGAGCCACTTGTTGTAACACTTGTAGTATTCACTGTTTCCGTTTCATATTGATAATTGAAACTTAATATTTGTGATGTGTTGTTTGATTTAGCAAACACAGTATCTCCCTCATAATGCACAATTGTATTACTAGTATATGGCGCAACACTCCATCCTATAAAACGTCTTCTAATGCTGCCGTGCATATTTTTAATTTCTTCATCAGATAATTCATCTAAAAAGGCACGATATTCATCAGGATCAGTTTTTACTTTAGTGAATTCATCATGACCATGATTTAAATTTCCAACTTTTTCACCTTTAACTAAAGGTATGTTAAGATTAAAACACACAAAATTAAGTAATATGAAATTCATAAATATAATTAATTTACGCATAAAAAAACACCTCTTCTTTCGCTACTATTATAACTTACAAAATGTCGGTTTAATAGTTTTTTAATTTGCGAAAAAAGAGATATTTTTTACTTCATCATTGTTTCAATATCATCTATTTCTTTTACGATATCTTTTGAAAGGACAATAGCTTCACCCTTTGTGATAAGAATATCATCTTCAATACGAATGCCTATTTTTTCTTCAGGAATATATAATCCTGGTTCAATTGTTATAACCATTCCTTCTTTTAAACCTAATGGTTGGAAGCAAGGATCATGAACGTCAAGACCTAATGAATGGCCAATTGAGTGGAAATAATATTTAGATAGTTCACTATCTTCTTTTATTATACCTAATTTCTTCAACCCTTCAGCAAGAAGTTTCTTAGCATAATCATTAAGTTCTTTCCAAGTCATACCCGCTTTGGCATATAAACAGCATTTCTTATTACAATTAAGTACTACTTCATAAACTTCTCTTTGGCGTGGAGTGAATTTACCAGATACAGGAATTGTTCTAGTAATATCGCTTGCATAATGGGCAGTATATACACCAACATCCATTAAAAGTAAATCATCTTTATTTATGTTTGAATTATTTTTGCGGTAATGTAAAACAGTCCCATTCATACCAGATGCCATAATACTACCAAATGATACAATTTTATTTGCACGGTCAAGTTCGAAATTGTAATAAGCATTAGCTAACGCTTCGTTATTCAATTCATTGTGATGTTTCATAACATTGTATATCGCAAGTCTTGTTGTTTCGATACTTTCTTTCATTAACGCTATTTCGGTTTCATCTTTTATTATACGAAGATTAACAACCATTTGATAGCTGTTTTTAATATTTACACTTGGATAGTTTTCTTTCAACATTTTCGCATACTCTATCGCGAAAGTAGTATAATTAGGAAGATCACGGCGTTCCAAATCCAAATAAACATTTTCTGCCACTCCCTTAGAATAACGTAACATCTGTAAATGATTACTCATAAAAGTTGAAAACTCAGATTGGTACAAAATATCATCTAAGCTTATACCCGATATTTCGCTTGCTTCTTCTTTAGTATATTTAGCACCAACCCATTTTACTAATAATTCATCGTTTTCATCAATAAATAAATTTTCATAATACTGATTGTTGAATTTAGCAATTGTTAAAATGATGTTTTCCTCATCTAAGCCTGTTAAATAATGGAAGTTATTATTTACAACAAAAGGGAATGTATCATCGGCACTCATAAATGTTATATAACCAGAATGAAATATCGCTATGCTATTGTTATCTAATTTTTCATACACTTCTTTACGCTTTCTTTGACGAAGTGCTACTTGCTTCTTTTGTTCTTCTTTCTGAAGCATTATTATTCATCTCCTTTTCATTAATGCCTGCATTAAAAACTTTATAATAATTCTCAATTACTCTTGTAAATTGTGCCATAACTTTAGACGCATCACGAATTGTAACTCCGTCTAATACTGCTAACAAAATATCCTCATGGAATTTGTCATGGAATTTTAAAACTCTTTTACCTTTTGGTGTTACAACTAATCGTACTATTCGATGATCTTTTTCATCTCTTATTCTTTCTAAATATTCTTTTTGAACTAGTCTATTAACACCTATCGTAAGTGAACCGACAGTAACCTTCAATTCATCCGCAATTTTAGTCATTGGTTCACCATTAAATTCATTTACCGTTTCTACAACATGAAGTTCGCCAAGAGTTAAATCAGGTATCCCCTTTTTATCCATCGTTTTTTCTTCAACAACATTTGTTAAATTAGCAATATAATTAAAGTATTCACCAAGTTTTTTGTACATAAGTTTTTCTTCTTTAGTAAATACTTTAACTTTTTTCTTTGGTAATGGTTTTACTTCTTCAACCTTTACTTCTTTTTCTTTCTTTGATACTTTAGCCTTTCGTTGACGTGGTTCATTAACCGTCGGAGTTTGTTTAATTACTGCTCCTTTATTCGCCACATAAACGCCACTAGAAGGGCCACTAATTTTTTTCATTGCTTCCTTTATAACTTCTTTTTCTGTAAGAGGCTTTTTAGGAGCAGCTTTCTTAGAAGCGGGTTTTGGGGCATTTTCCTTCTCTTTTTCCTTTTCAAGACGAAGTTTTTCAGCTTCTTTTTCTTTTTGAAGCTTTAATTTAGCTTTTTCCTTTTCTTTCTCTTTTTGAGCTTTTAGTCTGGCCTTTTCCTTTTCTTTTTCTTTTTGAGCCTTTAGTCTGGCCTTTTCCTTTTCTTTTTCTTTTTGAGCCTTTAGTCTGGCCTTTTCCTTTTCTTTCTCTTTTTCTAGTTTTATTTGTTCTGGGGTTTTTACTTTCACAGTTTGTTCTTTTTCCATGATAAGACCTCTCTTTTTCTTTACTAATACAATTATACACCAAAATACATTGAATGTCAAACTATTTATGCTTGTTAATTTAAAAGTATTTTTTCTATTGATATTTTAAATATGGTTTTTACTAGTTTATCTGTACTATTCAAAATGCTTTGTAAATTAAAAACTTTCTATTAAAAAATTAAAAACGCTATGCTTATAAGCACAGCGATTAATTTATTTTAATTCATATAAGCACCAAAACCAATGTCCAGTGTTAAATAATACTTGGTTTCATCGAGTAACTTCTGAATTGCCAATTTATCATCACCGAGAGTTTTAAGTACATCTGCCATATAAAATAGTGGCTTTAAGCAACGATACATCATCAAAGCTGTTTCTTTTTCAAGTGTTGAAAATTAATAATACTCAGCAATTATTTTTAGTCTCCATAAAAGCTCATCAAGCACTTCTTGATACCCATCACAAAAGGTATCGCGGAATAAATAATTTAAAACAGTATCCTTTCCACAAAGATTAAAATCATAACCACCAACAAACTTTTCTCATTCACTAAATTATCACTATATTATAATTAAGATGAAACCTATAAATTTGATAAAGGCTGCGTAAGAAATCTCACGCAGTCTTTATAACATTATATGAATAAAATGTATTTATTATTTTTTAATTTTGCTGTCAATGTAATTTACTAAATCACCAATTGTTTTAGCGTTTTGAGCAGCATCATCATCTACTTCAATACCAAATTCATCTTCTAGAGCCATTATTAATTCAACTGCATCTAGTGAATCTGCACCTAAGTCTTCAATTAAATGTGTTTCCATTTGAATTTTTTCTTCGTCTACGTTTAATTCTTTCGCAACGATAGCTTTTACTTTATCGAATGTCATGTTTATTCTCCTTTGTTTTTTGCTTTAGTATTTTTTGCTTGTTTTTTATTTTCACGTGGATTAGGTGTTGTGTCATTTGGATCAATCATTGTAAGTTGTAAACGGCTCTTTTTAAGATCAACATCTAATACCCAAACTTTTACAATTTGTCCTACACTTACTGCTTCAAGTGGGTGCTTAATGTATTTTTTGCTCATTTTTGAAACATGTACTAAACCATCATCATGAACACCGCAATCAACGAATGCTCCAAAGTCAACTACATTGCGGACAGTTCCTTGAAGTTCCATACCTGGTTTTAAATCCTTTAAATCAAGAACATCACTACGTAATACTGGTGCATCAATCTTATCACGTGGATCACGAGTTGGTGATACAAATGCATCAAGAATATCGTTTAAAGTATATTCACCAATTTGTAATTCTTCGATTAGTGCTGCTTTATCAACGTTTTTAACTGCTTCAGTCAATGCTTCAGTTCCTAAGTCTTTTGAAGTAAATCCTAATTTTGTTAAAATCTTATTTGCGGCATCATAACTTTCAGGGTGAATAGCTGTCATATCTAGAGGTTCAGAACCATCAACAATTCTTAAGAAACCTATCGCTTGTTGCATTACTTTTGGTCCAACACCTTTTACTTTTATCGCTTCACGATTTAAGAAACGACCATTTTCATCACGATAAGCAACGATTTTTTTAGCAGTACCTGCATTTAACCCTGCTACATATTGTAGTAGTGATGGTGAGGCAGTGTTAATATTTACACCTACTTGGTTAACGGCAGTTTCAACAACGAAATCAAGAGTATCACTTAATTTTGATTGTGTAACATCGTGTTGATATTGTCCGACACCAATTGCTTTTGGATCTATTTTAACTAATTCTGATAATGGATCTTGAAGACGTCTAGCAATTGATACAGCTGAACGTTCCTCAACTTCATAATCTGGGAATTCTTCTCTTGCAAGATCAGAAGCAGAGTATACTGAAGCACCAGCTTCACTTACAATTACATAACTAATATTTTTGCCGTATTCTTCATTAATAACTTTTAATGATTTAGCTACAAAGCTTTCAGTTTCACGGCTTGCTGTACCATTACCTATCGCAACGATTTCAACATTATTAGTCATAACTAATGTCTTAAAAATATAATACGCATTTTCAAGGCGAGATGCTGGAACATCTTCACCAGGATATTTTTGATGTGGATACATAACACTTTTTTCTAATACTTTTCCTGTTTGGTCAACTACTGCTAATTTACAACCTGTTCTAAAAGCAGGGTCAACACCAAGAACAATTCTATCCTTCATAGGAGGTGTTAATAAGTAATTGCGGAGATTTTCACCAAAAATATGAATAGCTTGATTTTCTGCAGTATCTTTTAAATCTGCTCTTATTTCCCTTTCAATCGAAGGTTTTATTAAACGTTTATAAGCATCTTCAATTGCAAGTTTAACATATGGTTCTGAAATGCTTTCAGGGTTTTTAACAAAATCTTTATAAATATAAGAAAGAACAAATGGTGCATCTTCTTCGATTGATACTTTTAGTACTTTCTCACTTTCACCACGATTGATAGCTAAAATTCTATGTACTTTTACACTACTTAGTGGTTCAGAATAATTGTAATACATTTCATATACGCCTTTTTCATCTAATGATGGATCTTTTACTTCGGCTTTTAAAGATGCAGCACGATTAAAGTAATTTCTAATCCATGTACGATAACGTGGTTCATCGGAAACCATTTCAGCGATAATGTCCATAGCTCCTTGAAGTGCTTCTTCAACTGTTTTAACAACTTTACCTTCTTTTTCAAGTTCTTCTGTAACTTCAACTGTTACGTATTTAGCAGCTTCTTCATTTACATCACCTTCTACTGGGAATGTTAATAAATATTGTGCTAAAGGTTCTAATCCTTTTTTCTTAGCTTCTGTTGCACGTGTTTTTTTCTTTTCCTTAAAAGGACGATATATATCTTCAATCACTGCAAGTTTTGTTGCATTGATGATTTGATTTTTTATTTCTTCAGTTAATTTGCCCTTTTCTTCAATTAAACGCATAACGTCTTCTTTACGTTGAGCAAGTTTTTGTCCATAATCCCATTCTTGATAAATAGCACGAATTTCTTCTTCATCAAGATTTCCTGTAACTTCTTTACGATAACGAGCTATAAAAGGAACAGTAGCTCCATCATCAATCAAGTTTAATACAGCTTGTATTTGACTAACTTTAATGTTTAATTGTGCGGCAATTTGTTTTAATAACGCTTCATTAATATAATTGTTTTCCATGTTGTATCCTCCGATTTTTACTAAACTATTATACCATAAAGACTCCTTTTTTTCAAACGATATAACCCCCTAAAATTGTTAATAAAAGTCAGCGTTTTTAATGTTATAAGCTCTAACAAAAAGTTTTCAATTTTTCTAAAACCATCTTTAATATATAACCCGATTGAAGGACGCGTGATTCATTACGATTACCTTTTGCGGTATATGAAGAAACATATATTTCATCCTTAATTTTTATTCCAAAGTAACAAAGTCCATCATTTTCAGTTCTTTCTTCTGTATCGCGTCCCGCAAAACCTGTAACACTTACACAAACTTCAGCTTTGGTCAATTCATGAAGACCTATCACCATTAAACGCGCTACCTCACTACTTACAACACCTTTATCTTCTACTACTTCGAAAGGCACTTTGAGCCATTTATTTTTAGCTTCAACACTATATGTTACATGACTTTCGCCAATCACGTCACTTGCTCCACTCACCCCAATAAGTCTTGAAATAATCATACCTCCAGTACAAGATTCTCCACATGAAATATGCCATTTTTTAGATTTTAAATATGCGATTATAGCTTTTTCTGTAGTAAGATTATCAAATAATTCTTCATAACTTGATTTCATATTTTCACCTTCTCATATGAAATAGTATACACGAGATAAGGCTATTTGTCAAAATTTAAAACTTCCCTTAGTATTAAATACGCTAAATTCATTTATTTATGATATAATGAATATGATGATAAACTAACAATATTATGCGCATATTTGTTTAAAACGAGGATATCTTATGTACACCATAAACCGACAAGAATATACTTTTACTTATGAAGTAAATAAAAGTACCTTTATCTCATTTTTAAAGTATATTGAAAATACAACTGAAGCTAAACAATACATTAATTTATTAAAAGAAAAATATCCTGATGCCACACATCATGTTAGTGCCTTTATTGTCGGAAGTAGTGGACAAAATGGTGGCACAAATGATGACAGAGAACCATCAGGTACCGCAGGTGCACCTATTTTTGAAGTTTTACGCAAAAACAATTTAACGAACATCATTTGTGTTGTAATAAGATATTTTGGCGGAATTAAACTTGGAGCAGGAGGTCTTGTGAGAGCCTATAGTAAAGCTGCCAGTGAAGTAGTAAAAATTGCAAAACTCGAACCGATAATTATTTATACAATTTTAAAACTCAGTTTCTCGTACCCCTATTTAAATCAAATTGAAAAAATAATTAAAGATTTTCAAATTATTGAGCGAAGTTTTACTTCTAACATTACTATTACAATTAAGGTACCTGTGGAAAAAGTAACGATGTTATCATCATTACTAAACAGTTTAACTTATGGTAATATCATAGTAAGTGAAATAGCAAATAATCCCCTCGATAATTAAATAAACAAAATAATAAAAAATAAACACCAAGGAAATCCTTGGTGTTTATACCATATTAGGGGTATTTTTTGATAGAAAGTTACGATAAAAAATATATCCCACAATTGATGTAAGCGTCTCTGTAAAAATAAAAGTTAACCAAAAGTAACTTAAACCTATGCGTGAAAACAAAAAGCCTAAAGGAACAAACAAAACAACCGTTCTAATTATTGTTAGTAAAGAACTTTTAGCAGGATGATTAACTGCCTGGAAAAAAACAGGATATATTAAAGATGTTACTTGTGGAATAAAACTAATACCAATAAATCTAAAACCTAGCGTTCCTATTTTGATAACCTCACTATCATCTGAAAAAACTTTAAGCATTTGTGTTGGAATAAATTCAAAACAAAGTGTTCCTATAAACATCAAACAAACACCTAATAATAAACAAACATTTAGTATTTTTTTACATCTAGCTATATCTTTAACAGCGTAGTTGTAACTTACGACCGGAACCATACATGTCTGTAATGAACCGAAAGGAATGAAAAAGAAGGTTTGCCACTTATAATAAAGGCCAAGGGCCGTGACTGCTTGATCAGAAAACCCTGAAAGGATTAAATTTAATCCGAAAATATAAAATGTATAGGCAGATTGCATTAAAATATTAGGAATACCACTAATGTATATCTTCTTTAAATATTTGGGAAAAAGTTTAATATTAGGAATTTTATACAGCACTTTATGCATTACAATCAAGGCAGCAACCACTTGACCTACAACAGTTGCGACGGCAGCACCTGCTATTCCTAACTCTTTAATTCCAAAGAGGCCAAATATTAAAATAGGGTCAAGAACGATATTTACAATAGCACCTATAGTTTGAGCTATCATTGGCGTTTTCATATCACCATACGCTTGGAGAATTTTACTCCATATACTTTCAAAAAACACACCGATGCTAAATATGCAAACTATACGACCGTAGATAATTACTTCTTTAATAACACTTTCTGAATCAGTGCTTATTTGGGCAAAATACGGCATAATAAAATATGAAACTACGGCGAAAATAATCCATAAAACAAATGCCAATGGTGTATCAACTCCAGCAAAATTATAGCAATTCCTCCTTTTTGAAGCAAGTTAAAGGTTTTATATAATATAAAAACATCAGATAAAAGTATTTTATATTTGATAAAGTATCTAGCATTAAACACCTTATCAACTATGGTTACTTTAAATCTGATGTATTTTTTATTCAATATTTTGTTTTACTTTTTTACTTCTTCTACAACCTTTTTGGGAAAAATAAGTAAATTGTTGGTTGTTTTCTGATAATTTTCATAATTTTGGTAAGTTTTAAGTAAAACTTTCTCCGTAAGAGGTATAATAATAAACCCATATAGCAAACAATTAAGAATAGGTCCTAAGAAAATTCCCCACATTTCTGGTCTAATTGAGATAGTAATTAAATATACTGCGAACCAAAAAATTAATTCAGCTAAATAATCTGGATGCCGACTTCTATTCCATAATCCAATTTTAACCATTCCCTTCTTTTTATTTTTAAGAAGCTGAATGTCAGCAATAATTTTAACCCCAAGCGCTGCTACTGCAAGCACAATAGCAATTATGCTTGAAAGATTAAAACCCGTTGAAGGCACCATATAAGCAAGAGGACAAAGCATTAAAGTGAAGTTGACAATCATTGGTACTAGATTCAACAAAAAGAAATCAATTAATAGATAAGTTTTGGGATGTCTTATTTTAATATTAATTAAACGTGCATCAACACTTTCTAAATTATTAAATGTGCATCCCCATTTGATGATTTTCTCTACTGCCCAAATGCCAATTACAACAATCATAAAAATACTATAATCTTTAAATCCCGCAAAACGCCAAGCAAAATTGATGGTTAAAGCTATCATATAAATACTATTCAGCGGTTTTGTTATTGTTGTATTTTTTAATATTAATCCTATCAACCATGAAACAACAATTCCTACTAATAAACTAATAAATATCATTAAAAGATAATATGTAAGTTCATTTTCATCAAATACTTTATTCAGAAAATAATATGTAAAAAAACTAGCAGCAAGTGATACCGCAGCAATTAATAGAACAATAATAACACTTATAATGCGATTTTTCTTAAGAAACATAGTGATACCTCTTTTTTTAGTATATTATACACTATTTTCTTTTGTTAGTAAAGAAATTAATTGGTATTTTTTTGCTTTTGATATTTTAATTTTGTTGATGATCCACCTCTTAGGTGTTTTTCTTGTTTATTAATTTCAAATAATTTTTGTACTTCAATGTAAAGAGTATAATCAAGATCTAATAATCTTTCTGCCATATCTTTATGAACAGTACTTTTTGAACATCCTAATTTTCTTGCGACATCACGCACATTACTTCTTTCATTGAGAAGTATTTTTGCTCCTTCAAGTACTCTTGCTTTTATCAATTCATCCATTATATCACCAATAACATTATATTTATTTTATTTCAAAATAAGAACCTATTTTTCTTGCAGGAAACAACTATTTTTGTTATAATATGAATTGTATATTAAAGGATATAATAACTTATGAACGATTATAAAGATTTAATGAACAATGAAAAACATTACGTTACTTTTAACAATTATCTACGATATAAATATCATGAAAAAGTTGCAAGAATTAGTTTAAATGCCGGTTTTACATGTCCTAATCGTGATGGTAATAAAGGAGTGGGAGGATGCATATACTGCTCAAATAACCTTAGTGGTGATTTCGCTGGGGATAAGAATAAAACATTTGAAGAACAATTCTCTAGCATTGAAAAAGTCATTCAAAAAAAGTGGGACGCAGATTCTTTTATCGCTTATCTACAAGCTGGTTCTAACACATATGCTGATATCAATACTTTAAAAAATGTTTACAATAGTCTTTTAACGCTTAATGAAAATATAAAGGTCATCAGTATCGCAACAAGACCTGATTGTATTAATGAAGAGATTGTTCAATTATTAAGTTGTATTAATAAGCAAAAAGAAGTATGGATAGAACTAGGGCTTCAAAGTATTCATGCCACCACCCAAAAGTACTTAAATCTATGTTATACAACAGCTGATTTTGAAAAAGCTTGCAATATGCTTATTGCGGCCAAAATAAAAGTAATTGTTCATTTAATCAATGGTCTTCCCTCTGAAACTGAAGAAATGATGATTGAAAATGCCAAATATCTAGCAAAGTTTTCTTTATTTGGCGTAAAAATTCATATGCTGCATATCATGAAAAATACCACCTTAGGTGAAATCTATCAAAAGAAACCTTTTGCACTTCTTACTCTTGCTGATTTTGTTCGCATTACAGCCACGATGTTAAGATATCTTCCTACATCAATTGTTATTCATCGTTTAACCGGCGATGCCCCAAAAGATGAACTTATCGAACCAATATGGACACTAAAAAAATTTGTCGTATTAAATGAAATTGACAAATACATGCGTAAAAATAATATTTATCAAGGAGATTTATGTATAAAATAATAGAATTGGCCCATATAATGCTGAAATCATATATAAAACCTAACATGCATATTGTAGACGCCACATGTGGTAATGGTCATGATACTTTATTTATAGCGGAGTGTTTAAATAAAACGGGCACTATTGATGCTTATGATATTCAAATTGAAGCTATCAATAAGACTAAAGAATTAACATCTAATTATAATAACATTAATTTTTATAATCTTTCTCATGAATTTTTAAATCCTAAAGGTGTTGATGCCGCAGTGTTTAATTTAGGATATTTACCTGGAGGAAATAAAAAAATTACGACGACTGTTCTTTCTACTATGAAAGCTTTAGAAATTCTTCTAAAGGAAGCCCAAAAACACAATATGTTAATTATTTTAGTTTTATATCCAGGACATCCTGAAGGCTTTATCGAAGCAAACGCAGTGGAAGAATTCGCGAACGCACTAGATCCTAGTCTTTTCCTTGTCTCAACTTATCGTAACAGCAATCAGTCTTTATCACCATATCTCATCTCAATAACTAATAAAAAAAGATTATTTAGCAATTAGCTAAATAATCCTTTTTTTTAAGTAACGCTTTCATATTTATGTTTAAGTGCTATAAAGTAATCACCAAGCACTGCCAACCCATCTTGATAGCCTTTTTTTACACTCTCATCTATTTTTTCATCATAAAAATTAATAGTACCATTGATAAAGTTTCCTAAATCTTCTTTTGGTTCTATTACAACCATATTAAGACTTGGGTATGATTTTTCTAGCGCACTATAATCAAAAGCATTCTTATTTAGTTTTATGACAATAATATTATTATATCCTTCTTCTAATAATGGTTTAATCGGTACGTTATCGGTAATTCCTCCATCCGTAAGAGTTAAATCATGATATTTTACAGGTTTGAAAAGATGAGGAATAGATGCGGTGGCTTGGACAATTTTATTAAAGTCATCAGCGCATGTCAGTTTTTTAAGATCATAATATACGGGTTTTTCTTTATTGCTACAAACGACATAGAATTCCTTATCACTTTTTACAACATCTTCAAAATTTAAATTATCTATGATTAAATGCTCTAATTTTTTTGATGACAGAAAAGCATTTCTTTTGATGTTATCCATCGCACGGTATTTTTCATCACCTAAAACATGATACAAAGCCTTATCCTTTGATTTTAAATTATCTTTATTAAAAGGCTTAACTTTGGAAAGTTCCCATATTTTTTCACTTTTTTCAATTGTACTAGTTCCAAAAAGAACACCATTTAAAGCTCCGATGGATGCGCCACTAAAAGCACTTATTTTATCACTAAAACCAAGAAAACATATTGCTTGCCAAACTCCTAACTGATATGCTCCCTTTGCTCCGCCTCCACCTAATACTAAACCTATTTTTTCCATTTTTATACCTCTTTCTTTATGAAAAAAAGGTTAACAAACCTTCAGTTTATTAACACCTTTCTTCTATATCTCATTGGTAGCTTTGCCAATAACTTTTTCAGGATTAAGATGTTTATTTTCTTTTAATACTTTGAAATAAACATGGTTGCCTGCTTCTTTATCAATTTCAGATTCACCACTAACACCTATTTTAGTACCTTGATTAACAGTAGCTCCTACAGCGATGGTAACTTCTGATAGACTATAGTAATAAGTTTTTAAACCATCTTTATGTTCAATTACCACGAAGTTTCCATATAGAGGACTTTCCTTTATTTCTGTTACCGTTCCACTCAAAGCAGCTGTAACATCGAAAGGTTTATTATCTTTCGCAGCAAAACTAGTTCCCATGCTTGTTCTGTAACTTGTACCATATTTAATTAGCGACTTTTCTTGATCTTCTTTGGTACCATCTTTTTCGTAAAACTTACGAACAACTTGATATTCTAGATCACTTTTGAAAGGTAAATTTACCTTTTCCGCAACAGAAGTCACGACTTCACTTGGATTTGGATTATCAGGATTATCCGGATTATTTGGATTTGGATTATCATTAGCAGGAATAGTACTTGCAAGAACCAACGCTACTAATAATAAAGCTAAAACCCCCACAAAGAAGAAAAACTGAAATTTATTTTGGCCAATTTTTTTAACCCAATTTTTCATTGTATCACCTCAAGTTTAGTATGATACAATTTTTCTAAAATATACAAAAATTATTAAATTTTTATAAAATTATTTTATTCTCATATTTCAAAAATATCAAGAAATTAAAAAAGGTAGAAAGATTTCTACCTTTTTAACAATACCAACTGTTGCTTTTGTTCATTAAACATATTTGCAATTGGTACACTATTATTATTATTCATTTATTATCTTTTATGCAGATTTTCTAACTATTAAATTGGTAATTACTTCCAAAAATTTCATTATCGCACTACTTGTAAGATAACTACAAATAATTGCTACTAAACAGTAACCTATTCTTATTTCTAGAATTCTACCTTGTTTAAAAAACTTATGAAATTCAGATGCAAATAGCAGTTTTAAAAAAACTACTAATGATCCTAAAAAGAAAATAATATATAAAGCGTTAAAAACCATTTTATTTATTCAAAGTTAAATGATGATAAGTCATCAATATTAACTTCCTCCATCGTTCCTTTAAATAAATCTTTTACTTCAACAAAACCATTTTCGGCATTTTTACCAAAGATAACACGATATCTCGCACCAATTAAATCGGCATCTTTAAACTTAACACCGGGGCGTTCATCACGATCGTCTAATAGAACTTCGTAGCCTTTTTTAGTTAACGTTTCATAAAGTTCATTAGCCTTTTGATAAGTTATTGTTCCTTCTTTCGCTAAAGGTAAGATATGAATTTTATATGGAGCAACGCTAGTAGGCCATACAATTGCTTCATCGGTACTATTTTGTTCAACGATAGCCATAATTAATCTACTTACGCCGATGCCATAACATCCCATAATAATTGGTTTTTTTACTTGATCTTTATCAACAAAATAAGCATTCATAGGTTCAGAATATTTTGTTCCTAGTTTAAAAATGTGTCCTACTTCAATTCCTTTTGCAAGGTGAATTGTTCCAACACCATCAGGTGATTTGTCACCTTCATGAAGATCCATTAATTCAATGTTTGTAGCAAAATCAGAAGAATCACTATATGCTATTGTATCTTCACCTATTTCACAAAGAACCATAAACTCTTCACTTGATGATCCACCTATTTGACCACTATCAGCTCTCACACTTCTAAAATGTAAATGGAGGCGATTTAAAATATTTTGATATGCAGCTTTTACCTTAAGATACCAAACATCTAAATCTTCCCAATTAGCGTGGAAAGTATAGAGATCTTTCATAATAAACTCTCTTCCGCGCATTAATCCAAAACGAGGACGGAATTCATCTCTAAATTTTGTTTGTATTTGATATAAAGCTAAAGGCATTTTCTTATAACTTGTCACGTAATCTCTTACTACTGAAGTTATAACTTCTTCATGAGTTGGTCCTAGGCAAAAATCACGATCATGTCTATCAGTTAACCGCATCATTTCTTTTCCGTAGTTGTCCCAACGACCACTTTCTTGCCATAGTTCTTTAAGTTGGAGTGCGGGCATTAAAAGTTCGGAACAACCAATTTTATTTAATTCTTCTCTTATGATTGTTTCAATCTTAGTAATTACTTTATATGCTAAAGGAAGATATGTATAAATACCTGCTGCATTCATTTTGATATATCCACCTTTTAAAAGCATTTGATGACTTTTAATAACTGCTTCTTTTGGTATTTCGCGTAATGTTGGTGCGAATAATAAACTTTGTTTCATATTTCTTCCTCATATTTTACTTTATAAATAATTTGATTATATCATTAAATGTTACAAATACAAAAAGAATCATCAACAAAACAAAACCAACGGTGTGGACAATGTTTTCGACTTTTTGATTTGCTCGTTTTTTAGTAATCGCCTCATATCCCAAAAATGCTAGACGTCCACCATCTAAAGCCGGTAATGGTAGTAAATTCATAATCGCAATATTAGCGCTGAGTAATCCCATCCAGTATAATAATCTACTAATTCCAAGTCGAACCATTGTAACAGTAGCTGAAGCAATTCCAACGAATCCACTTAAGTCTCTAATACCAACCGTTCTATTAGTTATTAAAAGCCAAAGTGTTTTAAAGACCATTGCACAAGCTTTACCAGTATCTACCCAAGGCATATACAAATATTTATAAATTTGGGTTCGTGATATCGTTTGAGAAAATCCTAATTTTAGGGCTGCAACTTCAACATCTTGAGACTCAAATGCTGCTCTATCATATCTTGTTGTTACAGGAACTTCTATTTCTTCAGTTGTGCTACCTTCTTTAATGGTGCCATCATCATTTCTATCTACATAATGGGTGAATCTAAAGGTATAATTTTGTTTTTTAGCTGTTTCATTGCTATAGCAGAATGCCAATAAATCAGCTATTGTCTTAAGATTACCTTCATCTCCTAAAGTATAAACTTTACCGCTTGTTTCAATCGATTTGATAACATCACAAGTCATCAAATTATGTCCATAGAAAAGCGATCCTTCCACTGGTTCGACAATTTCGAAAGGGCTCTTGCCGTCTTTATTATTTAAAACGTTTAGTTCAAACATATTAATAATAACCCTTGGATAAACAGCTGTAGTTTTAATCAAATCTGTTTTCTTACTTTTATATGTTACGTAAAGAACATTCCCTTGGAAAGTAGGATTATCGTATTTATTATTAATGGTATAACTACTCATTGTACGACGAAGATCAGTCATTTTTTTAAAATATTGATTTTCAGAAGGGGCGGTATCTTTATCGGAAATAAATAATATTTCATCTCCTTCTTCTATTCCTGCTATTTCAAGTGGCGAATTCTTAATATCGTTGACAGCTAAACTATTATTATCGGGATATCCTTGACAAATTCCCATAAAAAAGAAAACAATAACTGCTAGAACGATATTCATCATTGGACCTGCAACAACGGCTAAGAAACGTTGACCTAAAGGTTTATAGGCGAAAGTTCTTTCGTAAGGAGCTAATTGGTAGGCTTGTTTTTTACTCATATGAATAAAGGCATTTCTTGATACAAAATATCTCTTTGTTTCTCCTTTGTTGAGATCAGGAATAATATGACCTGTTTCACGATACTTCGTATAATCTAAATCATTAAGTAGCTCTAAATCCATGTATAAATCTTCTGCACCACCATCTTTAGTACCTAAGAGATCGTGCTTACGAACATAATAATAAGGTTCATCAGGAAATGAATCACTTTTAGGATTGTATGGCATAATTTTTGTAATAATACCATTTTCCATAATTACTTTACATTGTTCAACGCCATGAATTGGATCACTATTTACTTCTTCTCCTGCCATTGAAACAAATCCACCAATTGGGAAAAGTCTTATGGAGAAAAGCGTTTCCCCAAATCGTTTAGAATAAATTATTGGACCCATTCCTATTGAAAATTCATAACAAAGTATTCCTGCCTTCTTCGCGAAAAAGAAGTGACCTCCTTCATGAATCATTACAATTATACCAAGAATTATTATAAACGATAAAAGGCCTAATAAAGTATTACCAATACCGGTCCATGTAATAGCTAATTCAAATATTCTCATATTTTCCCCCTTCTATTTGGTATTCTTTATAAATATATGTCTTGATAATTTCATCGACTTTCATTATGTGTTCAAAGTCATATGGATAATTACCAATAATTTGCCACACATTTTGCGTAGCTTTTTCAATTGTGTTTTTAATTATTATTTCTATTTGATCAAATGTTATTTTTTTATCTAAAAATAATTTAACTGCTGCTTCATTAGCAGCATTTAGTATCGTTGGATAAAATCCTTTTTTGTTAAAGGCATCTATCGCCAACTCTACACATGGAAAACGCTTATTATCCAGTGTTTCAAAATGTAACGTTTTGAAAGTTTGAAAATCTAACGTTTTTGATAAATTGTTTTCTTTATGATGTGGATGATTAAGGGCGTATAAAATTGGTATTCGCATATCACTAACGGCCAATTGAGCAATAACCGAGTGATCAATAAACTCCACCATCGAATGAATGATACTTTCAGGATGGATGACAACCTCGATGTTTCGAGGAGTTGTATTAAAAAGGTAACATGCTTCAATTATTTCAAATCCCTTATTCATCAAAGTAGCGCTATCTATCGTTATCTTCGATCCCATTTTCCAATTAGGGTGTTTTAAAACTTGTTCAACGGTTACATCTTTTAATTCCGATCTTTTTAAGTGATAAAGAGATCCTCCACTTGCAGTTAACAACAATTTAGAAATTTCTTTTTTATTACACAATTCTGAAACTTGCATTATTGCCGAATGCTCACTATCAATTGGCACTATTTTTAGATTTTTTTCTGCTGCTAGTTTCATTAAAAGATCTCCCGCCATCACCAAGGATTCTTTATTAGCGAGAAGTAAAGTGCGTCCTGCCATTAAGGTTTCTTTGCTAGGAATAAGGCCAACACTTCCAACTAATGCGTTTACTACAAAATCATCTTTATTGTTTTCATCTTTTTTATGCGTTACCACCATCAAAATATTTTTTTCAATTTTTATGTTAGGATAGCTTTTTTTTAAAAACTGATAATTATGATCATTTGGTGTCGCTACTAAAGATGGGTTAAACTCTTCAATTATCTCAAGTGCTTTTTCTAAATTATTATTAAAAGAAAATGCTTCTAAACTATAATCTTTAGGATTAGCTCTTATGATATCAATTGTTTGGAGGCCTATTGACCCTGTTGCTCCTAAAATAAAGAGTCTTTTCATTATTAAATCACCCCAACGATAACAAATAATATATATAAAGTACTACCTGCAAAAATTGTACTATCAAAGCGATCCATTACACCACCATGACCAGGAAAAATGGTACCATAGTCTTTGATTTGATATCTTCTTTTAAGAACCGATGCAAATAAATCCCCAAGTTGACCCATAACAGAAAGAAGTAAACTAATAAGGACAATAATTGTTAATTCAAACCCTGTTGTATAGTGATGAAAAATAGGAATTATGGATGTTCCAAACAGTTTTGAAAATAAAAAGTATACAGCTGTTCCACTTATTATTCCAAATATAGTACCAAATAATGATCCTTCCCACGTTTTGTTAGGACTAATTTTAGGACACATTTTATGTTTTCCAAAGAATGTTCCCATAAAATATGCGCCAGTATCGGTCATTAATACTGTAATCAATAAATATGCGATTAAATAAAAACCATTAGTAAAGAACCATTTGCTCGTTGTTGTTGATAAAAAACGGATGGATATTGCCATATTAAGCATTACACCTGTATACAAATAGACAAAAATCATCTGCAAACCATTTTTAATTTTAAGTTGTTTTATAAGAAGGGAAAGCATAAGAGCTATAAAAATTCCTATTATAATCATTATAATAACAACATAGAAATCATTTGTAACAAACCATAGTAAACTTGTTAACGAAGAATACAAAGGAACGATGTATTTAGGGTATTTAAATACTGGGTCTTTTTTTTCAAACATCTTTAATACTTCATATCCTGCAATATAGATTAAAAACATTGCTAGAGGTAAAAATCCCCATGAACCAACAACTAAAAGTGGCCCCATTATTAATACCATTAATACTGCCGTGATAGTACGTTTTTTCATTATGTGTGTTCCTTTCCAAATCTTCGTTCTCTTTTTTCAAAATCAATTAAAGCTTTTTCTAATTCAAGACTATTAAAATCAGGCCATAATACATCTGTGAAGTAAAGTTCACTATATGATAGTTGCCATAACATAAAATTACTTAATCTTAACTCTCCACTAGTTCTAATTAAAAAATCAACTGGTGGAAAAGCATTCGTGTATAAATTTTTCGAAATGATATCTTTCGTAATATCATTAACATCAAGATTTCCCTCTTTTACCTGATATGCGATTTTCTTCGTAACATTAACTATTTCTTCTTGACTACCATAATTAAAAGCCAAAATTAAATGATAAGAATTTTTACTATTTTTATTATTAACTTTTTCTATTAAAAGTTTTAATTCATCATCAAGATTAGTTAATTCACCTATTATATGTAAGGTATACTCTTCTTTTTCTTGTGGTGTATCCAAATATTTTTTAAAATAGTTTTTTGCTTGTGACATTAGAAAATTTACTTCAATACTACTTCTTTTGAAATTATCGGTACTAAACACATAAGCACTTAAATACTTGATACCCTTATTAAAAGCCGCACGTGCAATTTCCCCTAGAGTTTCAATACCTTTTTGATGACCTTCATAGCGCTTAAGGCCTCTTTTCAAAGCCCATCTGCCATTACCATCTAGGATTAAAGCCAAGTGATTGGGAATTTTTGTTATATGTAATTTTTTTTCTTGATGTTCCACTTCATCAATTCCTTTCTTTATGAAGTTTGAAGTTGATCCATTTTTTCAATCCAATCATCCCCAAATAAATCCTCCATACGGATGCCTGATATTTTGGAATATTGAATTTTCTTTACATTATTGCAATCTCTAAACGATTCTTTTCCTCTACCACCAACTCTTCTAAGTGAAGCTGGTAAAGTTATGCTTTGCAAATTAGAGCATTTCGCAAAAGCATCATCACCTATTATTATTGTACCATATTTAAACTCTAGTGTTTCTAGTTTATCATTTTTATAAAATGCTTTATTAGCTATTTTATAAACATTTCTTAAACCAATTCTTGATGGTATAACGATGTCTTTATCATTACCACCAGTTATGACAACACGATTAAATACATAATAATAGTTTAAATCACTATTCTGAATTTTAACTGATAATTCCTTGATAAAAAAAGAAAATGTGAATGCTACCGCTATAATTAAAACTACATTAGCAAATAATTTGGTTTTTTTCGCATATGGACCAGGAATAAAGCGCGCAGCTTGTTCGGGAGTTAATTCTTTTTTTATGCGGTAGAAGTATTTTTTAACGTCTACTTTATTTCGTAAGCCATCTGGTATTTTTTCAATACTTATACTCATGATGTATCTTCTTATTGCATAAGCGTAAAATGAACCAAAAAGTAGGACAGCAATAATAATCATTGCGATATTACCTAAAGAAAGGGTCGCAAAGCTTAAAATATTCAAAATAAATATTAATGAAAAATCGCGTATTAAAAGGAGTTTACGCTTTGCATGCATTTCTTTTTGGGCTTTGAGCAATTCCTTTTCATAATTTTCGTCTACTTCATCAAGGATCGTTAAACGATCTAAACAAGTGTTTATATAATCGTATAGTTTTATTTTTTCTAAGAATGGTGCGGTTTGATATGCTTTGTTAAAGAAATAGTCTAGTCGTGGATCAATGAGTTTTTTATTATCTAACTCTATACCCTTAATTTTATTCCTAACGAGATAAGAATAAAACCAAATTATTGAACTACTACATCCTTCTTCAATCAAGATATTTAAAGCAGCCTTCGCTTCATCATATTTTTCATTTTGAATTGACTCATTAATTTCTAAATACTTTTCTTCAGCGCGATATTCTTTTTCATCAGAAAGTTTTATTTTTTTAATATTAGCATCTATTAAAGCATTTAAAATTGCTAAATGGCGAGGATTTCTAAGGGAAACTATTTGATCTTTTTTAACACCAAGTCCTTTTTCATCGATTCCTGCAACATCAATATCTGTTAATACTATCAAGCGGTTATCGGCTGTTTCAGTTTTTTGATATTTGTGATTAAATCTGGACCAAGTATTTCTAAAATAATTAGCCATAAAATGATTAAAAGCTGAACTTATTACAATCATCATTTGGGAGTTATTTATTAAGCCAAAGAGTTTTGTTTCCATTAACTCCTTATTTAAAAGATTTATCATCCCTTCGCTCGTTTGGTAAGTTAAAACCCGAGCTTTTAAGGTGCGCTTGACATCTTCTAGTATACGCAAATCTCTTTCTTTCTTAGGATTATTATCACTATCATCTATGTATATACAAACATTTTTAGGAGCATAATCAAAAATTCCATATTGAATTTTCTTTATCGCACTATCTATTTTAGTAGCTTCTTGTTTCAAAATTGTTTGAATATTAAGAGAAGCTAGTTCAAGAGCCTTTAAATAATTAGGATTATTAAAAATACTCTCAAATGATGTTCTATTAGGAACAACCTTGGGTTCTAAATAATCATTTAATTCATATAAAATCCCATATTGAGCTAAAACTTTACACCAATAAGGGTAATAATCTTCGAAGTTATTATTTTCATTAGCTTTGATTATTTTATCATAAATATTATAAGCCCGATGAAACTGAAAATCTAATTGAAAATCTGTCGCTTTATTGAATTTTTCAATAATTGCGGTTCTTTTTTCAACTGATAAAGAATCATTATACATAACTCTAGGTAAAGTAATAAGCGATCCACAGTCATCACATGTTGCGATTTGTTGGTTAGTCGAAAATATAATTTTTCCCCCACATTTCGGGCATTTTAACAAAAGATATCTATCTTCCATATTATTTCCTCTTGTTTCTAAAATCCACTTTTTATAAAAAACAAACGCTGCGCTAATCACAACGTTTGTAACAATTCTATCTACTATTAAAAGGCCATGATTGCTTGTTCTTTCTCTTTAGCAAGAGCATCTATGTTAGCAATGTATTTATCCGTTAATTTTTGAACGTCTTCGCTATATTTACGTAATAAATCTTCGGAAATTAAACTATCTTTTTCTAATTTCTTTAATTGATCAATCGCATCGCGTCTGATATTTCGAATAGCAACCTTGTTTTCTTCTGTAAGTTTTTTTACTTGTTTAACTAATTCTTTACGTGTACTTTCTGTCAATGGAGCAATAGGAATACGAATTAATTCACCTTCGTTAATTGGATTAAAACCTAAATCAGCTGCTAAGATAGCTTTTTCAATTCCTTTTAGAACTGATTTGTCGTATGGTTTAATTGTAATTGTTTGTGGATCAGGGGCTGAAATACTTGCGATTTGATATAGAGGTGTAGCAGAACCCCAATACTCAACCATAACATTATTTAAAATGTTCGGATTAGCCTTACCAGTACGAACCATTGCAAATTCTTTTTTGACTGATTCAACACTCTTTTGCATTTTTTCTTCACATTGTTTAATTACTTGTGTAGGCATTATTTTATCCTCCTCTAGATTCTCTATTTTTGAATCAATGTTCCAATTGAATGGTCATTGATAGCACGTTTAATATTTCCTGCAACATTCATATCAAAGACAAATATCTTAATATTATTTTCATTACATAGTGTTGCAGCTGTTAAATCCATAACTTCAAGATGTTTTCTTAATAATTCATCATAAGTTAAAACATCATATTTAGTAGCTTTAGGATCTTTATTAGGGTCGGCTGTATAAACACCATCAACCCCATTTTTAGCCATTAAAATCATATCCGCATGCATCTCTGCAGCTCTAAGTGCTGCTGCAGTATCTGTAGAGAAGAAAGGATTACCAGTTCCTCCTGCAAAAATAACAACTCTATTTTTCTCTAAGTGATGTAAAGCTTTTCTTCTTAGATAAGGTTCTGCAACACTAGGTATCGATAACGATGTCATTGTTCTTGTTTCAATACCTAATCCTTCTAGAGCATTTTGAAGAGCTAAGGCATTCAAAACTGTTCCAAGCATACCCATATAATCGGCAGAAGCTCTTTCCATTTCATTTAAAGAAGCATCTCGACCTCTCCATATGTTTCCAGCACCAACAACTATTCCAATTTGGACATTTTCATCGTATAAAGCTTTTACTTCTTGAGCTATTTTTTTCACATTTTCAGCACAAATACAAGTGCCAATTCCACCTGAAAGGGCTTCACCACTAAGTTTTAGAATAACTCGTTTCATCTTTTCCTCCTTTTCAGATATGTATTTTATGTATAAATTTTTAATTTTAGTTTTAGTTTTTACTTGCAGCAGCATTAGCAGCAGCAGCTACTTCTGCAGCGAAGTCATCAACACGTTTTTCCATACCTTCGCCAACTTCATAGCGAACAAATGTAACAACGCTTGCTTTCTTAGTTGCTAAGAATTGTGAAACTGTTTCATTAGAAGTACCTTTAACATATACTTGATCTAATAAGCAGATTTCTTTTAATTGTTTATTTACTTTACCTTCAACGATTTTTGCTAGAGCAGCCTCAGGTTTTCCAGCAAGTTTTTCATCATTCTTTGTTAATTCCATTTGAATATGAGTTTCTTTTTCAAGATAATCACTTGGAACGTCATTTTTAGAAACATACAATGGATGTGATGCAGTAACATGCATACTAATATCACGAGCAGTTTCAGCATCGCCGCCTTCTAATACAACAAGTGTTGCAATTTTTCCACCCATATGTTTATAAAAACCAAATACTTGTGAATCTGTTTTTTCAACCATTTCTACACGGCGTAAACTAATTTTTTCACCGATAGTAGCAGTTGCATTAACTACTAATTGTTCTCCACCTGCATTCATTACTTCTTCTGCAGATTTAGCATGATTTTTAACACAAATTTCTGCTATTTTTTTCATTAAGTTTAAGAATTTTTCGTTTTTAGCAACGAAATCTGTTTCAGAATTTAATTCAAAAATATAAGCATAATTGCCATCAAATGTAGCATCGCAAAGACCTTCAGCAGCAATACGACTTGCTTTTTTAGCAGCTTTTGCAATACCTTTTTCACGTAACCAGTCTACAGCAGCTTCGATATCGCCATTAGTTTCAACTAAGGCTTTTTTGCAATCCATCATGCCGGCACCAGTTTTTTCTCTTAATTCTTTAATTAGAGCAACATTTACCATTATTATTTTCTCCTCTTAATATACTTATAACTATTCAGCTTTAGCCTCAGCTTATGCGTCAGCTTTTGTTTCTTCTGCAACTTGAGCAGTTTCTTCAGCAGGTGCAGCTTTTGTTTCTTCAGTTTGAGCTTCTACTTTTGGAGCTTTTGGGGCTCTTGGAGCTCTTTGTGGTTTATCACTTTTTTTAGTTTTTGCACTTTTTGGAGTGTTTTCAACTTTTGCTTCTTCAGTTTGTTCTTCTTCTGGAAGAGTATAAGGTTCAACAGCGCCACCATTACCTTCGATAACAGCGTTTGCCATAATACCAACGATTAAACGAACAGCGCGTACGCCATCGTCATTTGCAGGAATAACGTAGTCAACGTCATCTGGATCACAGTTAGTATCAACTAAACCAAATACAGGTATATGTAATTTACGTGCTTCAGCAACAGCGTTGTGTTCAGTTTTAGGGTCAACAACAAATACTGCACCAGGAAGTTGTTGCATATTTTTAATACCACTAAAGAAACCGTCTAAACGAGCTTTTTCTTTCTTAATAGCAATAACTTCTTTTTTAGGTAACATTTCAAAAGTTCCATCATTTTCCATTTCTTCATAACGATGAAGTTTGGCAATTGATTTACGTAAAGTTTTGAAGTTTGTCATTGTGCCGCCTAGCCAACGTTTATCAACATAGTATTGTTCAGCACGAGTTGCTTCTTCTTTAATAATGTCTTGAATTTGTTTTCTTGTTCCTACGAATAATACTTTATTATTATTACGTACGATTTCTACCATTGCAGCGTAAGCTTCTTCAATCTTATCTGCAGTTTTTTGAAGGTCAATGATATATACACCATTTCTTTCTCCAAAAATATACTCTTTCATTTTAGGGTTCCAACGGCGAGTATGATGACCGAAATGAACTCCTGCTTCTAGTAATTGCTTCATTGTAATTACAGCCATAATAATTTAAATCTCCTTTATTTTTATTTTATTTTGTTTGTGGCCTCCAAAAGTTCAACGTGCTCCGCCACCTAACAACAGGACGACGCACTCCCTTTTGTGTGTATTTTTTTTGCCAATATGTATTATACCATTTATTAGCATATTTTACAAGAAATAAAACCTATTTTATTTTAAATCCATTTAAAAAAGGCAAACAAGAGGCAAAACCATCCATTCAGAAAAGTTTTTTTCTTGATTGCCTGTTCTTTATTGTTTTACAGTCGTGATATTTTTAACCCACACTCCCGTTTTTACAATTGAAAAACCTATTATTGATTTAATTAAATCAGATGCTTGAACGATAAAATACAATGGTATTATCGAAAGATCCGTAAACCTTATTAAAATGATGGCTAATGGGATATTGACTACCCAAACGTAGAAGGCGTCAAAAAGAAAAGTTACTACTGTCACGCCTCCTGCTCTTAAGGTAAAAAAGCATCCTGAGTTAAATCCAAAAATAGGAATACAAACAGCGATTATCAGCATAAAAGCTGTCGCCATATGTCTTACCTCACTCGTAATATCTTTGTAAAGATATGGTATAAATGGGGAAATAATTGCTAAGATAATTCCTGATATAATACACGCAAAAATGGCAAAAGCGAGAAGTTTTTTAACATTATCTCTGGCTTCTTCTAACCTTCCTGCTCCAAGAGCTTGTCCTATAATTATTGATATGGCGGTTGCTAAAGCACTAAAAACGATAAAAAATAAATTGGTAACAGTATTCGAAATATTAAAGGCTTTTAGTACTTCTGTTCCTCGTTCTGAGTAATAAACAAGTAATTTTGTCATACCAAATGACCATAGAAATTCGTTTAAAATAAGCGGTGTGCCCTTAATTACGATACGATTTGAAAGGTATACTGGCACTCTAATGGTAGAGTATATTTTCTTCATAAAAGGAAATTTTTTATGATTTAAATGTGTCGCAAGTAAAAGAAAAAGACACTCTACATATCTTGAAGTTATTGTCCCGATAGCTGCTCCCACAATTCCTAATCTTGGAAAACCAAAGTGACCATTAATTAAAAGGAAATTAATCACAAAATTAACAAAGAAAGCTATAATACCCGCATATAGTGGCAATTTTGGTGAGCCAACTTCCCGTAAGGTTGTCGCATATATTTGACTTATAATAAATGGTACGATACCTATCATCATTAAATATAAATATTTTTGAGCATAATCATATATTTGTTTTCCATCTTCAATTGAAGCAGGAGATGTCAAAAACGCTTTAATAAAAACATCACTATAAAACGTTAACAATAGCAACGCTACAATTAAAACGATTAAACCATATTGGAGTTTAAAACGAAAACTATTTTTAATTCCTTCTTCATCTTTTGCTCCAAAATACTGGGCAAGAAAAATTCCTGCAGCTGCTAAACCACCCACTAAGACAACCTGCAAAATAAAGTATATTTGATTGGCTACCCCTACTCCGGTCATAGCTAAACTATTATAACTTCCTACCATAAGATTATCTAGAAGGCTGACAAATGAAGTGATACCTTGTTGCAGCATAACAGGTACAGCAATTATTATTACCTTTTTGTAAAAAGCCTTGGTGCCTATTAAACTTTTGAAAAAATTTTTAATTTTTAGCGCCATTTCGTTTAACGAAGGTTACAAAGTTTAACCCTTCATGCTCCTCTTCAATGTCAAAAACTTCAAAACCTAAGTTTTTATAAAAATGCACATTATGTTCTTCTTCCATAATTGTATCGGCATACCATAATTTTGCATTTTCAAAATTATCCATGTATTCCTGTAGTACCTCTTTACCAATACCATGATGTTGATAAGCCTCTTTTAAATAAAACTGTGCTAGTTTTATTGTACCAGGATCATCAGTAATGAATGCGAAAATGCCACCAATTATTTCATCATCATTCATTATTTTAACATATTTACCATAACGATATTTTATATTAAATTCCATCCGGTGCAAATCCATATTATAAGGGTTAGAATCAAATTCGCCATATATTTTAGCGTATTTTGCAAAAGCTTCCTTTTGAATGGCTAATAATGTTTTTGCATCTTCAATATTTGCTTTTTCTAATTTTATCATATATCCTACTTTCCTGTACTTCCAAATCCACCCAAACGATTTTGCTGAAGTTCTTTTTCTTCATCATCTACTGTCAAATATTTTTGAAATATTCCTTGGGCTACAGCATCTCCTGCCGATACACTCCATAATGTGTTACTAGTATTTTTTAAGGCTAAAAAGATATGACCTTCATTGCCACTATTATTATAATAATCTGAGTCAATTATTCCTACAGAATTCTTCATTACAATATCTTTTTTAGCACCTAAACTACTTCTGATGTATATGGCTAAGAATTCCGTTTCTTGCATATAAGCTTTTATTCCTGTTGGTAGCAAAATACTATCTCCTGGTAATAAAACAAAACTATATGGTGCAAAAAAATCATATCCTGCACTTTGAAAAGTCTTTCTTAGAGGCATCTTAATCGTTTGGTAATTTTCTACACTAGCATTACTATTACTTTTTAGATAACTTTCTAAAGACACTTTTTCAAAGCCTCTTTTTCTTATCTTACTTTCATTGACACTATTCATTAGTATTCTCCTTTACTTGACGAGGATGATGTTTCATGTACGCTCGTTTTATTTGTTCTTTTGAAATATGCGTATATATTTGCGTAGTACTTAAATTTACATGCCCGAGCATTTCCTGAACGCTTCTCAAATCAGCACCCCCATCTAATAAATGAGTCGCAAAAGAGTGTCGTAACATATGGGGACTGACATGAATGTTTTCACTTGTTTTATCGATAATATTATTCAAAATTACTCTTACCCCCCTTGGCGTAAGGGCCCCTCCGTGATGGTTTAATAATAATTCTTTGGGATTATTTATTTCATTTTTAAGTAGTAATTCTGGTCTACCTAAATACAAGTATTCTTTTAAGGCTTCAATCGCTTTGTTAGAAAGTGGGACAAGTCTTTCTTTATGTCCTTTACCAAAAACTTTTACCACTTCATTCGAAAAGTCTAATCGTTCTTCGGTTAATGAGCACAATTCACTTACTCTAAGGCCCGAACCATATAGCAATTCTAAAATCACCATGTCTCTTCTTCCTAAGGCCGTCGATGCATCAATCGCTTCAAACATGTGGTTAATCTCTTTTGGATATAAAAATTTAGGTAGATTCTTTTCATTTTTCGGAGTTTCAACTCCTTTGAAAGGATTATCTTTTGTTAAACCATTACTAAGAGTATATCGATAAAAGGAACGTAAGGCAGATATATGACGATTTATCGTTCTTCTCGTATAGTTTTGACTAACTAAGTAAGCAATATAATAACGAGGAACATTTTTAACTTTAAATTCTAAAAGTGTCCCAAAATCTTCATTCATAAGATATTCGCGAAAATTTTCTATATCCTTTAAATAATTACTAGTTGTATATGATGAAGCATTTCGCTGTACTTGTAAATATATTTTAAATTTTTCCATTGCTTCTCTTGAAGAAGAATCATCAACAACTTCTTTATTTTTTTTATTACGCATACTCTTTTTCCTTCACTTTATAATTATAACATCAAATATAATAATGGCGTTCTACTCTATTAATATAGTAGCATAAATAATCATATCCTGCTTCTTTAATTACTTTTAAATATTTATCAAAATCTTTCAAATAGCGTTCTTTCGTATGAGCATCGCTAGAAAGGGTAATTCTTTCACCACCAAGTGTTTTATATAATTTTAAAACTTCTTTTAAATGTTCAAAGCCTAAAACACCTTGAACTTTTGTATTTATTTCTAATGCCTTTTGTTTTTCAATAATTACTTTAAATATTTTTTTGATAATTTCTTCATACGAAGTTATTTTTAAATTATGATCGACAAGATAAGCTGTTTTAAAACCATAATCAAAATGACCTAAGACATCATAATTATCCATTTTTTCTACTGCTTCTAAAACATTGTTAAAATATTGTGTTAAAAATTGCTCCACACCTATTTTTTTAACTTCATCCTCATAGTAATAATCAATTCCATCTTTATAGTGAACACTACAAATGACAATATCAAATGGGTTTTGATTTAATATATCATCGATATCTTTCATATATTTAAAGCGATACCCAATTTCCACTCCTTTTAAAAAAGTAATATTAGGATATAAGAGAGATAGTTTCTTTTCTTCTATCTCAAGTCTTTCATAATCAACTAACCAATCAGTTGCATAATCCCTCATATAATCGATATGATCTGTTAGAACAAAATATTTACAGCCTTTATTAGCAGCTATCGATAGATAATCTTCTATTTTTGCTTCTGAATCTACCGAATAATGGGAATGAACATGTTGGTCATGAAGATAATTATTGTTTAAATTATGTTCTTTTATTAATTCATTGATATCATGAAGAGCTCTTTCCTTATACATTTTTTTACGGTTAATCTTTTTAGTGCCATCATCTAATGGTTTAAAAAGACCAAAATTAGCATTCATAGGAACATATTCACTAACAGGTACTGCTACATGATGAGCTAAAGAACCGATGGAAGTTGTTGTTTTAAAATCAATCATCGCTTTTTCATTTATGGATGCATCCATATTAAGAGCCGCCACTAATCCGCTAGCCGCTGACTCTACATAACCTTCAACTCCAGTCATTTGTCCCGCAAAGAAAATATCTTTATTATTTTTCATTTGAAAGTATTCATTCAATACTTTAGGACCGTTTATATAAGTATTTCGGTGCATAACTCCGTAGCGAAGTATTTTAGCATTTTCTAAACCTGGAATGTATTTTAGCAATTCTTCTTGAGCTTTATATTTTAAATGCGTTTGGAAGCCAACTAAATTGTACATCGTACCATTTTTATTTTCTTTTCTAAGTTGTACAACAGCATATGGCCACCGTCCTGTTTTAGGATCATCTAACCCTACTGGCTTCATGGGCCCAAACAAAATGGTTTGACGACCTCTTTTGGCCATTTCTTCTATCGGCATACAACCTTCAAAAACCTTTAATTCAAAATCATGAGGAACCACACATTCAGCATTTATTAAATAATCGTAAAAGGCATCAAACTCCTCTTTGGTGAATGGTGCATTTAAATAAGCAGCTTCACCTTTGTTATATCTTGATGCTAAATAAACTTTATCATAGTTAATCGTTTTAGCATCAATGATTGGAGCGACAGCATCAAAAAAATATAGCGAATCTTCACCAATCATTTTTTGAATTTCTTTATATAAGTCATCGCTCGTAAGTGGTCCACTAGCAATAATTACTTTACCTTGAGGAATTGTTTTCAATTCTTCATTAATTATATTAACATTAGGAAAACTTTGTAATTTTTCTGTGATATATTTGGAGAATAAAACACGATTAACCGCTAAAGCCCCACCAGCTTCAACCCTCGTTCTGTCGGCTGCTTCCATAATAAGTGAATCCAACAACCGCATTTCTTCTTTTAATAATCCTACCGCATTTTCTAATGAAGCCGCTCTTAACGAATTGCTGCAAATAAGTTCAGCAAATCCTGCAGTTGTATGAGCAGGAGTCATCTTCTTCGGTCTCATTTCATAAAGGTCGATGTTATATCCTCGCTTTGCTAATTGGTAACACGCTTCACTGCCTGCTAAGCCAGCCCCTATTATCGTTATTTTGGGAAATTTCTTAATATCTTTCTTCATTTTATCGTCTTCCTTTTTAGTCATCATTATATCACAAAATGGTTTATTTTGCATTAATATTGACAATGTGGTTTATTAAAACACAAATTTACTCATATTTTGTTTTTTTAACTAAAATTTTTCATTTGATATTGAATAAAAAAATAAGAGTATTTTACACTCTTATTTTTTGTTTTATTCAATATTTAAAAAATCAACGAAACCCGTAATTTCAAATACTTCGCGGACTTCATCTTTTACATTGATAAGTTTTAAACCACTCTTTTTAACTAATTCTTTATGTAATTTTAAAATAACTCTAAGTCCTGCAGAAGAAATGTAGGCTAAGTTTTTCATGTCTATAACTAAAGAATCAAAGTTTAAACTATCTTTCATAAGTTCATTTTCTAATTCAGGGCCGTAATAGTATCGAGGCGACCAGAAATAATAATGGTTAGTTTTCTATTAGTAAAGTTCTTTTCTATCTTTAAACTCATCTGTTTCTCCATTTTAATTTTACATTTTTTCTTCTTTTTTGAAAGTCACAGTTAAAACATTTGTTTCATTTATCCAATCATACACAACACTTGAAGCTATTTTTTTGACCATATAAATACCGAGACCGCCTATTTTTCTTTCATCATATGATAAATTAACATCTGGATCAGGAGTATTTAAAGGATTAAATGCAGCACCATTATCTTCAAGGATAATTTTTATCGTTTCAGCCTCATCAATATAATGTTTTAAAGCATCAACAGTTCTATTTATATCATCAGATAATGAAGTAAATTCATCCGTATCGCGTACATTGACTTGAACATTTAAATCTCCACCTGTGATTACCGATAGCGTTTCATTGATTCGATGAATATTATTAACGATTAGTTTTTTAATTAAGAAGTATATGTGCATAAATAAGCCAGCAAACACGATGATTTCCATAAAGGTTAAAATACATACCGCAATATTACGAGAGAACATCGCCTCATTAATAGGATAAGTAACAATTAAATAAAAACCTTCTGTATAATTGTACATTCCATAATAATCTGTTTTATCAATATTAGTTTTAAACATTGTATTTTCAGCTACATTCAAAATATCAATTCTAGCATATTTAGTTGTTATTATGTTAATATCATTAAAATTAAAACTCTCCTTTTTTTAGGAGAGTTTAATAAAATAGTCTTTAACCATTTAATTTTAAATATTTATCTTAGAGCCTTCTTTTAACCAATTGCTTTTATTTAATTCAAGTAATTCCAAACATGATCTACCGCTATTAGAAACTATTTTATCTACTGTATCACTTGATTTTACGATATATGTTCTTGTAGATTTTGGGATCATTAATTTTTGACCTGAAACCAAATATAATTTAGCAAAATCATTATATGTACCAAGAGTAGCTGGATCAGTATCTAGTTTTTGAGCTATTTTAGCAATCGTGTCTTCTGGTTTAATTATGTATTCATCAAAATAAGCTGTTTGTGGAGAAGGAATTGGAATTAATAATACTTGATTAGGGTATATTGTATTGTTTGTAAGCATATTAAAATCAATTATTTCATTGGTTGTTATTCCATACTTTTTCGCAATAGTGTACAATGTATCGCCTTTTTGAACAACATATTCATCGTAGCCAACATTTGTTGGTCGATATTCATAGTTATCATGCATTCTTTTACACTTCCTTTCTCTTATATATTATGAATAATCTCATATTTGGTGATAGTTTTATTTATTTTTGACATTATTTTCATCATTTTCTTTATTTTAATATAATCATTACTATTCTATTATAATAATTAATACAAAAAGCAACAAAAAAGTGATCATAGAAGACTTTTATCAACTTCTATCATCACTTTATTCTTTTTTATTTAGCGTTTTAATTCTTTAATTTCTGTCGTTATCATTTTTATAAAATCATCCAAAGGAAGATTTACTTGTTCTGTTTGACCATGATGACGATATGTTACGCTATTTGTTTCGACTTCTTTATCACCTAATACTAAAGTATATGGTATTTTCTTTGTTTGTGATTCTCTAATCTTATAATTAAGTTTTTCATCACGATCGTCAATACTTACTCTAATTTTCAAGTTTTCTAGCGCTTCTTTGACTTTTGTTGCATATGCTCCGTGAGAAGCATTATTTACAGGGATAATAACAATTTGGCGAGGTGCTAACCATAATGGATATGCTCCTGCAAAATGTTCTGTAATTATGCCGATAAAACGTTCAATTGAACCAAATAACGCACGATGTAACATAATTGGACGAACTTTTTCACCAGATTCATTAATATATGTTAAGTCAAATCTTTCTGGTAAATTCATATCAAGTTGAATTGTACCACATTGCCAAATTCTATTCATCGAATCACGAAGTTTAAAGTCTAATTTTGGACCATAGAAAGCTCCATCACCTGGATTTAAAACATATTTAATACCTTTTTTCTCCATAGCACTGGCTAGCGCGCTCTCAGCCTTATTCCATGTTTCGATTGCACCAATATATTTATCTTCAGGGCGTGTAGAAAGTTCAATATGATATGATAAACCAAATACGGAATAAACATAATCATATAAATCAATTAAACGACCAATTTCTTCTTCTATTTGATTTTCAGTAATAAAGATGTGAGCATCGTCTTGAGTAAAATTACGAACTCTAAATAATCCATTTAAAGCTCCACTAGCTTCATGACGATGAACTAATCCAAGTTCACCTATTCTTAATGGAAAATCACGATATGAGTGAATACTATTTTTGTAAACTAACATTCCACCTGGACAATTCATTGGTTTTATCGCAAATTCTTTGCCATCAATTTCAGATGTATACATATTTTCTTTATAATTAAACCAATGTCCTGATATTTCCCACAATTCCTTATTCAACATAATAGGTGTTTGAACAAATTGATAACCTTGTTTAGTGTGAATATCATACCAGAAGTTTTCAAGATTACGACGTAAAATCATTCCATTTGGAAGCCAGAAAGGGAATCCTGGTCCATATTCACTAATCATAAATAAATCTAAGTCACGACCTATTTTACGATGATCACGTTTTTTACGTTCTTCTAGAATTTCTAAATGTTGTTTCAAAGCATCTTCAGTTAAGAAACATGTTCCATAAATTCTTTGTAATTGATTTCTTTTAGCATCCCCACGCCAATAGGCACCACTTATACTTAATAATTTAAAATGTTTTAAAAATTTGCTGTTGGCAACATGTGGGCCACGACATAAATCTAAAAAATTACCTAATTGATAAGTTGTAATTACTTCATCTTGAGGAAATTCGTTGATTAACTCTTGTTTATAGATGTCTTTAGCAAATAGAGCCAATGCTTCTTGTTTACTAACTACTTTTCTTTCAAAATTATATGCTGCATCAGCTAAGGCGTGCATTTTCTTCTCAATATGTAGAAGATCATCTTCGGTTAATTTTACATCGCCTAAATCTAAATCATAATAAAATCCTTCTTCTATAGCGGGTCCTACACCAAACATCGCATTTGGGTATAATTCTTTAATAGCTGCTGCTAAAAGATGCGCACAAGAATGATTCAACACATCATTTAATCCTTCTGTATCGCTAGTAATTAATTCTATCGAAGCATCTTCTAAAATAGGCGCTGATAAATCATAAAATACATTGTTGACTTTCGCAATGATACTTTTTTTAGCAAGACCTGATGAAATAGATGACGCAATTTCAAAGGCAGTTACGCCTTCTGCAAATTCTTTTTGATTCCCATCGGGAAAAGTAATTTTAATCATAATTATTCCTTCTTTCATTCATATTTGGCGTTTTAATATAAAAAAACGCCCTTAAAATAAGGACGAAAAACTTCCGCGGTACCACCTTAATTCATAAGAAACGAGTTTAAGCTACTCTTTCTTATACACTCCTTTCCTTTAACGCAGGATATACGTCCTTATTTGAATACATAAGGCAGTTCCAAGGTGGTAATAATTTAGGCTCAACAGTAGTTCACACTATCCTACTTCACTTGGGATGAACTGATTAAATTATCATGTCCTCTTCATAACTTTCTTCTTATATTATATACTTATTTTTCTTTTATTGCAAGACTTATGTATCGTTCTTTTAAAATTTATGGTTTTTATTATAAATAACTTTCATAAAGCAGCACCACTCTTTTATCCATTAGTTTACGTTAGTATTCTAGTTTTAATTCCTTTTATACTATTTGTATAGCTCTACTTTTGCATAATGCTTTTTTAATTAAAATTAATAATGTTTTACAATTGAAACAAAATATTAGTAATGTTATAATTTTATCGGTGATTAATATGAAATATGATTTTATTGGATATGAGAAAATATCCCTTGTTGATTTTGATGGTTATTTAACCGCGACCATTTTTTCAAATGGCTGCAATTATCGATGCCCTTTCTGTCATAATGCTCCTCTCGTTTTAGAAAATGCAGAAAATTCTATTTTTGATGAATTTCTTACACACCTAAAAAAAAGACAAAGAATGCTTGAAGCAGTCTGCATTACAGGTGGCGAACCTACTTTAGTGCCTGATTTAAAAGAAAAGATAAGAAAAATCAAAGAATTTTCACTTTTAGTCAAGTTAGACACAAACGGAACTAATCCGCAAATTTTAAAAGAACTTATAAATGAAAACTTACTTGACTATATCGCGATGGATATTAAAAATAGTCCTACCAGTTACAATATAACATGTGGGGTAAATAATCCTTTACTAGATAACATCAAAGAATCAATGATGTTACTGATGAGTAGCAATATTCCATATGAATTTAGAACAACTCTTGTTGATGAATTTCATGATGAAAACAGCATTAAAGAAATTGGTATGTTTTTAAAAGGTGCTAAAAAATTATATTTACAAAAATTTGTAGAACGCGATACCTGCATAAAAAGTGGTTTACATGAAGTTTCGAAAGAAAAAGCCCTGAAATATCAGGACTTGCTTAAAAACTATATCGAAGAAGTTAATCTTCGCGGTTATTAAGATAATTACAAGCTTCTAATGCGGCAATAGCACCATCATTTATCGCGGTGGCAACTTGACGCACCTTTTTAGTGCGACAATCTCCCGCAACAAATAAACCTTCCGTTTTAGTGATTAAATCTTCACTAGCTATAGCGTAACCATCCTTGTCCAATTGGGCAAGGTTTTTTATTGCATCATTTTGTGGAATTTGTCCTATCGCGATGAATACACCTTTAACGTTTATAGTTATTTTTGCTTTTGTTTTTTGATTTTCAAAAACCAAACCTTCTAACTTTTCACTACCTAAAAAGGCTTGTAATAAGACATTAGGAACAATTTCAATTTTAGGGTTATTTCTTACTTTTTCTCTTAGAACCGCGTCGCCCATAAATTCGTCAAACATAATGCAGATGTAAACTTTAGGAGAATTTTCACTAAGTTCTAACGCATATTGTAAGGCAGTATTACCAT
This sequence comes from uncultured Mollicutes bacterium, assembly GCA_900548675.1. Classification (GTDB taxonomy): domain Bacteria; phylum Bacillota_I; class Bacilli_A; order ML615J-28; family CAG-313; genus UMGS1109. The sequence goes on from URLJ01000008.1 coordinate 38,390, forward strand.
CACCAATGACGGCTACTTCTTCACCTTTATAAAAAGCACCATCACAAACAGCACAATAAGAAACGCCGTTACCGATTAAGTCTTTTTCTTTTTCAACATTAATCATCTTATGAAAAGCACCGGCTGCCCATATAACAGCTCCTGCTTGATACGTATTATAATCCGTTTGGATAGTGAAATTTTTTACTTTTGAAGTTTCATCTTTGGTGATACTAATAACCTTTTCTAATTCAAATTCTACTCCCATTGCCATAACTTGATCTACCATCGATCCTGCCAAAGCTTCACCAGATATTTTATTAAATCCGGGGTAGTTTTCAATTAAAGGAGCTAAAGCCATTTGTCCGCCAAAGCTTTCTTTTTCTAAAAGAAGAACCGTTTTACCACTTCTTCTTGCATATAAACTAGCAGCAAGCCCTGCTGGGCCTGCTCCTACTATTATTATATCGTAATACATTTTAGTACCTTATTTTTGGCTTTCTTCAATGTACTTTTTAATTAAGCTTACGTTGTCGTAAGTTTCATATGTACCATCTTGTTTTGGAACTAAAAGCGTTGGGGCTTTGCGGATGGCAAACTTTTTAGTCAATTCTTTTTGTTCTTCTGCATCGATTGGAATATACTTAATATTTGCTTTATCTAAAAGCATTTTAGCCATTTTACAATTTGGGCATGTCTTAGTCGTAAAAAGCATCAATTCTTTTGCATCGTTTGCTTCATCATGCTTTACATCGCATGAAGTTTCGGGATGATTTTTATGAAGAACAGATGTTGCGATATCATAAGTTTTACGATTTTTAAATTCTTCGGCTTTACCATCATTCCAATTTTGAACAGGACGATAATATCCCGTAATTCTACTATAGACTTCTGTTTTACGTCCACAAATTGGGCATTTATATTGTTCACCATCAAGGTATCCATGGCTTTGACAAATTGAATATGTTGGTGATAATGTGTAATAAGGTAAACGATAGTTCTCAGCAATTTTACGAACTAATTTAGCACTAGCTTCCCATGAAGGAAGTTTTTGACCTAAGAACACGTGGAAAACAGTACCAGATGTATAAAGGGTTTGAAGTTCATCTTGAATATCAAGCGCGGTAAATACATCAGAAGTAAATCCAACTGGTAGATGCGAACTATTTGTATAGTAAGGTGTGTTACCTTTTTCTGTCGCCGTAATAATGTTAGGGAACTGTTTACGATCATGACGAGCGAGTCTATATGATGTTGATTCTGCAGGTGTTGCTTCAAGATTATACAAGTCACCATATTGTTCTTGATAATCTGACAATTTTTCACGCATAAAATTCAAAACATTTTTAGTAAATATTTGTGATTCCTCGTTTGATAAATCTTTCTTTAGCCATTTTGCGTTTAAGCAAGCTTCGTTCATTCCTACTAAACCTATTGTTGAGAAATGGTTATCAAATGTACCTAGATAACGTTTTGTATATGGGTATAGACCTTCATCAAGTAATCTTGTGATAACCTTACGTTTAATCTTAAGTGATCTAGCTGCGAGATTCATCATTTTTTCTAAACGTTCATAAAAATCCGTTTCATCTTTCGCAAGGTAAGCAATACGTGGCATATTGATTGTAACAACGCCGATAGAGCCAGTGCTTTCACCACTACCGAAGAAACCACCAGATTTTTTTCTTAATTCTCTTAAATCTAAACGTAAGCGGCAGCACATACTTCTAACATCACTTGGTTCCATATCACTATTAATATAATTAGAAAAATATGGTGTACCATATTTAGCGGTCATTTCAAATAATAGTTTATTATTTTCAGTTGGAGACCAGTCAAAATCTTTTGTAATAGAATATGTTGGGATAGGATATTGGAAACCTCTGCCATTAGCATCGCCTTCAATCATAATTTCAATGAAAGCTTTATTTACCAAGCGCATTTCTTCAACACAGTCTTTATATTTAAAGTTTTGTTCTTTACCACCAACAATAGCATTTAATTCAGCCATATCGTTTGGAACAGTCCAGTCAAGTGTGATATTAGTAAATGGTGCTTGAGTTCCCCATCTACTTGGGGTATTAACACCATAAATAAATGATTGAATGCATTGTTTTACTTCTTTATATGATAAATTATCTACTTTTACAAATGGTGCCAAATAAGTATCAAATGATGAAAAAGCTTGAGCTCCGGCCCATTCATTTTGCATGATACCTAAAAAATTAGTCATTTGGTTACACAAAGTTGAAAGGTGAGCTGCTGGTGCTGAAGTTATTTTACCAGGAACACCACCCAAACCTTCGACAATAAGTTGTTTTAAAGACCATCCTGCACAATATCCTGTAAGCATTGATAAATCATGAATATGAATATCCGCATTACGATGTGCTTCTTCAATTTCAGGATCATATATTTCTGAAAGCCAATAATTAGCCGTTATAGCTCCTGAATTAGATAGAATTAAACCGCCAACAGAATAAGTAACAGTTGAGTTCTCTTTAACACGCCAATCATTGATTTTTAAATAATTATTAACAGTGCTTTTATAATCTAAATATGTAGATTTCATATTGCGCATTTTTTCATGTTGCTTACGGTAAAGGATATATGATTTGGCTACATCAACATAACTAGCTTGAATTAATACTACTTCAACACTATCTTGAATATCTTCAACTGAAACAACGCCTTTTACTACTTTATCGCTAAAAGCAGCAGTAACTCTCAATGCTAAAAGCTCTATAATTTCTTTATTATAGCTTTTTCCTGAAGCTTCAAAAGCTTTCATAATAGCTTCTTCTATTTTTAAAATATCAAATTCTACGACTTGACCATCGCGTTTTTTTACACTTAACATCCTTTTCCTCCTCATTTTTTTGTATTTAGAATTAAAAAAGCCCCAACAATTCTACTCTCATGGTTCTTTTTATTTTCATTTTAAGTAACAAAATTATACCATAAATGATATTATTTGTAACTGATTTTGCAATATAAAAAAATTTCAATTTTACAAAATCAAAATGATTTTTTCCTCTTAAAAATAGCCCTTAAAATAGGGCTATTTTAAGCCAATTTAGACATTTTAACGTTAACTTCTAATAAAATATATATGGTTAAAATAAAAAACGTATATTTTAACAATTGATTTTTTTCAAATTGTTTATATACGTTTTTTTTGAATATTCATAACTATTTTAGAAGCCTTTTTTAACGTGATAAATCTTAAACCCAAGACGCCAAGCTTGTTTTTAAAGCCAACTACAAGCGTTGTTCCTTTTTTAAAAGTAAAATCAAAAATAGCTTTAGCTACAAGCGAAGGATCACTAGGCTTTATATGGGCCATCATATCGCAGTTAGAATTAGCTTTTTCAAAAAAAGCAGTATTGGTAGGTCCTGGTGATACCACTTTCACTATAACATTTTCTTTTTTAAATTCTTCACTAATAGCAAGTGAAAACGATAATACAAAAGCTTTACTAGCATAATATGTCGCCATTAAAGGACCCGGTGTATAAGCACCGATGGATGCGACATTGACAATTACACCTTTTTGCTTTCTTTTCATTTCATTACCAAAGTAATAGCACAATTCCATAAGAGCTTTAATATTTACATTGATTATACTTTGTTGTTTGGTAATATCACTATCTAAGAAATATTCGTAATCTCCTATTCCGGCATTGTTATAAAGAATACTTGGGGTAAGACCTTTTTCTTTAAATGTCGTAAACACCTCATATGCCGCATTTTCTTTAGATAAATCTTTTACAATGTAGTAAAATGGTCCCGGATACTTTTCTGAAAGCAAAAGGGTAAGCTTTTCTAACTTTTCTTTCGAGCGACCAATCAAGCATAAAGGAGCACTTTTAGCCATTAAATGCGTTAGTTCTAACCCTATGCCAGAGGTAGCTCCCGTTATTACTACTACTTCATTATTTGTCGTCATCATCAATTACTTCTGCTTCTGTATCTATGATATTTTTGTTATTTTGGTTGTTTTTTGATGATGTATTTTGATTTTTCTTATTTTGAAATTCTCTTTTTAACGCATCATAGTTTTTTCTAAATAACTCAAAAATACTAATTAATCCCTTAATAGTTATCGATAACCCCAAAGCAAATACTAAATAGGTTGAGCTTTTATCAAATGATAAAAGGACAATGCCTATCGTAACCAAAACAATTGATATTAAAAGATTAATAATACCATTTTTTTCGCGCGTTGCCATAAGAAAATATGAAGACAATACTTTAAATAAACCCGCTATTATTAAATAAAGTCCTATCGTTATCGTCGCAATAATTGTGGCATAATCACTACATATGATTAAAACTAAACCACCTACTATTTTAAGGGTCCCAACACAAAGTTTATACCAAATAACTAAGGCAGAATCACCCTTGATAAAATAAGTGATAACATCAACAATACCATTGATGATAATAAATCCGCCCATCACATAACAAATAACATTAATCGCATCTTGTGGCCATACCATCATTGTAAATCCTAGTAGCACCGCTATCACGCTCATGACAAGATTACTCGTAAATGTTCTAATATTCATATAATCACCCCTTCTTTTATCTATTATACTACATCAAGCGTTTTTTTAAAATGTTTTTACTTCTTTTTTTTAAAAGATGATACATTTTTTTGCCAAATGATTTATTCCTATCAAAAAATAATAATTTTAACTAGTTTGTCTTTTTTTAACATAGTATAAAAAGGTGATATTTGTTAACAATATTTTTATCTAAAAGAATTGGAGTGTATAAATTAAATGAAATTATTAATTATTGGTGGCGGAATTTCCGGCTTAAGTGCTGGAATAAGAGCTTTAGAAAAGGGCTATAGTGTCGATATTTATGAAAAAAATGCAAATGCTGGCGGATGTTGTACCGGTTGGGAAAGAGATGGGTATTATATAGATAATTGTATGCACTGGCTGACAGGGACAAATTATCGTACCAAAACGAGTAAAATATGGAAGAAAATAGGAGCACTTAGTGAAACTAGTAATCTTTATCAAGGTGAATATTTTTATAAATCATCATTAGGAAGTAGTGAAATAGCCCTGTATACTGATCTTGAGAAAACCCGTTTTGAAATGTTAAAGATTTCTCCTATTGACAAAAAGGAAATTAATAGTTTTATTAATACTGTCAAGGCACTAACAAAAATGTTGAAGAAGGAAAACTATTTAAGAGACTCCCTTCTTACGCCATTTTATTATTTCCATTTAATCAAATATTATCGCTTATCTATCGGTGAATTGGCAGAAAGATTTACTCATCCGCTTTTAAAAGCTTTATTTAGTGATTTTTTACCAGATACTTATTCTAGTTCTTTTCTAGTTTATGCCTATGCAACTTTTGCGAGTGGTGATGGCAAAGTTTATATGGGAGGTTCAAAGGCTTTCGCTGAAAATATCTTAAAGACTTACATCGCAAAAGGTGGGAAAATTCATTATAATGAAGAAATAACAAAAATAATCCTTAATGATGAGCAAACTACTGCTACTGCTGTTGTAAGTAAAAAGAACGAAATAATTACCTGTGATAAAATAATTTGTGCCTGTGATCCTTTCTATACTTTTAATGTCCTTCTTCCTAATTACTTTATGCCAACGTCTTATAAAGATAAACTTATCGAAAGAAAAAAATATCCTATATACTCCAGTTATCATATTGCTTTTAAGGTTAAAAGAGATAAGAACCCTTTCTTCGATACAACTCTTTTTGAGATACCAGCGACCACTATTGGTAAACGTGTAATAACAAGACTTATGATTAAAGATTACTCCTACTTGTATAAAACAAAGGAAAGCACTATTGTTCAAGCATTTATCTATCAAACCGAAGAAGATTATGATTATTGGGCAAGTTTATCGAAAGATGATTATGATAAAAAGAAAGAAGAAATAGCTTCAAAGATTAAAGATATTTTAGTAAAAAAATATGCTTGTTTAAAAAATAACATTGAAGTTCTTGATTCTTGGACACCATTAACATTTAATAAGTATTACAACGCCTATTATGGCGCCTATATGGGATTCTCATTTACAAATAAGAGTAAGCTTGATAAAATACCTCATAAAATCAAAGGTTTAGATAATGTTTTTATCGCCTCTTCATGGCAAAGTTTCGTTTCCGGCCTACCAACTGCCGCAAGTGCGGGCTATAGTTTGGCTAATAACATATTATAAATAAAAAGGATATAAGTAGTTTTAGCACTACTATATCCTTTTTTAATTACGATAGTTTTTGTCAGCTAGCTCTACAAAAATCATCAACGTGCGCATTCTTTCAAATAAACGTGAAGCTCTTGTTTTATCAATATCTTTATTGCTTTCGGCCAAATGTTCTTGAATGAGTTCTGAATCAAGATTCGAAGTCATAAAAGTTAAACGCTTATGGGCCATTCTTTCTTGGAGAATTGGACCGATTATTTCATCACGAATATAACTACTTGCAACCTCGCCACCGAAATCATCAATGATTAAAACTTCAACATTTTTCAAATAATTTATAATATCACTAACACCATTATTGCTGATGGCGTTTTTTATCAAACGAACCATTTCAGGATAATATCCCATAAAAACATTATGTCCTTTATCAGCTAATTTTCTCGCAAGATAAAGCATAATGTATGTTTTTCCACAGCCATAATTTCCATAAACATATAAACCTTTTTGATCGGTTAAATCGCCAATTAAATAGTTTTGGATGAGCGTTAACAATTGTTTACGATTTTCATTGACAATAACATTTTCATCATCAAGCGCATTCAAGCCAATTAGAGTTAAATGATCAATATTTTTTCCTAACATATATGAACACTTTTCATAGGCGATATTAATGATATCCTCATCTTTTACTAGAACTGGTTTATAACCTTGGTGATTTTGTTCACAAGCGTTCAAATTCTTACAGCCCTTACATTTATCAAGTTTTATACTATATCCAAGTAAAGTATTTAAATTTTTTTGAAATTCTACTGGTGTAACATTTTCCTCTTTGATAAATTTTTTTATTTCTGTCTCTTCAAGAAGGTTTTTAATCATTTTTAAAACTTCTTCATCATGTTCTAATAGTTCTATTTTTTTATAATATTCTTTCATCATTATTACATCCTATTTTTTATTTCTTTGTGCTAAAGAATTTTTCTAATTCATCAAGATTTTTGCTTTCAGCATTTTTCTTTGCTTTGTCTTGTTTTAGAGCTTCATTTACTTCTTCTCGGTATTGGTTATACCAATCAGGTGTTTTACGAACTTCTTTGTTATTATATTTTTTAACCTTTTGAGGGTTATTTAAATAGTTAAGAGCTTCTTCAGTGTTAGTAATACCGGCTCTAATCCATGTATTAATTATTTTTAAAAAATAATTATAACTAGGTATTTCACCATTTTTAGAATCCATAACATAAAGAATTAAAACATTGAGCATACCTGTGCTAATATTTGTGTTTCTTAAAAGCTTATCAAACATTTCGACTTCACTACCTGTAAGAGACGTTGCATATTTATTTGTTACTACCTCAATTGGCGATAAGTTTTCTAGAACACTAATAAGTTTGTTACTGTTTGTCGTATTAACAGTCTCAACTCTTTTCAGTTCTATTTTTTGATACTTTTCTTCATATATTCTTCTTGCGGCATGTCTTAATAAATCATAATCTATTTTACCTGCATTTACAGCTTTGATTGTCGCATCTTTTAAGTCTTCAGCTGTTAATAAATATACAAAAGCAAGACGGTTAATTTCATTATATAGTTCTTTACTGTATAATTCTTCTTGACTAATAACATTTACAGCCGCCATTAGCACTGCATAATATTCATAATCAAAATGTTTTTTATCAATTACAAGACCATTATTATGTTGATCAACCCACCAATTATGATAATCCTTTGCTTTATTGGCATTAGAGGTTTCTACTTGATAAACTTCATCAAAAGCTTTAGTTACTTTGGTGTATTCACAAATATTATAGCGATGAACTAAATATTCAGAAATTATTTTCATAAATGACTCATCACCAATTCGCGTTATTAAAATTGCTGATAAAACATCATCATTTAAGAAAGCGTATGGTGTTAGGGGTTCTTTTAACAAATACAAATATTGGTAGCCGGTACCACTAGGGTTTTTACATGTATAAACATCAAGTAAACCCATTGCTTCTAAAGCTTCACGAGCTTTTAGAAACTCATTGTTATCTAGGTTAAGAGTTTTAATAATTGTGTAATGGTTAGTTTTTTCTGATTCACTTTTTCCATAAGGAACGATAGCATATAGACTATTATATAGTGTATACGCAACAGCCCCCATAATAGGAGTATATAACGTATTGATAACGTTACGATGGTAATCACTCAATGGTTCGGTTATTACTACTACAAAAGTGTCTTCTTTAGCATTTATAACATCAGGCATTATTTTTATTACCTTTCGCCTTTAGATTAAGTCTCCCATTGAAACGATGATACAATTCCGCAATTTCTTTGATACCTCTAGCTCTTGATATCAAATAGTGTGTTGTAATTTTAAAATCAACAGCCATTTCATAAAATTGTAATTGAATAATACTAACAATTATCTCACTTTTAGGACTTGTTAGAAGAATTTCTTTATACTGATCATTAACATCTTCAACCTCATATCCTAAATTTTTCGCAACATCAATGATAACTGCTTTAACTGTTTGATAATCATTTCGATAATATCTAGTTACTAATTCTTCATGTTTGGCATCATCACTCGTTGTAAAATCATTACTAAAATACTCTTTAAATCCCATAACAGTACCTCTTTATTTGTACAATTTATTTATTTTATCATATAATTCATCTTTTGAGTTATCATTAACGATGATATTATAAGCTTTACCATACTTTTCTTTATCAAGTTTGGCTCTATTTTCTTTTTCTAATATTCCCATTTGGTTATTAATAATTTTTAAACTTTCCGCCTCATCAAAACCATTTCTTAATTTTAAGCGTTCAATAATTTGTTCTTTTGGCGCATCAATGATTAAAACCTCGTCGCACAAATCATTGAAACTAGCTTCATATAATAGTGGAACATCAAAGAAAACTATTTCTTTTGTTTCTCTATCAAGGATTATATCATTTTTTGTTTTATTTAGTTTATTTATTGCTACGTTTTTTATCATTGGATGAATGATACCTTCATAGCACTTTTTAAAGTCGGCATCTTCAAAACATTTTTTGCGCATTTCTTCACGATTTAATGTTTCATTTTGATAAATGGTTTCAACTGCATCTTTATATTTTTCTTCTAAAGCCATCATGATTGTTTTGAGCGTGTCGCTATTAGTTTTAAGAAGTTCATGAGTTATTGCATCTGTATCGACAATTTTATATCCTAAAGTTTTTAAATATTCCACTATTGTGGATTTTCCACTCGCAATAACTCCTGTTATTCCAACAATTTTAACAATGTCGTGTTGACACTTTGGACAAATATAGGTTCCTCTACCACCCACAACTTCTTTAATTATCGGAGTTTTACAAACTTCACATGGTTCTCCCTCTTTGGTATGAACGTGAAGATGACCTTGAAAACGTCCTGTTACTCCTAAACTGCTCGTGTATGATCTTATGGTCGTCCCGCCTTCTTTAATCGCTTCATTTAAGACTTCACTAGATATTTTTAAAATATTTTGTACATCATCAATTGTTACTTTACTAGCGTGCATTCTGGGATTTAATTTAGCTAGAAAGCAAACTTCATCAACATAAATATTACCAAGTCCAGCGAGAATCGTTTGATCAAGAAGAGCTACCTTAATCGGTACGTTTTTAGTTTTCAATACTGCAAATAATCTTTCGGGATCACTTGTTGTATTGGCATCGGGGCCTAATTTTTTTAATGACTTATATTCACATATAGTATTTAAATCAGTTGTATCTAATAGGGTCATTTTACCAAATTTTCTTGTATCATGATATCTTAAAGTCATCCCACTTGCGAAGGCAAAAATAATGTGCTCATGCTTTTCAAATGGTTCATCTGCCTTCTTAAGGAAAAACTTCCCTTCCATCCTTAAATGACTGATGATAGAAACGTGATTTAGAATGAATATTAAGTATTTTCCTCTTCGCTTTATTGATACAAAACTTTCTCCTATAAGTTTCTTACAAAAATCATCTTTTGTAGTATCCTCCAATATTCCATCATATCTAACAATTACGTTAGTGATTTTTTCTCCTATAATTTGTGTTTCTAAGACTCTTCTTACAGTTTCAACCTCTGGTAACTCTGGCATATTATTTTTTCCATCCATTAAAATTAATTATTTCATCGTTTAGTTCTCTTACTTTAGGTTTATCAAAAATATCTTCTTCTTGAGGTTTGCCGAGGGCTATCATACTAAAAAGTTCGATGCTATCAGGAACGTTTAGTATTTCCTTAATATTTGGAATACGTTCCTTCGTATCTTTTAGACCAATCCAACAACTACCAAGTTTTTTCTTTGTCGCTTCTAATAAAATATTTTCGGTTGCAGCCGATAAATCTTGGTGATATAAAGGTGATTTTATATTTTCAGTGCGAGCAGCAACAATTATAAATCCACTTGCATCCAGAAAGCGACTGATACTAGGTACTGATGAAGTGAGTTTTTCTTTTACCGCATCATCATTAATGATAATAAAAAACCATGGTTTGCCATTCATAGCACTTGGGGCAGAAACAGCAGCCTCTAATAAGTCTTTATATACTTCTTCTTTTATAACATAACCTTTTACAAAACTTCGAATACTTCTTCTATTTCTTATTATATCCATACTAACCTCCTATTTTAAATCCCACGTTTTACCAACCGATAGTTCCGCAGTGAGATTAATTTCACCTTTTAAGATGTTTTCCATTGTTTCTTTAACAATAGTTTTAATTATTTCTGCTTCACCATTTACAACATCAAAAACTAATTCATCATGTACTTGAGCTACCATTTTGCTTTGAAGAAGTTCTTTTTCTAATTTTTCTTCGACTTTTATCATTGCAAGTTTAATTATATCGGCAGCGCTACCTTGAATTGGAGCATTCATAGCTGTTCGTTCACCAAATTTACGAAGTGTTTTATTACTACTTTGCAACTCATTAATGTAACGACGTCTATTAAACATTGTTATAGAATACCCTTTTTCATAAGCATTTTGAACCTGTTCATCTAAATATGTTTTAATTTCCGGATAAATTTCAAAATATTTTTCAATAAAATTTCCGGCTTCAATCGGTGAAATGTGAAGAGATTCCGCAAGACCCCAATCACTCATTCCATATACTATTCCAAAATTAACAGTTTTAGCGAAGCGACGTTGTTCCTTTGTTACTTCTGAGGCTTTAATATTATATATTTTAGCAGCTGTTGCGGTATGTAAATCTTCATTATTATTGAAACTTTCTAACATCCTTTTACAATTTGCAAGCTTTGCTAGAACCCTTAATTCTATTTGTGAATAATCACAGCTAATAATCAAACCATCTTTAAAACTAGATACAAAAGCTGAGCGAATAATTTTTCCTTCTTCTGTTCGAACAGGAATATTTTGAATATTGGGTTCTACACTTGAAAGGCGCCCCGTTTGGGTTAAGGTTTGTTTAAAAATCGTATGGACTTTACCATCAACTCCATTAATTTCCGTAAATAGACCTTGGACATACGTTGAATAAAGTTTAGCATTTTTACGATACTCCAAAACAAGTCCTGGAAGAGGATGAATTTCAGCCATTTTTTGAAGTTCTTCAGCTGAAGTTGAATAACCTGTTTTATTCTTTTTCCCTTTCATAAGGTTTAATTTCTCGAATAAAATTATTCCAAGTTGTTTTGGTGATGCTATATTGAATTTTTCACCACTTACTTCATATATTTTTTCTTCAAGTTCTTCTAAATTATGTTTTAACATTTCACCAATTTCAGTTAAACGTTTTTGATCTATTTTAAAGCCATTCATTTCAACTCTTGCTAAAACTTTAGAAAGCGGTAATTCCATATTTTCCAAAATAGCCAATTGGTCAGCATCTTTTAATTTTTCATATAGTTCGTTGTATATATCTTTAAAAACAAACAATTTATCAAGACAATACTTCTCATAAGTTTTTGAATCAGGGACATTATAGATATCCTTTTTACCATATATTTCATCTAAATAAGGGAGAGTATTTGAACTATATCGTTCCATAATAGCTTTAATATCACCAACTGTTGAAGATGGATCGATAATATATGATGCTAATAATAAATCAAAATCATACCCTTTTAAATCAATTCCTTCTTTTTTTAAACTAACCAAGACTTTTTTTAAATCAATAGTACGTTTAATAAGCGTTTCACTCTCTAATAAATTAACAATTTTTTCATTAAATAACTCTAGTTTATTAAAAAAATACCCTTTATTTTTAACGACGATTCCTACACCAAGGAGATCTGCTTTGTGATAATTACTAGCAGTTAATTCCGTTTCAACATATAAAACACTTTCTTTATTTTCATTTATTTCTTTAATTAAACTATCTAAGTCATTTCCCATATATTCATGAATAATAGGTGTTTCTTCATTCTTATTTAAGGTTGACATTTTCATTTTCTTAATAAAAGAAGTAAATTCAACTTTTTCATAAAATAATCTTAATTTGTATTCATCAATGACAGGCATTTTGATATCATCAATATTATAAGGAAGTTCAATATCCTTATATATCGTCGCGAGATACTTGGTTTTTTTAGCAACTTCGGCATCTTCTCTTATCATCTCACCTGTTTTACCTTTAATGTTTGGAGCGTTTTCAATGATACTTTCAATTGAAGCGTACTTATTTAATAAAGAGACAGCTGTTTTTGGCCCTATTCCTCTAATACCTGCTAAATTATCTGATGCATCACCTATCATCGCTTTATAATCGGTAAGTTGGGCAGGATTAAATCCCATCTTTTCATTAAAATTCTCTAAATTATATTCATCAAGTTCGGTAACGCCTTTTTTAGTCAGATACACAATAACATTATGATCTACTAATTGTAATAAATCTTTATCGCCACTAAATACTGAAACTTTCATTTCTTTTTGTGAGCCCATTTTCGCAAATGAACCAACAATATCATCAGCTTCATAGTCATCTAATTCTAAACGTTTAATTCCTAATACATCTAAGTATTCTTTTATTAAATCAATTTGAAGACCTAATTCCTCAGGCATTTGTTTTCTTGTTCCTTTATATTCATGAAATGCTTCATGGCGAAAGGTTTTTTTCCCCTTATCAAAAGCAACCACAATCGCATAAGGAGGCATAATCGATAAAACTTTATTTATCATATTTACAAAACCGTATAAAGCATTCGTGTATAAACCTGTGGATGTCTGCATCAAATTACCTGTATACGCAGTGGCATAATAAGCTCTAAACATTAAACTATTACCATCTATTAATACTAAACTTTTTTCTTTTAAATCTTCTAAAGGCATAATACTTTCTCCTATTAATATATTTTATCACACTTTTAAATTTTTAGCATTTATTTTGTTAATGAATACAACTATATCAATTATTTTACCATAATAAATCTTAAAAAATGTTAATTAAGCCTTTAATTATAATTTATGAGACTTTTAACTTCAAAAAAATAAAAACCAGGCTTTCATACCTGGAATTATCATTTAATTGTAAATTTTTGTATTGTTTATTTTTTTAAATATTTGTAAAAAATAAAACGAGGTGATTAGATATGAAAAAAAATATAATAATCGTTACTATAATTATTATTACTGTTTTCAGTATCCCATTAATTTGCGTTTATAAATCTACTCATATTAATATAAAACCTTATGATAATAGTACCTTTTGTCCTGAAGAAGTTTTTTATCAAGAAATTAAAAAATATCCAAGTTATAGTGAAGAATTAAAAGAAAAATACTATGAAGCCTATAAAACAATTGAAACAACTGATAAAGATTTACATTACATTAGAACATTAAATACCGTTAATTATCCTGATTTTTTAAAAGGTACAAACGATACCTTAGGTGCTCCTACCATTAACAATATTATTCTCGTAAACAGACGTTTTTCTCTTTCTAAAAATTATGTTCCTAGCGAATTAGTTACCGTAGAAGGGGTTAACTTTGTAAAGAGACCTAATGAAGAACTAAAACTTAATAAAACCGTTTTGAAAAAATACAAAGAATTACTTGAAGAAGCAACTAAGAGCGATGTGTCCCTTCTTTTGTATTCAGGATATCGTAGTTATGAAAAACAAATGTTACTTTTTCAAAATAGTAATTTTGATGTGAATAATCCTTATTTAGCTATCCCTGGACATAGTGAGCACCAAACAGGACTCGCTATTGACGTTGCGACAAAAGATAGTGGTTTAACTGATAATTTTAAGAATACCGCTAGTTTTACCTTTTTAAAAGAAAATGCTCACAAATATGGTTTTATTATAAGATATCCTGAAGCTAAAACTGATATTACCGGATATAATGAGGAACCTTGGCACTTAAGATATGTCGGTGATATTGCAACATTCATTACAGAACAAAACCTAACGCTAGAAGAATATTTATATTATTATTGTGAACTCTCGTTTTAATGTTTGTTTAAAGCGAGAGTTTTTAAAAACGAAGTTTTAAAAACGAAGTTTTTTATTTATATCAACTTTAGTATCTTCTAATTCTTCACGTTTTTTCATTACTCTAGCAGGTACACCCCATACAACCTCTCCTCTTTTAACATTTTTGGTAACCACACTTCCTGCTCCGACAACTGCATCATCTTCTATTTCTACTCCTTCTAATATTACGCTTAAAGCTCCTACAAAAACATTATTTCCTATTATAACTGGCGTTTTTGAAGCAGGTTCCATGACACCACTAATTACAGCACCCGCACCTATATGAGTATTATTACCTATTACTGCTGAACTCCCTACGACAGCATTCATATCAATCATAGTATTTTCACCTATGATAGCATCTTTATTAATAGTTGCATTCATTAAAATAATAGCACCATCTTTTAAAGTTACACCATCTCTTATAATGGCACCTTTTTCAATTCTAACGTTGCTAGGGAAGTTATCAAAATATTCAAATAAAGCGTTTTGATAGACCATTTCAAAATAATAAGCTTTTATTTTATTTTCAAATAAAATTTCTTTAATCATTTCTTTATCGCCTAAAATGATGCCACCATTTTTTGCTTTTATATATAATAATGAAGAAGGTACATTTTCTAGATTACCTTCAAAATAACATTTATAAACTGTTTTCATTTTTTTCACCACTACATTTATACTAAACATCATCTGAAAATATTCATATTATAAAGTGGAGGTGAAAAAATGCAGTATCAATTAATGTACAATGAAAAAGGCGAAAGACTATGGATTCCTATTCTCGCGGGAGCAGCAATTATTGCGGCACCATTGTGGCTTAATAATAAACAATATTGTAATCAAGGATATTGTCCTGGATATGTTCCATATCAACCACAATATGTTCAACCTGCCCCTATACAGCAATATCAAGTCCCTTATCCTTACCCCGTTCCTTATCCTTACCCTATAAGATAACTTTTTATGACAAAAGCAGCATTCATTACGAATGCTGCCTTTTTAAGATTATATAAATTTGCTGGGGGTTAAGATATACCTTTAAATTAACTGGGGGTCAGATATGTGACCCCCAATTAATTT
>URLJ01000009.1 GCA_900548675.1 uncultured Mollicutes bacterium
GATAACACCATCATTAAAGGTATGGGGAGCAGAGTCTTTGACTACATCATGCCCACAAGTTGCTTCGTGGAAGTGGTTATTTTCATCGCTACTCCACTCTTCAGCAAACTTATGTGTATGACTAAGCACAGGGATAACTTCGTCTTTTTCATAATCACAAACTGTACATTTATATCGTTTGATACCAGTTTCAGTTTCGGTTGCTTCTTTTACGATAACACCATCATTAAAGGTATGGGGAGCAGAGTCTTTGACTACATCATGCCCACAAGTTGCTTCGTGGAAGTGGTATTCTTCATCATAACTCCATTCTTCTTCATATGTATGCTTGTGCGCAGTAGATGAAAAATCACATGCAGTTACCATTAAAGCTATTAGCATTAATAATAAGATATGTTTTAATTTTTTCATTTCTTTTTTCTCCTTTATCTTACACATATTCTATCATACTTCTAATTTTTTTTCAATTGTTTTATTTAAAAAATCTCTTTATAAAAATACCATTATCTAGTAAATGAAAAACAAACAACATAAGCTTTTAGCATGAATAATAAAAACTTCTTCTTAAATAAAAAAGTGGTAATCATAAGGGTTTACCACTTTAAATATATCATATGTTTGCCTATTTTACTTCCCAGTCAAAATCTACTCTGAAAATATATCCTTGTAATACTGTCCCTGTTGGAGTAGAAGTATATAACCCTAACGAAGACTGCCAAAGTTTAATTTTTCCTTCTTCATCAAATAATAGTTCGCAGTCTTGTCTAAAAAAAGAACCTATACCACCATTAATACTTGCTGGTAATTCAACAAAATTATGAGTTTGGACTATTAATTCACTCTTGCTATTTGTATGGTAGGTATATGGATTATTAAAGGGATATGTAATACTTGAAATATCTTCACGAAATTTTACATTGCTTTCTTCCATTTCTTCTAAAATTTCATCGTTCATATACAAGTATTTAGCTGTCATTTGTCCAAATGGAATATATCTGTTTTCTTCTAATATTGCCAAAAACTCTTGGCCACTATATATTTCAGTTCTCACTTGTTCTTCATCTTTTCCTGATACGTAGTACTTAACACTTGTTCTAAGAGATGCATACCCCTTTAGTATCCTTAACGTATCTTCTGATGAATCAGCCGGATTGTACGCCCCCCCCAATGTTGTTGTTTTATTTGTCTTCTTTTAAATATATTCCATTGTATGAAAATATCCCAAAATTACCTAATTCTGTTTTGTGTTCTTCTTTCTCCGATGTACATCCTATAACAGCTATACCTAAAAGTACTACAACCATTGTTTTAAAAATCTTACTAAAATATTTCATGTTTTCTCCTTCTTTTACGTTAGTTACATATATATATATATAATCATTTATATTATACCAAAAATACCAGAAAAGCACAATTGATATGAAAACTTGTATTATCATTTTAGTCATAAATGACAAAAATAGTCTTAAAGAAATACTTTAAGACTATTTGTTAAAAATTATTTATTTTCTTTTAAGCATTTTAAAGAATGCTATCGCTAACAAGAAGAAGTCAAAAAATGCACATCCAAAACAAACCCAACTAACAAGTGGTAAATCATAGATAATTGGCTTAATATTAGATGACGCCATGATACTTCCTGATACAACAAAACCTACCATTATAATACCTAGTATACATGTTGTTATCCAACGATCTACTTTTGATACAATATCATTTGTAAGAGAAGCATCAACTCGAAGTTTTGCTTGACCTCTTATCGCTAAATTAAGCAGATTATATATTTGTGATGGAATATGTACTGCTCTTACACTAGATAAATATACATCATGGGTTATTTTAGCAATTTCCTCTTTTGGCTTAACATTTGCGATAATATCATTTTTTACGTAATATGTCATAAGAGCTGATATATCAACGCTACCATGAAGTTTCTCTATTACCCCTTCAACCGTGACGATACTACGTGCTAGAACAGACATTCCTCTTGGAAAACGAATGTGATTTTCTTTAGCAATACGAAGCAATTCATCAATTACTTCACCCATATCAAGTTGTTCTAAACCCATAGTAGCATATTTTTCCATCATATACTCTATATCAGTATATAACTTACTGTGATCAATTTCCCCATCTATTTTTCCTATCGCAAGGACAAGGTTTTTAAGATCAGCAGTATTACGTTCTACAAATGCATATATACCATTACGATATTGAACTCTTTCTCTTTCTGTTAATGAACCCACTAGCCCAAAGTCCATAAAGTAAATTTTACCATCTTTTATTTTTATATTACCTGGATGAGGGTCAGCGTGGAAGAAGCCATCAGTGATGATTTGTTTAATATAGTTTTGAACAAATTTTGAACATATTTCATTGACATCGTACCCATATTCTTTTAACGTATCGATATCAGCTATATTAATTCCATTGATATATTCCATTACTAAAATATGTTCAGTTGAATAATCTTCATAAATTTTAGGAGCAGCAACACACGCAATATTTTCATTGTTTTGATTAAATTTAATCGTGTTAGCAGCTTCTTTTCTAAAGTCTAATTCTTCTTTAGTTACATTCCACAATTCATCTAAAACCATATTGAAATCTATTGTTGTTCCAAGTTTAGGATAAAGCGATAAAATGGTTCCGGCTTTTTTAAGAAGCATAATGTCTTCTTCCATTTTTTCTTTAACATGTTCTCTTTGGACTTTAATAACAACTTCTTCACCATTTAACAATTCCGCATAATGCACTTGTGCAAGTGATGCTGAACCGATTGGATCAATTGAAATGGCTCTGAAAACTTCACCAATAGGTCTATTTAATTCTTTTTCAATTATTTTTTCTACTTCAGGATATGAAAGATTAATTGAAATATTGTCACGCAAATATTCAAGTTCTTGACAATATTCTTTTGGCAAAATATCCGTACGCATAGACATAATTTGGCCAAATTTAATAAATGTTGGTCCAAGGTCTTCAATTATTAAGCGTACTTTAACAGGTGTTATTCCACTAACGATTTTATGTTTATTGAGTATTTTTAATATTTCGCGAAGTCTAGCACTATTCTTCGCTTTCGCCATCTTCCGCACCTTCGTCATCATCAGCCGAATCAGCGTCGTATGTTTCTAGTTTTTGTTTTAATTCGTCAATTTCTTCTTGACTCATATCTTTTACTTGTTCCATAACATCTTCAATTGGTGATGTATTGGTTCTGTGTAGTTTAATCTCCACAGTTGGTTTATTATTTTCAATATTGTGTTTTAATTCTTCTGTAAGGGCTTTACCTTGTTCAACTGTTATTTCGCCTCTTTTAGCTAATTCATCAATTATTTCTTTAGCTTTTTCAGCAGTAACTGATACAGCACCAATTCCTGCTAAAACTAATTTTTTAAGTCCTTCTGTTAAATCATTACGATCATATTTCATTATTATTCCTCCTTACAATAGTATATGTGATTAATGTCAAAATATGTAAATACTCTTTTGTTAATGGCACACAATCTATATCTTCATATCTGATATTATTATATCACATTTATTTTTTTTCTACAATTTAAATATCTTTTTATTTTTGCTTATTCTTATTTTTATTTTTTTCTATTAAGGTATTGAATAATTTTGATATTTCAACAATTATTATCGTTGAGAATGCTAAACCTAAACAAATTAATAAGTATTTAGCTTCTAATCTTACAACTTTAAATAGCGTTGCGATAGGAGGGATATAACATATTAATAGTTGTAAACCTAAACCTATTATAAATGAAGCTATTAAGTATTTATTTTTAAACAAGTGACGATTAAAAATTGAGTGTTCACTTTTCATATTAAATGCATGGAATAACTGACTAGTTGCAAGAGTCATAAATGCCATTGTGTGACCTAAATCTGTATTAGGTTCTGCAAAATGACCAATCATATATGCGCTTAAAGCAAGTAGTCCTATCATAACGCCTTGCCATGCGATTGTAATACCTAAACCATTGGCGAAGAAACTTTCATTTTTAGGTCTTGGTTTTTGAAGCATTACATCATCTGCAGCATCTTCTGTTCCTAATGCAAAGGCAGGTAATGTATCCGTTATTAAATTAACCCAAAGTAAATGAATTGCCAGTAGTGGTATACCAAAATTAATGTCTTTGAATATTGCAGATATTAGTGAAGCCAAAAAGATTGTTAATACTTCACCGATATTACTTGATAACAAATATTTAACGACCTTTTTAATATTATCATATATTCCACGTCCTTGACGAACTGCTGATACAATTGTTTGGAAATTATCATCTACAAGTACGACATCACTCGCTTCTTTAGAGACATCTGTTCCAGTTATTCCCATAGCACAACCAATATCCGCTTTCTTTAGGGCTGGCGAGTCGTTAACCCCATCCCCTGTCATCGCAACTACATAACCCTTTTTTTGCCATGCTTCTACGATACGCACTTTATCTTCTGGCGCTACTCTTGCGTATACTGCATATTTTTCAATGTTGTTGAAGAGCTCTTCATCACTCATTTTGTGAAGTTCAGCACTAGAAATTGCTAAATCATTTTCCCCTAAAATATTTAATTCTGCCGCGATAGCTTTGGCTGTCGCCACGTGGTCACCAGTAATCATCACCGTTTTTATGCCTGCCTTTTTCGCAATAGCAATTGAATCTTTTACCTCAGGTCTCGCAGGATCAATCATTCCCACTAAGCCTAAAAAAGTTAAATTATTCTCCATCGTGTCTGGTGAAAAATCTTCTGGCATTTCTAGAAATTCGCGATATGCTACGGCTAAAACTCTTAAAGCCTTATGAGCCATTTCTTCGTTAGCACTAAAAGCATTCAAGTTTTCTAGTTTGTTAACTGATTTTTCTAAGATAATATCTGGAGCACCTTTAGTAATTAAGATATACTTACCATTTTCTTCGTAAAGTACACTCATCATTTTACGATCAGAATCAAAAGGTAAATCTTTAACGCGATTTTTTAAAATAAATTCTTTCGTTTTAACATAATTGTTGCATGCATTAATCAAAGCTATTTCAGTAGGATCACCTATTTCTTTTTTAACTCCTTCTTTTTCTTCAATTCTTGCATCTACACATAACGAAAAATAAGTTAAGGTTTTTTCTTCTTCTTTAGTTAAAACATCTGTTACATCTTTTAATTTTTGATGATAAATGGTAGTAACAGTCATTTTGTTTTGCGTAAGTGTTCCAGTCTTATCAGAACAAATTATTGAAGCACATCCTAATGTTTCTACAGCTGGAAGTTTTTTTACAATAGCTTTTTCTTTAACCATTTTCTCAACACCGATTGCGAGAACTACTGTTACTACTGTAGCTAAGCCTTCAGGAATAGCTGCTACTGTTAAAGCTATAGCTACTTTAAAAGCTTCAATGAAACTTGTTCCACTGATTAGTTCCATCGCGAGAACAACCACACAAACAATAATGCATATTATTCCGATTGTTTTACCTATTTGATCTAATCTATTTTGTAATGGTGTAGCACTTTCATCGTGATTCATTAGAACTTCGGCTATTTTTCCAATTTCCGTTGTCATACCCGTTTTGACAACTACAGCTTTACCTTTTCCATACGTTACATATGTTGATGAAAAAATCATATTAGTCATATCACCAATTGATACATCATTTTTTTCAAGCGTATTGTTATTCTTTTGAACGGGAACAGATTCCCCTGTTAAGGCGCTCTCATCCACGAGGAGATTTGTTGCTTCGATTAATCTCGCATCAGCAGGTATGAAGTCTCCTGCCTCTATTAGAATAATATCCCCTGGAACAAGTTCACTAGATGGTATCACCATTACGGTATTATCTCTTATTACCTTTGCATTAGGCGTGCTTAATTTTTTTAAAGCATCTAATGATTTTTCCGCTTTACTTTCTTGAATAGCGCCTAATAAAGAGTTCAATAGAACAACTATTAAAATTATAACACTTTCAATCCATTCACTTCTATCTACTAAAACCGAAACTACTGCGGCAATTAATAGAATTATTACTAAAAAATCTTTAAACTGCAATAAGAATTTTACAAAAAAAGGTGTATGTTTCTTTTCTTTTAAAGCGTTAGCACCATACTTTTCATAACGTTCCTTAGCATTAGCGGTGGTTAAACCACTATCTTCATTTGTTTCCAATTCTTGTAATACTTCTTGATAATTTTTGTCTAATCTCATATATGCCTCCTTAAGTAAACAAAAAAGACCTTTATTAACCATTAATCTTTTTAATCAATGGATAAAGGTCTTGCAATTCATTTGAAGAATGTATCCGGGAATTTTCCGACTTGACGAATACAATCACACTAAACTATAGTGCTTGCTACTCCCCTTTATGGAGTCATTTTATCATAAACATTATACTTATTTTGTTAAGATATGTCAAATGAAATTAATTATTTTTATTAACTTTTATTTGAAAGTAAGCAGCTGCCCCAATCATAGCGGCATTGTCTGTACAATATTTCATACTTGGATACGTTAATAGAACACCATCTAATGTTTTAACCATTTCGCTCATTTTATTTCTTAAGCCCCTATTGGCAGCTACTCCCCCTGCAATAACAATTTGTTTTACATTATATTCTTTTGCTGCTCTAAGTGTTTTTGAACAAAGAACATCTACGACGGCTTCTTGAAAACTAGCGGCTAAATCATTTTTATTTAATTCTTCACCATTTTGTTCATATTTATGATGTAAATTAATTACTGCTGATTTTAAACCAGAAAAACTAAAATCATAGCTATCTTTCCCAAGTTTAATATGAGGAAGGGCATAGACTGGTTTTCCTAAAGCTGCCATTTTATCGATAACAGGCCCTCCTGGATAACCAACATTTACTACTCTTGCTACTTTGTCGTATGCTTCTCCTACAGCATCATCAAGGGTTTCTCCCAAAATTTGAAAATCAAAATGATCCTTCATTAATACAAGTTCAGTGTGTCCACCTGATACAACTAATGCTAATAGTGGAAAGATAAAATCATGTTCAAGATAATTTGCATATATATGTCCATATATATGATCAACCTCAATTAGTGGTTTATTAAAACAATAGCTTAATACTTTTGCGGCATTAATACCGACCATTAATGAACCAACCAAACCAGGGTGTGTTGTAACAGCAATATAGTCTACATCATTTGGAGTCATTTTAGCTTCTTTTAAAGCTTCATCAATGACATAAGTAATTTTTTCTATATGGTGACGACTAGCGATTTCGGGAACAACACCACCATATTTAGTGTGTATATCAATTTGTGTAAAGATAACATTAGAGTAAACTTTTTTGCCATCTTCCACTATCGCTACGCTAGTTTCATCACAACTAGATTCAATTGAAAGTATTTTCATAGTACGTCCTTCCGCAAAACGCGTGCATCAGAACCATCCGAGTAATATTTGATACGTTTTGCTATTTCATAAAATCCTTGCTTTTGATAAAAATTATTTGCTTTTTCATTATTTACGTTAACTTCTAATGTTATTAATTTACCATTATTTTTTTTCGTTTCGTTAACTAATGCTTCTAGTAATCTTGTTCCGATGCCTTTTCGCTGAAATGATTCATCGACAACAAAGTTAATCATTTCGCATTCTCCTTCGATTATCCACCCACCGATATAACCTATTACAATATCATTACTTAGGGCAGTGAAAAAGTACGCATATTTATTGTGCAATTCGGCTGCGAGCATTTTTTCTCCTATTGTGTCACTTAAATACATTTTTTCAAGTGAGACAATTCTTGAAATATCATCTTTTATTGTTTTTCTAATTTCAATCATTATATGCCACTTCTTAAATATTTGGGAACGAAACGATGAATATCTTCTACTTTCGTTAATAATCCAGCATTAGCTAGTGCTTTAATGTCATAGGATTCTTCTATCGAAAACCCTATTTTTTGATTTACATCGATGGCTTCTTTATATTCATTATCAAGAGTTACATTTTCAAGATATGTCTCATCCATAA
The DNA here is from genome assembly GCA_900548675.1 of uncultured Mollicutes bacterium. Lineage (GTDB taxonomy): Bacteria > Bacillota_I > Bacilli_A > ML615J-28 > CAG-313 > UMGS1109. The sequence continues at coordinate 8,007 of URLJ01000009.1, forward strand.
TTATTTTTACTTTTCCTTCTTTTATCTCTACTACTTTAGCGTAAGTAAAACCTCTTCTTGCATCCATATGCACTTTATATACTCCATCGTTTTGTAAAAAGCGACTATATAATAAATCGAGTGAACTAAAATAAAATAGTTTTATTTTTAAGGCGTAGGCCATAACTTTCGCGACACAACATGCTACTCTAACCCCTGTATATGAACCAGGTCCTCTACCTACCCATATTTCAGTTAAATCTGCTGGCGTAATACCTAGCTTATCTAAGACTTCTTTTATAACATTAACAAGTGTTTCACTATGGTTGTTGTTTCCCACTTGAATATGATGAGACAATACTTCATTCGTATTACCACTTAATACACTTACATATAAATATTCATTTGATGTATCTAAAACTAATTTAAAGTCAGACATATTTAGTTTTCATCCTCCAATTTATTTATAAAAGTTTTATTATTAGTAGTAATTTTTACTAATCTAGAAGTATCACTATTAATACTAATATTTATATAAACGCTGTTTTCAGGGATTAGATCAATGATGTTTTTATACCACTCAATGACCGATACTCCTCCTTGATAAAAATATTCTTCTAATTCAAAATCACTTTGACTATTTTCAATTCGATAAACATCTAAGTGATATAAGGGAAGTTTACTATTATCATATACCTTCATTATCGTAAAGGTTGGACTATTTATAACACTTTTTATTCCTAATGCTTTACCAATTCCTTTTGTCAAGGTTGTTTTTCCAGCACCAAGTTCACCATCCATACAAATTACTAAGTTAGGAAAAGTCGCATTACCAATTTTTTCGCCTAACTGCATCATTTCTAATGGCGTTTTTATAACGTATTTTACTGTGTATTCTTCTGTACATTTATATGACATATTTTTTATCCTTTTGTTTGAGTATAAGCAATTATACCGCTATATATTGCATATGCTATTTTTTCTAAATAATTTTCATTTTGAAAATTTGTTACTTCTGTTTTGTTTGACAAGAAACCTACTTCCACCAAACAACCTATTTTATTAGTATGGTCAATCAAATACTTACCATTTAGCATTTTTGCCATACGATGATTTGTTTTATCGATTGCTACAAATGATTTTTGGACTTCTTCTGAAAGTTTTTTACATTCCGTTTCATTACGATAAAAAACTTGTGCTCCGTGGACACTTTCATCGGGGAAACTATTTGCATGAATACTAATAAATAATGTTGCGGCAGAATTATTGATTAAATCAACTCTTTTTAAAATGTCGCCTCTTTTGCTCCCCGCAAGAGCCTCATCACTTTTTCTCGTTAATAATACTACATATCCTGTCATTTCCAACATTCGTTTCAAGCGATATGTAATATCTAAAACTAATTCTTTTTCAACAAGACCATTGATATTAGATACTGCCCCTCCGTCAAAACCACCATGACCAGGATCTAAATAAACTACAATGTTTTTTTCTGTTTTGTTTTCTGCCCTCACCATATATATGGTAGTTGAAGCAAAGGCGATAATTAAAATAATAAACGTTAAAAACAAAATAGCACTTCTGGAAATTTTTTTCATTGTATCACCAATATGCATTTTATTTTTAACGTTTGAAAAAATGACTATTTAATTACTTATTTTTAGGCATTATGAGTTTTTGTAATTAATTCTGAAAGAATTTTCTTTAACTCCGTTATTTGTTCATTAGTCATTTCTGGTAGAACATTACTATCATTCATTACGTGACTAGGAACAGTGTTTAAATGATACGCAACTAATTCACCATTTTTTATTGCGATGACTGTAGGAGCATTGATTCTATCTTTTTCTTTGTCAAGGCATTCTTTAAGAATTTCTTTAATTACTAAATATTCTTGATGGGAAGGATTTTCTTCATTATCACGAATATCTTTAATATCGAGATAAGCAACTTTTGTTAAACCATTTTCTTTTGCTGTTTCATTTAAAACTGGCATCAAAGCTCTACACCAAGGACATCCAGGAAAGCCCATCACTACTACACCTGTTTGTTTATTTTCAAGCATATATAATAGTTCACTTGCGGTTATCTCTTCAAATACATGTTCTTTATCTTTTATGCCTGGATATACCTCTCTAATTTTATCCAAAGTATCAGTTTCTTCTTTTTCTGATTTAAATGCGATAAAAGAAACGCAACAAATGATGAGCACTAAAGAAACAAACGCAGCTATAATTGCTGATACTTCTCGTACCTTTAATGTATGTTTAATCATTTTCTCTTCCTTTCTCCTTTTCTATCCATTTTGGCAATTCTTTCTTTATTGAGGCAAAGCCAATCTTGTAAGTAGGAATATGGCATTTTACCCCTCTTGTTTTATGTATTTGTTTATATGATAATTTTACTCTCTTTTTATCATCATCTACATCTATAACCTTTAGTTTAACTTCTTGCCCAACTTTCACAAATTCATTAATATCACGGACATAGTGATCAGAAAACTCCGAAATATGAATTAAACCATCATAATCATCTACTTCAACAAAGGCACCATACCCTAAAATATTTGTTATTTTTCCATAAATTATATCTCCTACCTTCATAGATATCACCTATAAAGTTGGATCAACTTGTTCGACAGCTATAACTCCTGGGACTTCTTCTACAAGAATTGCTTCTATTCCATCGCGTAGTGTGGCATCGATAAAACCACAACCAACACATGCACCTAAAAGTTTTACGTAAACAATACCATTTTCAAATTTTACGAACTCTACGTCACCACCATCATTTTGAAGATAAGGACGTACTTTATTAATAACCATTTTAATTTGTTTAATTGTATCCATAATTTTAATACACTCCAATTGTGTATATTATACCACAAACTTTATTTTATTGCAAGGTATTATATCTAGTTTTATATGTTATTCACCGACAACAAATGGTAAAGCTTCCTTGCCATTTGATGAAAAGTAATAACGTGGAACCTCACCTTGAACAATAGTTGATGTTAACATTATCTTTCCAAAACATGGAATTTGTTTTGTTTGAAGAGGTACAAAAGCCTTAATGTCAAATGTTATTAAAAGGTAAACTTCAAACAAGCAATTATTAATTCCGTAAGGAGTTGTACTAGTTTTTGGTTCTATTTTATAAGTCCCCACATACTCAAGTGGGATTTTTACTTTAGGTCCAGATCTTGCAAGAAAAGATCTACTAAAAAAAGATCCTAAAGGGAGTGCAAGAGGTTCTATTATGTTTTTTGCTTCATCAAGAAAAATATCTTCAAGGGCTAAACCGATTGTTTTCATTTGTCTATTTACCTCTACTGCGTTTATTTGAATTATTGATGCTAAATGATTATTTCCTTCATTCTGATAAGTTATTTCAATAATATCGTTCTTTTCATAGTCTTTAAGCAAATACTCATCTAATACTTTAGTAATTGTTTTAGTCGCAACATTCTGAGATTTTAAAGTAACATATTCATTCGTTCTATCACCAAAATAACTATCCATTAAACTAAAAAGAATAATCGGTATTAGGATGATAATTATAATAATAATCATAAATTTTATATTCTTTTTGCGCGTATATATCACCACTATTATTGTATGAAAACAGTAAAAAAAAGAAAACCAAAATTAGCTTTATAAATTAGATTTATAAAAATAAAATGGCAGTAGATTACCCTTTTAAGTTCTACTGCCATTTTTTATGTAATACCTTTAATTATTAATTTTTTTAAGAAGCACGATAGCTTCAGACGCGATACCTTCACTATGACCAATTGCTCCACATTTTTCCATAGTCGTCGCTTTAATGTTAACGACGTTCTTACTTACTTCTAAAAGATTAGCTAATTTTTCTTCCATCAAAGGTTTATAATCTTTTAGTTTAGGAGTTTGTATATATATTATAATATCTAAATTAACAATAGTATAGCGTTCTTTTTTTAACAATTCTCTTGCATACGCAATGAAATACGCTGAATCAATTCCTAGATATTTATCATCATTATCGGGAAAGATTTTTCCTATATCACCCATCCCAAGTGCACCAATTATTGCTTCACATACAGCATGATACACGGCATCACCATCACTGTGCCCCATAAGTCCTTTATCGTAAGGTATTTTAATACCTCCTAAAATCAAATCACGCTTTGTAACTAACGGGTGAAAATCTAGTGATTGTCCAACAAGATATTCTGGTATATCTTGTTTGGTTGTAAACTTTTCATTGCTAGATGTCTCTTCTAAAAAATATATATCTAATCCTTTGTTTTCAAGCGGTTCTAGATCATCTTGATAGGTACAATTTCTATTTTTAGAAAGAGTGTCATAAAGGATTTCTACTGCTTTTCTATTGAAGCCTTGGGGGGTCGTCACTGCTTTTAAGGCATTTCTATTTAAAGTTTTAATGCTTTCTTTTTCAACTAGTTTTATTGTATCTATTGTTTTATGATAAAGTGTTACCACATCATGACTCTCAAGGGCTTCTGCTACTTTATTAATTTCAGGTGTAGTTATGTGCATTCTTGCCGCATCATGTATTAAACAATAGTCGCCATCAAATATATTTAAACCATTTAGAACGCTCTCACTTCTTGATGCGCCCCCTAATGTTACCTTTATTCTTTCGTCATCATAATTTTTAAGAATTTCATCTATTTTTGTTTTATCACTTTCATTAATTACGAGGATTAATTTTTCTAAAGTAGAACATCTTAAAAAGGCATCGAGGGTGTACTCTAAAACTGTTTTTGTAAAATACTTAAATAGTACTTTGTTATAGCCAAGGTTCATTCTTTCTCCACGACCTGCAGCCAAAATAATAGCACTAAATTTCATTATTCCACCTCTTTGTTATGATTTGGTTCTCCTACAACAGTATCAAGGGTACGTTTAACATCTTGTACAATATCATTAATTTTTTTAATTTCAAATTCAACAAGGTCATCACCATCATGATCTTTATCTGGTATAACAATTGTCGAATTAACTACATCTTTTGTAGGGTTAGGATTAACGAGTTTAATAATCGATACCAAACCGCTATCTTTATTGATGTAAATACTATCATCATAAACTAGATAGTACTCATTATTAAATTTTAGACGCAATCTACTTCTTGTTACTGTCAAGGAATTTATCATTAAGCCTTGTTCTTCATATCCCTTAACATCATCAGGATGAATCATGCTGATGAATTCATCGATACTAATTTCTTTTGTAGAAAGTTTCATAAATTCACTCAATGCTTCTGTCATTACATAAGTCTTAGTATTATAATCGTAATACATAACTATTTGATCAGTTAATGACATAAGGGTATACATTTGTTCTTTGTCAAGTTTAATATGATCAAGCGCATCTTTTAATGTTGAACGAAGGTTTTCAATGATTGATGAACGGTCTTTAGATAAGTAAACATTACGACCAATAAAGTACTTTCCTAGATAGAGTGGTTGAACAATTCCACGATATATAACATTATATCCTTGTTCTTCCACTTCTAATGTGAAACGATATGTCTTAAATTTAGAAATGGTTTTTTCATAATCATATAAGAAAGTAAGGGCTAATTCTTCCGTGACTTCACGGCCATTGATTCCAACAATATTTAATTCCGTCATCATTGTTTGGAAACCTTTTAATTTCTTTATTTCATTCATGCTTTTATTTATTAACATTGCATATGATGATGATACTTCAACAATTTTATCTTTTTTATTTGTTGAAAAGTAAAAATCATATAGCGTATTTTTCATGTACTCACTAATTTTATTTAATTTAATGAGGGATATTTTATGATATATAACATAAATCGCTACTGCATACAAAGCATCTAAAATGAAAAGGATTGTAATAATTATTTTAAACCAATTGTAATTTTTAAAAAACAAAGAAAGAATAATAAATCCTAGCATAGATACTACTGATATTAAATCATACTTTTTATAAAAATAGATTTTTAAAACAAACATTACAACTATTATAGTGCACGAAGTTAACACTATTGCATATTCACTTAAAAATACGTTTTTAAAAATATCAACGAATGAGTTTAAAATCATTATATCACCTACTCAACAATAATATTTTGTTTAAGTAGAACCCGTAGGCTTTCAAGAGATACATCAGGCGTTAAATTTCCATCCATTGTCACAGCTATATGACCGGTTTCTTCCGATACTACTAAAGTAAATGCATCAGTGATTTCACTAATACCGATAGCCGCACGGTGACGTGAACCAAAGTTTTTAGGAATATCATTTTTATCAGTAGGCGGATAGAAAGATCCAGCACTCATAATGTGTTTTCCTCTTATAATAACCGCACCATCATGAAGGGCAGTACCTGGCATAAAAATGGTTGTAAGTAATTCAAATGAAGTTTCTGAATCTAAGCGAGTCCCTTTGTTAATATATGTATTAAGTGAATCTTCTTTTTCTATGGTAATTATCGCACCAATTTTACGAGCTGATAGATAATCAGCTGTTTTTATTAATGTAGAAATCAATTCTTCTTGAGCTTCGACATTACTCAAGAATGTTTTGGTATTTCGCGGTTTGGTCATTGCGCCAAACATCGTTCTTATTGAAGGGGCATAATAAATAAGCCAAACAATTACATATATTAATACAAGGTAAGGATATATCTTGTACATTAAATGTAAGTCAAAAAGAACTACTAATATGTATCCTACTAAAAGTCCCACAACTGAAAATATCACAATCTTTTTTCCCGTATATTTTGCGAGATAATAGTATGCAAAAACAGCAATTGCTAGAATTAATAGGACATCGACAATTAAGCGAATAATAGATCCGCTATTATATACATAACTATCTCCAACTTTGAAATAGTTATCTTTAAAATAATTAATTATATCTTTAATAATTTCTAATTTCATTTTGTCCCCCTTAGCGACCTAAATCTTCAAGATATTTTACGATTAGAATATCATTCTCATCTTTAGCATAATCAAGTGGAGTTAAGTTTTTTTCATCGACAACATTTTTATCGGCACCTTTTTCAACGAGGATTTTAACCATTTTTAAATTTCCATTCGCTACAGCCATATGCAGTGGCGTTTGTTCAAATTCCGCTGTCGCATTAAGATCTACACCTATTTTGATTAAATCTAATAATGCTTGGTATTTATTATTGACAACGGCAAAATGAAGCGGCGTGTAAAAATCGTCATCACAGATTGAAGGATTTACTCCAGCATCATTTAATACTTTAACTATACCTTTCGCATTAGCCTTAACCGCATAATGCATTAGTGTTCTTCCTTTGTAAATTTTTGCGTTGAGGTTTACACCTGAGGCAACAGCATTTTTAATTTTAGTTTTTAATCTGGAAGAACAGTAATTAGTATTTTTAATTTCATGGGCTATTTCTAATAATAATTGACGTTTTGTAAGCATTATTTTTTGCCTACTTTCGTACTATTTTTTCTTCTTTTTTGCGGAACAACTTCCTCAGGATCAATTAAAACCTCATCAAAATTAAGTTGTTTAACAGGAGAAGTTTTTGATGCATAAAATTTTTCAACTATTTCATCAATACATCCTGTTAAGTTTTGAGCTAGTTTTTCAACTGTATAAGTTAAGACATTCCATCCTACTCTTTTATATTCTTTATAATAGTATTCATAATCATCTAATAGAGAAAATGGCATAGAAGCATCGCTTCCTTCAACAATAATACTTAAATTATTATAATTGCCTTTACCTCTTACAATTACATCAAAACGGCCAAAACCAGTTTCAACTTTTAATCCTCGTTTTTTTAATTCATTATAGAGTATTTTAACAATTCCGACAGTTTCTTTTTGATGAACAACGCGTTTTCCAATAATGTATTCAATATCAGTTTTTTTGCGATCTGTCTCTTCAGCATTGTGTCCTGGATGATATATAAATGTCACTTGATCAGTTACCGCCATATAGTTTTTAAAGATAGTATCACGATTAACAATATCAGCTTCATTAATATCATCGTAATAAAAGAATACATCACTAGCATATCTTGTACCTTCGGAATTACAATTAATTAGGCGAATATGATAATTTAATAGTGTTACTATTTGTTCACCGCTATAATGTTCTGACATTTTTTCAACGAGTAAAGTGTAAAGATTTCTTTTTGTTTCAAGCGATGAAATGATAATATTAATTATGCGATTAGGATTTTGGTAAAAATAGTTTACGATATATTCAACCATGCTTAAATCATTTTCTAAGCATATTGAATCAATTTTATCATTATAATCATATATATATTGATCGTTTATACTCCATTTATTATTGAGACGTGAACTCATTTTTACATAACGACGTTTAAATTGAACGATACTACTGCTATCTATTTTTTTAAGTAAGCTATTAGCTATTGTACTCTTAAACGAATCATCACCAAAAGCTAGCACTTGCTTACATTCAAGCATTCGATAGTATTTGTTGGCACTTGTTAAATGGCAATCATCAACGATGACCAAATCAAATAAACCTAAATCAATGTCGCTATTAAAAATATCTCCTGTTGCAAGATAAATTTGACGATACTTATCAGCTTGCGTAATATATTGGTTATAGTTATTAAATACGATCGTACTAAGACGCGTTTTAGGTTTACGTTCATTATCCACACTTTTTGTATATAAATCAATTAAATTACTAGTACAATAGTTTCGTTCATATACATTATATTTTTCCATACATTCAATAATATCAATGTCAGGATTGTATTCAGGATGTAGTTTTAAGAATTCATCACGATATTGTAATAAGATACTATATAAGAATCTATCACTCGCATGAAGTTCAAGTGAAGAATCCATGATGCCATGATACATGCTTTCTAATCCTAAAGTTTTAAAACGATTGGCGTATTCTAATACCCTTATTGTTGGAGCAATTTGATCTATTCTATCAATAAATAATTTGGTGTAAGTGTCTACTTTTGTTAAATCACAATCTAAAAAGTATGGTTGACCTTCATTAAAAAATCTACTAAAATTGCGGTGGGTGCTTGTTAATTTTTCTGATAATTCTTCAAGTTTAGGAAAATCTTTTAACATTTCTGCCATTTTTTCTTTTTTCAATAGTTTCCCTAGGGATTTTTGATCGTTAACTTTATCTTTAAAAGCATTAAAATGATCTATCAAAACATTGATCTGATTACAATCAGTTTCAAAACCACGATATGCATCAGATAATAGGTCTCGATAATAGTCTTCTCTTTCTTCCATTATTTGTTTTAAATTAATGAAATTACGGTCAATATTAACAAGTTTAATCATATCTTTTAAAGTTATTTCTTCATTGTTTTTGAAGATTTCTTTGATTGTACTCTTTACCTGCAAAAGACGTTCAACATAATTAATCCAATCATCCAAATTAGTTATTTTTGTTACTGTGTCATCACCTTCAGGGATTATCCCGTATTTAGCAAGTTTAGAGAAAGCATCTTCAAATGTGTCACAACAAGATGTAAACTTTAATAGTAAGTCTTCTAATTTGTTATTTTTTAAAATATCATCCAAATTACTATTATTGAAATAATTAAAAATAAATCTTTCATTATCTTCAGATAAAGCATAAATAAAATCCAAGAAATTTTCATATTGAGAACAAAATTCATGAAAATCTCCGTTTACTTCTAGACCGATTGCGGTACATCTTTTAAGTAAAAGACTCGATTCATCCATATATTCTAATACTACGCGGTACATATCTGTTGGAGTTAAGTTATCAGCACGCAAGCTTTTACGATTAAACATATGTTCTACTAATCGTTCAAACGTTCTGTTATTCGTTAGACTCTTAAGTCCTTCATAAGTTATTGTTAAAGTCTTAATCGTGTATTTGTCAATTCTTTCTTTCAAAGCTTTGATTGAAGATATTTTTTCTTTAATTATCGCATTCTCTTCGAGCATCATTTCGTGTTCATGGATGTATTTATTTATCCAGTTTTTAGATATTTTATTATTATGTAAAAGACTTCCTAATTCTTTAAATAGTGGTGCAACGTTACTATCTACTTTACTTATTTTAAAACTTGATTCAAGTTTTTTTGTTAAATTATAATATATATCTTTCTCTTTCTTCATAATTTGAAGAAGTTCACTAAGTTCTGTTTTATCTGCTAAAATGGCATTTATTTGTTGTGAATTACGACTAGTTAAATGACGATAATAAATTTTATCAAGTAATTCCTCGGCGTCACCTTCAACATATTTGTCAGTAACTAGTTTTTTATATAAATTTATTAATTCGAATTGCGATTCTTGGGCAACACGAAGGTTAATAACTGCTTGTAGTGCATCTTCTAAACGGAAAGAATCGGTCCAACACTCCGGTGGAGCACTAATGCAGAAACATCTAACATCGCTTATTAGACGATGAGCATCGTGAAAAGAGTATGGTTGCTTAATATAATACTTTTTACAAAAAGCAAATAAATATTTATTAAACTCTTTTTGAGCGCTGTCATACTGAATAACTGCTTGAGCAAGTTCTGGAGCGGAAGATTCATGATAATAATTCTCTATTTTTGTCCATACTCCAAAAATCAATGGTTCAACTTTAGTAAATATTTTTTCCATTTCTTTTAGCTTTTCAACAATACTATCTACTTCAAATTTTTCAAGCGTTATTTCAATTGGAATAGTTTCAATATCCGGAATATTGTATTTTATCACTGCTAGACTTTCAACAATTGATTTATAAGTAAACCCATGTATTTTTTCAAATAGGTTATTTTGATAATCCTCTAATGGTTTAATTACATCAAGATTGTAATCATCATCGGTTATTTTTGGTAAAATAATATTTGGTTCCGGTAATAATAGTGATACTTTGTAAAAATTATGAGTGAAAGGTTTCATTTGTAACATCGTAAGATTGCGTTCAAATTCACTTATATTATCGATATCTTGATTAACGTATAATACGCGTTTATTCATCGCTACTTGATCAGCCACAATATTTAGAATTGTATACGTCTTACCACTTCCAAGTCTACCATTAACAGCGAAATTTTCACCATTATGAGCTTTGATTAAAACGTACTTTTGATATATATTAGTTGGTAAGATCCCTCTTACATTTGTAAAATATTCTTTTAAGATGTCTGCTTCAGTTGTTTCATATACACTTCTTTCTACTGAGAAAAAATCTTCCTTAAATTCGAAATCAGGATATTGTACTTTAGCGTATGTCAGGAAATTACCTATTTCATAGACAGAGTTTGTTTCTAACGCAATTCTTTTACCATAAGCATCCATTTGAAATATTGATGTAAAACGATCTGGTTTAAAAAGAGTCATTCCTTTCAAAACTTCCAATTCATTAAGAAGTACCATATTAGGGATAACTTCACCTGATTTTACAATTTTTCCATGACGATAGTCAATATCAATTGGGATAAGCGCTACAGGTCCATAAAGTTCAATGTTGCTTTCATTGAAATATTTAATAATCCCACTTGTTAAAAAAATCTTATGGGAAGAACTTTTTTGACGTAATTGAAGAAGATATGTCAATTGGTAGTCTAATTCATACTCTTTCTCATCGCTAATTTTTCCAGTACCTTCTACGGCGATATCATAATATATGCAACTATTAAGGTCCAAGATTTCGCCATTTAGCAACGCATCAAGAACTTTTATATCTACTGTCCCAAGCTCTATTAAATAGTTTTCTTCTAAGATATTTTTTAAGTGCTTATTGTCAGACTGCAAACGATAATTGGATTTACTTGCTTCACTCATAAAATTCACCAACCTAACAACTTATTATACCATACTTTTATATTTTGAGAAAGAAAAAAGAAAATTTTAAATTTTAGTTTTGTTTATTAATAAAAAATAATGGTGTTACTATTGTAACACCACTATTTTAATTTATATTATTTTATAATTTTATATATATATTCTTCGTTTTCTTCTAAGACTAAGTATGTTCCTTTTTCTTCAAGTATTAATTTATAAACTAAGTTTTCAAATTTTTTATAATCCCAATTCGTTATGGCGGTTTTTATAGTATATCCGGCATTTTGTAAAACTTCATTTAAAATTTCTTGTTCATTTTCTGCCTTAACACTTTTGATACTTTCGAGTTTTATGTCATAACTATACTCATCTAATGAGTTTTTCTTATCAGTAATAAAACCAATTTTATTACTTTTTTCTCGTGCTGAAGTTGAATAAACAAATATAACATTTCTTAAATAAATTGTACGCCCTTTATTATCCGTAAATTCTGATTCCTTCATTATTTTTTGTATAAAGTTTATAACACTACTATTCGCTTTATCTAAATTTTTAAAATAAACTACACTAAATGGATATTTAATAAGATGTTCACTTAATGTTCCCCCTGCATCATATCCGATATAACCCTTGATGGAACCTATTAGTGAATTTATGCTTGCATCAGTCGTCAACATGCTTCCATCAATTTCCAAATATGCCTCTTTTTTTAAATTAAAAATAGTATAGAAATCTTGAAGTAATGGCTCTGTATTAAAATCACTATCAACTTTTATCACCATTATGTTATTTAACGTAAGGGCTTTAGCCATGAAGAATTTCACAATGAAGGGCTTAATTTCTGTATAGTTGAGTTTCATTTCTTTAATTTCTTGACAAGTTAAGACTTTAATTCCACTATATGTAAATATTACTTCTTGAATTAACTTTGAAATTGTTTTTTCTGATGTCGTATGCAGTCGCGCTCCAACTTCATCCATAACATCTATTGCTTTATCAGGAAAACTTTTAGCGGGTAAATATTTTTCACAATCTTCAACTATTTTAACTATATCACTAGCAGAAAATGTTACATTATGATATTCTTCATAACTTCCTTTTATCTTTTTTAGAATTTCTAAAGTTTCTTCTTTTGTAGGTTCATCAATATATATATTTTGAAATCTTCTTTTTAAAGCTTTATCTTTATCAATAAAACGATAATATTCATCTAAAGTAGTAGCTCCAATACATTTGATATCCGCTCTTGATAAAAAGGGTTTTAAAATATTAGCGAGGTCTAGTGAACCATCATTTGATCCTGCTCCTACAATATTATGAATTTCATCTATAAAAAGTATTGCTCCTTCTTCTTTAATGAAATTCATCGCTTGTAAAAGTTTTTCTTCTAACTCTCCTCGATATTTGGTTCCTGCCATAATGGTCCCTAAATCGAGACGGTATATTGTTTGATCAGTTAACTCTTCGGCTAAACCTTCTACTAAAGCTGTTTTGCCGACTCCGGCGCTCCCTATCAACATAGGGTTATTTTTTTGTTTTTTATTCAGAATTGTTTTTATTCTTTCTAAATGATTTCCTCTTTTAATGAAAGGATGCGTTCTTGGTTGTTTGGTTAAATTAAATAAGAATGGATATAGAAATGTTTCATCTTCTTTAGTAAAATTAAAAATATCTTCAATATCATTAAGCATCTCATCAATATCTAAATTTAAACTTATTAACATTTCTTTAGCTACATTACTACTATCTAATAATAATGTATAAAATATATGTTCATCAAACACATAATCACTTTTTAACTCTACCGCAAGTTCTTTCGCTTTTATTACTATGTCTTGAAGTTTTTTTGTGAATCGTGGTTCTATTCCTTCTACTTTTCTTAAAATAATACTTTTATCAAGAGCATTTTCTAAATCAGTATAACTTATATTTTTTTCACTTAATAAAAAGTGACAAATCGTATCGGTTGAACGATACATTGCAAGCAGCAAATGCTCCGTTCCAACATCAATCTCATTTCGTGATTTTGCTAGTTCCTTCGCATCATCCAACATCTTGACTGCTTGTGAACTATAATTTTCAAGCAGTTTACATCACCTCCTGCAACTAATTAATTATATGTATGTAGAACTGAAATTAGTAATATTAAATCAACAATAATTATTCTTTAACCTTTTTAAAAAAACGTGTTTTATTATCTTTTTTAGAATGCAAATGTTATAATATATATATATGAAAGGGGCGAAGAATATGAACGAAAACTTTCAAGAAACGCTGCCAAAAGTATATATTGCTGGCTTAAATACTAGTGATGATACAAAATTCTCCTATGAAATGCAAGAATTAGAAAACTTGTGTAAAGCTTGCAGTTACGAAGTTGTCGGTTCTTGTTATCAGAATGCATCTAGTGTTAACCCCAGCACTTATTTTGGTAGTGGTAAAATAAAAGAAATTAGAAATATATGTCTCGCAGAAGAAGTGAGTATCTGCATAATCAATGATGAGTTAACACCATCACAAATGAGAAATATCGCGAATATTTTTAATGATGAAGTTGTTGTTATGGACCGTACAATGCTCATTTTAGAGATTTTTGAAAAAAGAGCCAAAACAAAAGAAGCAAAACTCCAAGTCTTAGTCGCAAGATTAAAATATTCTCTTCCCCGTTTAATTGGTATTAGAAGTTACATGTCAAGAACAACAGGTGGAGCATCTACAGCTACTAGAGGTGCAGGTGAAACTAAACTGGAACTCGATAGAAGACATATCAAAGAACAAATCCTAAAAGCTGAAAAAGAATTAGAGGCTATTAAAAAGGTGCGGTTAACATCTAGAAAAGCCCGTAAAAATAACCAAGTTCCTGTCGTGGCTTTAGTCGGCTATACAAATGCTGGAAAATCGACAATCATGAATTACTTTATCAATCATTATCGCGATAAAAAAAGTGATAAAGAAAAAGAAGTATATGAAAAAGATATGTTATTCGCAACGTTAGAAACAGCAACACGCTCTATTGTTCTAGATAACAATCATCATTTTTTATTAACTGATACGGTTGGATTTGTCAGCAAACTTCCTCACCATCTTGTTGAATCATTTAAATCAACCCTTGAGGAAATTACTGAAGCAGCACTTTTAATCCATGTCGTAGATGCTAGTAGTCCTTTCTTTTTAGAACAGATGACTACTACTAAAGATGTTTTAGTATCGCTTGGTGCTCAAACTATTCCTACTATAACGTTCTACAACAAAATGGACTTGGTCAAGTGCAAAGAACTTTTAGGACTTACTATTTCTGATATACAAGGTTCAAAATATGAAATATCTAGTTATGAAAACTTAAAAAATAGTATTGATGAGACACTATTCAAAGATTATTTTTTAACAAGTTTCTTAATTCCTTATGAAAAAACAGGTATCTATAATTACCTTAAAGATAATTATGAAGTAGTTTCTAATGAGTTTACTGATCGTGGTATCCTTGTCAAAGCTTATGTACACAAAAAAGAAATAAATCATTATCATGAATACATTCTATAAAAAATACACCTCAAACATTAGTTTGGGGTGTTATTTTATATCCCGTTTTCCGCAACATTTCAAGACTTGGTCTTTTATCTAAATAGTATTTTAAATAGACATATTCTTTTTCCTTAGCTGTTTTAAAATCATATCTTATAATGTTCGATATTTGTTCAAATTCACTATTAATCGTTAAACTTGAACTCTTTAGAAACGCTATTTCACCATTGGTAATTATTTGTTCTATTTTTGAATAACTTGGAAAATCAATCTTATGTGAAGAAGTATGATATATTTCTTTAACCGCATCAAGGTAAATTGTTTGATAAGTTTCATTATAAATTGAAGTTATTAAAACATCATCACTAAATGCGGAATTAGCTGTTAACCCTACGTTGCTGTTTTCATATTCTGTACATATATATTTTCCAATATCATATGTACTTACTTTTCCAGTATATTTAACTTTTATTTTTTCAATATGTATTTCACCAGTAGTGAATAGGATTGTAAATTGATGAAGCAATCCATCGCTTTGTTTATTATTTTTGTCTAATTTTATCTCAAAACGATTATAGTTAATGGTATTTTTTTCTTCAAGCATTATATCAATATTTTTCACATTAATACTAGTATATATATTTAAATCTAAAATGCATTTTTCATTTTGATAATTATCAATTAAATCCACCTTAGGAACGATAATTGTAATATCTTCTTTTCTTTTACATCCTCCTACTAAAAAAAATATTAGTAGAATACAAAAGCCAAGCGTTTTTTTCAAGAAACTTTTTTTACTTTTCATATATTGCCTCAAATGCATCTTTTACGAAAACTTGATTAAAAAAATTATTGTTAATTATTTCTTTGGTATATCCAGTTTTATATTCATAATAAGTTTTATACATGTTTCCATTATATATATAACTTATTTCTAAAAGAAGTTTAGCAACAGCTATTTTGCACGTTGGTTCTATAAAGATTGTCGCTATTTCCGCTTTACCGCTAGGTTTTATTACTGAGACACCATTACTTAATACTACTTCTATTTTAAGAAAATCCTCATTGAGGGGATTGATTGGTTTAATACCACAAATAATTACGCCTTCTTTTTCGTTATTCTTAATGCTTAAAACTTCAAGTTTTTTTTCTACAACGCTTTTAATACTTAAATTTTCATTGTATTCAAGTTCGTTTTCAATGCTACTCGTTATTATTTTATCATTATTGTTCCCACAAATTATCTTTTCGTAATTACCAATATTAAAAGTTTTTTTATCGTTATTATTAAATAATATGGTTAGTTGATTGACCTTACATGGTACATTAACTTTTACTTCTATTATTGATACATAATATTTTTTTCTTTTATTCTTGGCATCAACAATTCTTCTCATATTCAAGTTACTTGTTTCTTTAAACATAATATTTTCTTGTTGGTTTAAAGAAACTACTTGAATGCTTTTTAATACTTTCTTTGATAATACTACTAACTCTAAGTTTTCACTCGTTTCTTCATAAACTTTACTTATCATGATATCATCTTTCTTATTACACGAAGATATCAATATAAGGCATAAAAAAAACAATATAATTAATCCTGACTTTTTACAATGTTTCATAAAATCACCCAATTAATTATATTGTTTTATTTTTCTAAATATACTTTTTTTCTTCATTAAGATATCTCATAGCTATTCTTTCTAAATCTTCATATGAAGATACTAAAACTACTTCGCTTCGATATTTTTTAGACATCGGTAATAATTTAAAATACCAAGCAGCGTGGGTGCGCATCTGTATCATAGCGTATCGTTCACCATCTGTAGCTATTAAACGTTTCGCATGTTCTAACATTTTCATTATGATTTCCTCTTTAGAAGGAGAAATATAATCATTATCCGCAAGATAGCTATTTATTTCTTTAAAAATCCAGGGATTCCCCATCGCGGCCCGGCCTATCATTATTCCATTAACACCCGTTTCATCAAACATTTGTTTAGCCGTTACACCACTTGTTATATCGCCATTACCGAATACATAACAATCAGTGTTTTCCCTTACCATTTTAATATATTCTTTATTTACAACACCATGGTACATATCACTTCTCGTCCTACCATGTATTGTAATCGCATCTACACCCGCTTTTGTTGCTTGGCGAGTTACTTCATCACAATTAATGTGCTGATGGTCAAATCCTGCCCTTATTTTAATTGTAATTGGTATATCGATGTTCTCTTTTAAACTTTTGACTATTTCATAAACTTTTAAAGGTTCCTTAAGTAAAGCTGAACCTGCCCCACTTTTTATAACTTTATTAACGGGACACCCCATGTTAATATCGATAGCATCAGGTTTTTCTTTTGTCAAAAGAAGCTTCGCCGCAAGAAGAATCGTATCTGCACTTGAGCCAAATAATTGTATAGCGAGGGGTGTAGCGTTTTTCTCTAATTTTATCATATCAAAGGTTTTCTTGTTTTCATAAAGAAGTCCTTTATCACTAATCATTTCGGTTACATTAAAACCTGATCCCATTTCACTACAAATACTACGGTAAATACTATTGGTTACTCCTGCCATAGGAGATAAACCGATAATTCTTTTTTTAGGTTGAAATAACTCACTCATTTATATTTTTTCCTTTAAATCTTTGATTACTTCACCGGCAATCATTAATCCCGCTATTGCGGGCATATAAGAAATACTACCTGGTGGAGTGGTTTTTACAATAGGATTTTCTTCAGAATATATTACCTTTAAATGTTTAATATTTCTTTTCCGTAACTCTAGTCTTATTTTTTTAGCGAGGGGACAAATTTTTGTTTTAGTAATGTCGGTTATTCTATAACTACTATAATCCATTTTATTACCAGTACCCATCGCACTAATAATAGGTATATTATGATTATAGGCAAAAGCGGCCAACGCTATTTTGCCGTTTACAAAATCAATAGCATCTATGATATAATCTGCTTTTTCTAAATTAAATTCATTTATAGTATCCTCATTTAAAAATTTATCATATTTATGAATGATAATATTCGGATTAATATCTTTTGATCTCGCTTCAGCAACATCTATTTTTTTCATTTGAATGGTGCTTTGTAGGGCTAAAATTTGGCGGTTGAGATTAGTAATGTCAATAACGTCAAAATCGATTATCGATATTTCATTTATTCCCATTCTAACTAAAGCCTCTAAAGCATAAGAACCAACTCCACCTAAACCAAATATATATATATGATTGTTTTGAATTTTGGTTAATTCTTCTGCTGGGATAATTCTTCTTATTCTATCATATTGCATTTTTTTCTTCCTCTAGAATTTCCGTATCATAATTTTCCAAAAAAGAAAGGTGTTTGTTACCTTTACGATAACCCACAAGTGTTTGAAGATTAACATTATGAATACTTCTAAAAATAGCATCCTCTACTGTAGGATTGAATTCTTTCATATAGCTAATTACTCTTTTCGTTTCAAGACGTTTAGAACTGCTGCATTTTCCATCTTTTGTTAGAGGGCAAGCACAATTAATAAAAGTTAAATCATTGTAAGCTTTCCATAATTTGATATCATGTTCTTTTACTAAATAAAGTGGTCTTATTAGCTCCATACCTTCAAAGTTTTTACTTTTTAATTTAGGGCGCATTGAAGAAATTTCGGAACTATAAAACATACTCATAAGCGTTGTTTCAATAACATCATCCAAATGATGTCCTAAAGCTATTTTATTACAACCGAGCGATTGAGCTTTTTCGTATAAATATCCCCTTCTCATTCTTGCACATATATAACATGGATTATTATCTTGAGTTGTGACATATTTAAAAATTGGCGCATCGAACATAATTAAAGGTATTTCTAGGGTTTTGGCATTTTCTAAGATATTATCAATATGTACTTTATCATATCCTGGATTCATACAGATAAACACTACTTCAAATTTAACATCACCATGTAGTGCCAATTCTTGCATGCATTTTGCAAGAAGCATTGAATCTTTACCACCTGAAATACAAACAGCTATTTTATCATTTTCTTTTATTAATTCATAGTTTTGACAGCTTCTGACTACTAATTTCCAAATATTACTTCGATACTTCGTAATTATACTTCTTTCAATTTTTTGACATTTTGTAAGTTCTCTTTTAGGCATAATCTTACCTCTTTCTTTTTTACTGGATATTATCTTATTAGGGAAACTTCTCCACTTTTTATTTCATAGATGTTATTATTTTTTATTACTTCTAATGAACCTTTATCGTTTATTTTTAAAACTAACCCACTTTCTTCTTTACCATTTTTCATAAATGTAACTTCTTTATTTTTCAAATAATTTTTTTCATTTAAGTATTCTAAATCAAGACTTTTATTACATGAGGCAATTTCATCTAAAACAGCCATCGCAATTATATGCGAAAACATTTTAAGATTCAATTCCATTTTAGTTATAGCTTTTATGGAAGTTATTGTGTTATTACCTTCTATCTTATAATCTTCAGTTGGGGTATTAACGTTTATTCCGATACCTATAGCGACAACTTGGACCGCATTGTTCATCGTTACGGCTTCTGCTAAAATACCTGCTATTTTTTTGTTTTGGTAAATTTGATCATTTGGCCATTTTATTAGTACAGAATCTTTCGTATGAATCGTTTTATTTAAAACTTTGTTTACAGCTATTCCGACAATTAAAGTTATTTTAGAAAGTAAATCTTCATCTAAAAGACAAAAATCATTTTTAATAACAATACTCATAGTAAGTGTACCTTCATCACTTATCCATTTGTGACCTGTTCTTCCCCGCCCTGCCGTTTGCTTAGCAGCAAGTATGACGGT
Source organism: uncultured Mollicutes bacterium (assembly GCA_900548675.1). Lineage (GTDB taxonomy): Bacteria > Bacillota_I > Bacilli_A > ML615J-28 > CAG-313 > UMGS1109. The sequence goes on from URLJ01000009.1 coordinate 28,140, forward strand.
TGGTTTAGTAAAATTTTGATAATTGTCTTTAGCATAATCATTTGTTGAGGATAACTCGCTAAAGTACAAATAGTCATACGGTTGTTTAAATTGATTATCTTTCATATATTTTAACACATTTTTCTAACCTTTACTATTCCTACACACTTCATCGTTGGATGTTCTTTAATTATTTCTCCAACTTCATCCACTTCTATTACCCCACTCTTAAGATTTTTAATTGAATCAACTTTACCATTGATAGTTGCATTGACAGATGAATATTCAAATGCTAAATCAGCTTTATCCATTGTGCAATTAATAAGCGTTAAGTTTTCAGCATAGCATAAAGGTTGCGTACCTTCAATGTGACAATTAATAAATGTTAGGTTTTTACTAAACCAGCCTAAGTATTCCCCTTTTACAATAGAATCCTTTACTACTACATCTTGAGCATGCCAAAAAGCATCTTTAGTATCCAAATACGATGAAGTTATTTCCATGTTTTTTGTATATTGAAATGAATATTTTCCCGTCATTTTTAGATTGTTTATCTTAATGTTTTTTGATTCAAAAAGGAAATACTGACTGTTAATTTGTGAATCATTAATTGTTATATTATTAGTACGCCATCCAAATTCTGTTGAATCTACTAAACAATTTGTAATTGTAATATTTTTAGATTCACGAACAGCTTTTACTCCATAAATTGTAGAATTAACAATTTCTCCATTATTAGAGTACCAAATAGGTGCTCTTGTTGCTTCATCCATTTTACTATCAAGCATTTTAAAAGTATGAGCGTGCCACAAAGGATAACGTAGTGAGAATAAACATTTAACAACTTCAATATTATGAGTTTCTTTTAAAACCGATTCACCATCATTTTCACCCTTAAAGGTACAGTTTTCTACTCTTGTATTTTTAAGATTATAAAGAGAACGTTCTAAATCAAAATTTTTATTTGAAATCACATTTTTCATATTTTCACCTCTTTTTCTTTTTAAAGGCTTATATAAGCATTTTTTTGCCTACATAAGCCCTTTTATTTTTTATCCAAAGATACTTAATAATAATCCTGCTGCAACAGCACTTCCGATAACACCTGCAACGTTTGGTCCCATTGCATGCATTAATAAATAGTTTGTATTGTCTTCTTCAAGTCCAATTTTATGAACAACACGTGCTGCCATTGGTACAGCTGATACACCTGCGGCACCAATCATTGGATTAATTTTTCCTTTAGTAAGTTTGCACATTAATTTACCAATTAATACGCCACCTGCTGTTGCGGCACTGAAGGCTACTAAACCTAAGCCTAAAATCATCAATGATTGTAGACGAAGGAATTCAGTTCCAACAGCTGTTGCTCCAACAGAAACGCCTAATAAAATAGTTATTACATACATTAATGTTTTACCTGCTGCATCAACTAAGTTAGGTACAACACCTGATTCTTTTATTAAATTACCAAGCATTAACATACCGATTAAAGCTGCACATGAAGGTACTAATAATACTACAACAATTGTTACAACTAATGGGAAGAGAATCTTTTCATATTTTGAAACAGCACGTACTTGTTTCATCTTGATTTGTCTTTCCTTTTTAGTAGTAAGTGCTTTGATGATTGGTGGTTGAATAATTGGAACAAGGGCCATATAAGAATATGCAACAACCGCTATAATTGCGCACATTGTTTGCCCACCATCAGTTGCACCTAATAGTTTGTTAGATAAGAAAATTGCAGTTGGGCCATCGGCACCGCCAATGATACCAATAGATGCTGCTTCAGGTCCTGAAAAGCCAATTAAAATTGCGAATAAGAAGGTAATAAAAATTCCAAGTTGAGCTGCAGCACCCAAAACCAAACTTTTAGGATTAGCGATTAAAGGACCAAAATCGGTAGTCGCACCAATTCCTAAAAAGATTAGTGGTGGAAATAAGCCTAGAGAAACACCTTCATGAATGTAGTATAGTAAACCACCTTTAGCAGTTCCTAGTGGTGAATCCATTAAACCATTTAATGGTAAATTTACTAAAAGCATTCCGAAAGCAATAGGGATTAACAAATATGGTTCAAAGTCTTTTGCAACAGCAAGATATATAAGTAAGCATGCCAAAGCAATCATTACGATTGATTGCCATTCAAAACTACCTTGAAACCATGAAGTTATTCCCATTTGATCAATAAAATTTTGGAATAATTCAATTAGTCTCATATATCTTACCCAATAACAACTAATTTATCACCGTTGTTAACTGTTTGTCCTTTTGATACATTTACTGCTTTTACTGTTCCAGATACTGGAGCGACAATGTCGTTTTCGAGTTTCATTGCTTCTAAAACTACTAAAACGTCACCAGATGATACTTTATCACCAACATTTACTTTAACGTCAATTATGTTACCTTGCATAGGAGCTTTTACAACTTCACCATCACCACTTACTTGAGGCTTAGCGGCTTGAGTAGCAACTTCTATTTTAGCATCAGTTTCTGTAACACTTTCTAATTCAACTTCATAAACTTTTCCATTAACTTTAACAACATACTTTTTCATAATATTATTTTCTCTCCTTAATATTTACTAATTTTACATTACGAGCACCAGTACTAGCATAATCAATAGTAGCTGTTAGAGCTGCTACCATCATGTCCGGATCGGTAATATCTTCCATCGTAATTTTTTTGGAAGTATTTTCTTTAGCATCTAACTTTGGTGTTTGTTCTTTTTTAGGTTTAATAAATTTAAAACATTCAATAATTAACCAAAGAATAATAAGTATAGCGAAAACTACAGATATACAGAAAACTGAATCAATTACACCATCTAAGAAAGTGTATTTCTTTGTATTTTCTGCAGCATATTTTTCAGCATCTTTTACTTTGCTTTCAAATTCTTGATAAAGAGCAATATAACTACTAGCTTCCGCAAAATTTGGTTCACTTGCACCATTTTTATTAACGCCATAGTTATAATTGTATTCTTCTGTTGTTTTAATGTTTTCTAGTGCAACAAAAGCATCATCAATTACTTTTTCAAGTTTTTCTTTTGTATATATCTTAGTTAATATTTTTTGTTCTTTTGTTAAATCTTTTTTACTTTTTAAAGTAAGTGCTTCTTCTGTATTTTTATAAACGCTCATAAATGCGTCATAGCGATTTTTTAAACTTTCATTTTTATCACTAAGCATCGCAACCGCATTATTATAGTTTTCATTGTACTTGCTGCGGTAGTAATTAGATGTACCTTCTGTAGAATTAACTTTGTTCATCAGTAATGTAATTCCTACAAGAGTAAGTGCCGCAAACAATACGATTAATCCGTATTTCAAAAACTTTTTCATAATATCACCTATATATATAAGTTAATCTCAATTGTTTCATCTTGTTCGTGGTTCTTGTTGTTGCGTTTTTCGAGGAATTTTACCGCAACATTTTCAAATAATGCACATGACAAAACATCTTCATCAGATTTAACTATGTCTTTATATTTTTCTTTCATCACATCAAATTCTGGTGCGATATCATCAGCAGGACGATAAGTTATTACTTTTTGATCACCAATAATTTTATGTCTTATTTCTTCATTTACAGGGGCAGGAGCTGCGCCATATAAACCACGTAAGTATTCATTGACTTCTTTTGGCACAAGTTTATATCTTTCGCCAGAAATAACATTCATTACTGCTTGTGTACCAACCATTTGTGACATCGGTGTAACTAGTGGTGGATATCCTAAATCTTTTCTTACACGTGGAACTTCTTTTAATACTTCATCATATTTATCTAAAGCACCTTGAGCTTTTAATTGACTCATTAAGTTAGAAAGCATTCCACCAGGAACTTGATACTTTAAAATATTAGGATTTGTAGTAAGAGCCTTAGGGTTAAGAGTACCATTTTCAAGGAAACGATCACGTATTTTAGATAACTTTTCACTCGCTTTATTTAAATAATCAATATTTAAATGTGGATCATATTCAGTTCCTTCTAAAACATATTGAAGAGCTTCTGTTGATGGTTGACTAGTACCACCTGAGAATGGTGATAAAGCTGTGTCAATAATGTCACAACCTGCTTCAATCGCTTTTTGAACAGTCATTTCAGCAACACCACCTGTGCAGTGGGTATGTAGTTCGAGTGGTAAATTACAACTCTTTTTAAGTTTTGAGAATAATTCAAAAGCAGCGTTAGGTAGTAATACACCTGCCATATCTTTAATACATAAAGAATCAGCACCCATCGCTTCTACTTTTTTAGCTAATTCAACATAATAATTAATCGTATGAACGGGACTAGTTGTATACGATAGGGCTATTTGACAATGACCATGGTATTTTTTACATGCATCAACAGCACTTTTTAAGTTTCTAACATCATTTAAAGCATCAAATACTCTGATAATATCGATACCGTTTTCTAATGACTTTTGAACAAATTTTTCAACCAAATCATCAGAATAATGACGATAACCTAAAATGTTTTGTCCTCTAAATAACATTTGTAATTTAGTGTTAGGGCAAGCTTTTCTAATTAATCTTAATCTTTCCCAAGGATCTTCATCAAGGAAACGAAGACAAGCATCAAATGTAGCACCACCCCATACTTCTAAAGCATAATAACCTGCTTTATCAAGGTCGCTTGCTACACTTAAAATATCTGGTGTTGTAAGACGTGTCGCAATTAAAGATTGATGACCATCTCTTAGGCAAGTATCAACAATTTTTACACTCATTTTATACTCCTATATACATTAATATTCTATTGTTTCAAATTTTAAAAAATGAAACAAAATTCTTACTTATTCTAACACAAAGACGTTTTTTTTTCAAGTTTATGGCATATAATTTATTTTCGCATTTATTATATAAACCATACTTCTAATTTAATCTATTTGATACAAAAACATCTAAAGTAATATATTATCATAAAAATAAACATATGCTTTCATAAATAAAAAAGAGGAATCAATCCTCTTTTTTTCTTGTCTTTTCAATTACTTCTTGGCGCTTAATTTTATATAACTCTTCGACAGCGAGAGCTACTTTAGTTACAACATCGCGTCGTTTTATCGGATACATAAAGAAACTTTCATTCACAACAGATAATCCTATCGCATCACCTTTATCTTGGAAATTATATTCTACATGACACGTGTATTGTTCTAATGGGCTCCAATCTTTATGATATTGTTCGTTGTAAAGTTTACAATCAAAGTGGAATCCATTTACATCGTGGACTAAATGTCCTTCTCCTTGATCATAAAGTTTTTTATCATTTGGCATTGTTTGAACAAGCACTTTACTATCAAAAAGATATGTTCCATTTTCAATTTCTTTTCTAACTTCTTCTCTTTCCCAACGATACCAATCTGGTACATTTGTAAATTCTGTATCACCACTTACAGCAGTTATATCACCATTTTCATCCATTATCCACTTTTTAGAACATGAGTCGCACCATATTTCATCATTATAACTGCGCATTAAATGTTCTTTTTTACAATTTGGACACTTATAAAGGATACGATTAATACCATCACAACGTCGTTCCTTTTTCAACTTATATCCTACCTTTTTAATGTATTCCCAATCATTGTAAGCAAAATTATTTTTAACAGTTTCATTGATTTCTGCTGCATTCATTTTTTTGATATCTTCTGGATCAAGTATCTTCGTTATTTTAACATTAATAGGAATATCACGCCATACTTTATTCCATTGTGGTCTAGCCATATATGAACCCGATATGTTCATAATGAGAACTGGTACTTTTAGCATTCTTATTACTTTTCCAATCGAATCAGGTAATACTTCATTCGTACCGGAAACAGAATAACGAGCTTCTGGAAACATCAATAAAATTGATTTATTATTATCCAAACTATATTTCATGTTTTTTATTACAGAAAGATCAGTAACATAACGTCTTTTAGCGAATCCACCAACCAATCTCATAAGATGTGATGGGGCTATTAAAAAAGCATCCATCGCAGCGACAAAATTACATCTTCTTGGAAATATTACTTTTCCTGTTACATATATATCATAAAATGATGCATGGTTAGCTAATACTAGGCATGGTCCTTTTAATTTGTCAAAGTTGACTTTTTCAACTTTAACTTTATTTTTCATAAGGGCAAAGCTTGAAATAGTTTTAGTAACTAAACGCACAAATGTACTACCTTTACGTGGTTTTAAATCACGATTATACTCTTCAACCTTTTTCATAGCTTACCTCCTAATTATTTTTATTTTTTTTGTTTTCCTCTACAAGTTTATGTTTATATTTATAAATTTCTTCTGTAGCAAGACTAATTTTAGTTATAACATCACGTTTCGTTTGAGGAAAAATGAAGAAACTCTCATCAGAAATAGATATATCTATGCAATCTCCTTCACCTTTGTAATCATACTCGATATGACACGAATAGTTTTCTAATGACTTCCAGGTATGTTCATATGGTTCACCGTATAAGTTACATTTTAAATAATAACCATTCATATCGTGACGGAAATATCCTTTACCTTGATAGTAGAATTTTTTTGAGTTAGGTAATGTCTTAACTATTACTTCGTCTTCAAAGAAGTACGATCCGTTTTCTACTTCTTTTCTCACCATTTCTCTTTCCCAATGATACCAATCTGGTACATTATCAAACTCTGTATCTTTATCAAGAGCCTCAAGTGATCCATTTTCTTTCATAATCCATTCTTTACCACATACATCGCACGATAACTTGATTCCTACACCATGCATATGATGAGCAGTTTTGCAGTGTGGGCATTGATAAAGCAAACGATTCAAATGTTCTGCTCTATTAGAAGCAGGAAGTAAATAATTATTTTGCTTCATATATTCCCAATCATTATACTGTAAAGCATCTTCAATACGGGTGTTGATTTCTTCAACATTAAGTTTAGGCAAATCTTCTTTTGTTATGATTTGTGTTACATCAGCTTCAAACGGTATTTTACGTTTTATTTTATTCCATTGTGGTTGGGCTATGTAATTTCCTCTCATATTGAGTGTTACAACAGGCACATTTAAGAATTTTACAACTTTTCCTAATGATTCTGGCAACATTGAAGTAGTCCCATCAATTGAATAACGTGCTTCAGGATACATAACAACAATATTTTTATATTTTGTTATGCAGTGTTTCATGTTTTTAATTAAGCTGATGTCATTAGTAAATTTTCTTTTTCCTATTCCTCCAAACATACGGAGCCACATTTCACCATGATCGTGGAAACCATCAATAGTAATAATGTAATTAGCTTTGTGTGGAAAAAGTACTCTTTGTAGAACAAAAAAGTCGTAAAACGAATGGTGATTAGATAATAACAGATATGGTGGTTTTAAACCTTTCATCTGTTTCTTTAAAAGTTTAAGACGTCGCAAGCGAAGAAGGGGCATCACAATCAATATCGCAATAAACTTCCATAATTGTAAAACCCTCTTGGGACGTTTTTTAAAATCAAATTTCTTTATTTTTTTCATATTTATTATTCCGAATCTTGCTAAATTTATTACTTTTATATTATTATACCACAAAGCGCAAATTTTGAAAAATGATTTGAAATTATTTCCCCTTAGTAATTACCTCTTTTTCCAAAAGTGCAATTTCTTCTTTTAATAAAAGTCTTGATTCTCCTTCTTTAAGCTTTTCATCTAAAACTAATGGGCCAAAACTAATTCTTTTTAAAGACATGACGTTTAGTCCCACACATTGATACATTCGTTTTACTTGATGATACTTCCCCTCTGTGATAGATATATGTGATAGTGTTTTATCAGAAAATACTTTTACTTTGGCCTTTTTAGTTAATTCACCATCAAGGACTACACCATTTTCAAGAAGTGTTTTTTCCGCAATATCCATATTACCATCGGTTTTTACAATATAAGTTTTTTCAACGTGTTTTTTAGGAGAAAGAAGTTCATGGGCTATTTTACCATTGTTTGTAATAAGAAGTAATCCTGTTGTATCTTTATCGAGTCTCCCCACTGGGAATAAATCTTTTTTACGAGGATGGTTTATTAATTCCATCACAGTTTTTTCATTTTTGTCAAAGTTAGCTGTAATATAACCTTTAGGTTTATTGAGCATGATATATATATTTTTCTCATAAGATATTACGCTATTTTCTTTTTTTATAATATCATTTGCTTCATCTACTATCGTATTACTGTTAGTTATCAGCAATTCATTTACGGTTATTTTTCGCATTTGAATAAGTTCTTTGGCCTCCTTTCTAGAAAGGCCTAAAGATTTTGAAAGATATTGATCTATACGCATGTCTCCTCCTATTAAGAAAGTGAGGAACAAGGTCCCTCACTTTGATTACAAGACTTATTTCATATTATTGTTTATTGTATTTATTAATAAACCTGTGGCATCTTCTCCATAATCCCAGAACATTAAACCACCTAAATTATTTGCTTTTACGTATTGGCATTTATATGATAAAGATGTTGTACTTTCATATGAAATAACAACTCTGTTAGGTTTATCGATAATGTAGTGAGCTTTAGAGGTACTATCAAAAGCATTGAAAATATTAACATTATCAACTTTCTTGATGTAATTATTATAAACTTGTGTAAATGTTACACATTCGCCTGAAGCAGCTACTTTAGTAGACCCTAACATATATTTATTTTCTACATCTTCTGATAACACATATTTACGACCATAGAAAGCAGCACCTACTACAAGCTTGCTTGGTGAAGCTCCTAAACTCTTAAATAGCGCTACAGTGCTATCTACACTACATCCTGTTGAAGTTCCACTAGAACTATATAAAGCTGTATGATGCACTACTTTACTTGAATTATGGAAGTCATATGTCATTAAGTGGAAGTAGTCTAAAATTGAATTTAGGTTATTTATATCGAAACGACTATTTCCCCATGGACCGCCAGGTACAGCAGCAGTTACTAGATAATCTTCATTAACAGATTTTAACGTTTTTCTTATTGTATACATTAAATTCGTGTAGTTAGGTCTATCAACTGAGGTATCGCGACCTGTTTCATAGCCAGGATATTCCCAGTCAATGTCAACACCATCAAAATGATATTTTTCAATTATATCAAGAACCGCTTGAGCAAATTTTTCTCTTCCTTCTTTTGTTAAGGCTGCATCACTAAATGTTTTATTAACAGCACCATATCCTCCTATACAAAGGACTACTCTTACACCTTGTTTACGAGCTTGAAGTACTTCAGGAATCTTTGTTAACCCACTGATGCTAACAACTCCATCTTCCGTACAACGAGCAAAGCTATAATTAATTACATCAAGGGCAGACGCTGCAGTTTCTGTCAAACCTTTATAATTACTCATATTGCTGAAAAAGTAACCAAATGTAGCTTGTTTTCCTGTCAATGATTCAAAAGAAATTGCTTTAACAATAATTGGAATTTCGTGATTTATCACAAAATCATTTAAATTCATTGTTAAGGTAAGAATTACTTTCGTATCACATCTTGCAGGATTTGTCACACCTGTTTTTGATAACGTATTTTCATCTGAAGTTTTCCAACTAATTTTAATAATACCATTATTAGTATTAATAATATTAGGCAATGTAATATTGTCAAATGTTTCATCAGGTAATAGTGTTTTAATATTTTCCTCTAGGAAAGTCCAATTGGCTGTTAGTGTAATATCTTCACATATTAAGGTGTTGAAATCAAATATTTCTCTACCTAAATACCAAGATAATTCATAACCACCATAACTATCTAAAGCTATTTCTGTTACCAGATTACCATATTTTACTGTTTTTATTTCTTGTTTGCCATCAGGCATTACAAAGGTTACACTATATTCTTCTTTCATTTCAATCCATTTTGCATAAAATACTTTTTCAGAATGTTCTACTATATCTATTGTAGTATACTTTGAACCATAGAAGTTTGCGTTATCATAGAATCCATCAAATATATATCCTTTTTTATAAGGAATTTGTAATGCGAGTCCTTCACCAACTTTATATTTATTAATAGCTTCTACTTTTATGTTATCAAAATAACCCTCGCAAATATCTATATTAGCATAATTAGCACTTTTTACATATGGTGCCCTTGGTTGCGTAATTTCAGCCTTTTTCAAGAATGCTAAAATCTCATTGGCAACGACACTTTCATTTGCTAGCTTTTGATTAATTAACACTTCATCAAATAAACTTGCATAATTGCTGTCAACTTTTGTTTGTAAGTATGAAAGGATAAAAGACCATTTTTCATACATCTTTTGGTAATTAAAGAATCCATCAGCACCACTCAACTTATCTTGCATTTCCATATAGAACGTTTCTGTTGTAACATTTTTGTTCAAATATTTACTAACATCTTCTAAGAATAACTTTACAACTTCTAAATGAGAACTATATTTATAAAAGTCACCACCATCTAAGTGATATGTTATTTCGTATTCGCTATCGTACTTAGATAAATCATCCCACTTTGCGATAAGGGTTAAATTTTTCTTAACTGGTGTATCATTTGTAAAGCGATATTCTACCCCATTTTCTGTGTAATACCAACCAAGGAAAATATTATTTAGTTTAGTACAAAGAGGTAATGTGACACAAGTAGATGCTTCAATGTTTTCGATAACGTTTTTATCTAAAGATGAAATAGTACCACCATCAGGATCAAAAGTTAAAGTATAATGGCGTATTTCCCATTTTGCAGTAAGAGTAATATCAGTTAAGCCGGCAACGGTTTCTTCATATTTATTTTCATCCAAATACCAACCTAAGAAATCATAATCTTCTCTTTCAGGAGTAGGTAAGGTTATCTCTTCTAAGTATCTCGTTTCTAAAGTAGGAACACTTACTTCACAATTAGTAACAAAAGTTATTGTAACGCGTACAGCTTGCCAATTTGCATATAATACTACATCATCATAAACACGATACGACATCGTGACACGATTATTAGGATGTAATTCTTCACTATCATACCAACCAAGAAAATCATAGCCTGTTTTTTTAGGTGTTGGAAGCGCAACAATTTCCCCTTCTTCAAGCCCTACAAGCGGTGATAATTCTTCGCCACCATTAGTAACAAATCTTATTTTATAACCAGGAATATCTTCTTCCCATTTAGCTGTTAATGTAATATTTTTGGTGATTTCTTCTGCGAAATCAAATTCTTCACCATCTAAATACCACCCAACAAACACATATCCTTCTTTTAATGGTTCATCAGGTTCTACTGCGTAATCATTAGCTTTTACTTTTTGTGTTTCTAACACTTCAGTTCCATCTTTAAATGTTACAGTGTATGTCTTTGGCCCACCACCAAATTCACACCCAACAAGACAAAGACCAAGTAATAGTAAAACCAAGATATTTTTTAATTTTTTCATATATCCTCCTTATATTAATTTTTAAATAAATTTAGCATATAACGTTATATTACCATATGTCATACTATCAATCTTTTCGATAACTTCTCCTGTAAATTCTGGATTGGTATACCATCCTTTGAATACTTTTCCTTCTAGTTTTGGTATTAATAAAATCGTTTCTTTACCGACTTCATAAATGTTTTGACTATTTATTTCAATATATTTCCAAATGCGGTTTTTAATATCATCTTGACTATAATCCATACTACTATAGTTTTCATCAGCTGATGTATATTTAGTTTGTGATAATATACCTCTGATTTCACAAGCAAGCATTACATTTTCATCCCAATATTCCCATGGATAATTAGTATAGGCTTGGCTTTTTATATTTGATATAATGTTGAGCATTTTATGGATATATAGGGCATCGTTAGCATCTGGGTTTTTTAAAGCTGCTTCTTCATATAAATCTTTTATATATTCTAATATCCATGCCCATTCTTGATAATTATCATTTCTTTCAAAGAATGAAAAAACTTTTCCAACAAAATAAACGCCATTCAATCTTTCATTAATTTTACTTTCAGAAAAATCCTTTTGACCATTTCCGATAGCCGCAAGAAATTCACTTCTAGCTTCATTATATGAATAATATTTGTAAAATTTTGCATTACCCATCACGTATGTTATTTCATATTTTTCAGATATTTCTTCTTTAGATATATACTTAGCTTTTAATGTAAGATCATTTTTAATTTTAATTTCTGTTTTATATAATTTATTATTTGGATCTTCCCATCCTAAGAAAAGATAATTCTCTTTTTCTAATCTAGGTAAAGTCAATATTTCATCATAATGTTTAATATTGTCATTAAAATCAAATGAACCGCCATCTGCTACTGTACCACCGTCTAAATCATAATTAATACGGTATTTATTTGGTTCAAATTTTGCATATATTGTAATATTTTTACCTATCAATGTTTCACTAGTTACTTCTGTTCCTTCTAAGAAATTAGGGTTTACATACCATCCTATAAAGGTGTATCCTTCTTTTGTAACAGTAGGAAGTTCACCAATTTTACTTTTATATTCTTCATATACTCTGTCTTCTAGTTTTACCGAAGTATTAGTTTCAAATTTTAAAACATATTCATTATCACTATTATTGTTATTACATCCTGCAATAATAAATAGTATTCCTATTATTATTAAAAGCTTAGTAATCTTTTTCATTGTTTTCTCCTATGCTTATAACCTATGGTATCAAATTGAAACATAAGCGATATATATAGTATGCAATAACTAAAACAACAATTATTATTGTTATTACATCTATTATAATATTCATATTTTTTATTTTTATTTTTTTCATAAATCCAGCTTCTTTATGAAACTGAAGAAATAGTATAAGGAGTAATGGCAAAGCCATAGCATTATAATAAAAATAACCTTTTACATCAAATTTCGCTAAAGAGATAAGCGCTCTTGTTGTGCCACACCCTGGACATGGAATATGAATAATTCCCCTAATTGGACATGTTATATTTAAAACTCTAAGAACTATTACGTATGCTAAAGCTGCTTCTATTACTCCTACATGACTTCTTATAATCTTTTCTAATTTTGTTAATCTTAACTCTTTTGATGAAATTTCCTCCATCTATGCCTCCGTTACGATTGCTAAAAGAACAACATCATCACATCCATTATTAATTATGCTGTGCTCATGATTTTTAAAATTGACATTAATATCACCTTTTTTAAAACTACTCGCTACACCGTCACTAATAATGGTTGCTTCACCTTCTAAGCAGTATATTATTTCTTGATCTTCAGTATGGGAATGTAAGCCAATAGAAGATTTACTAGGAATTGTTATTTTAGCGTACATTTTACAAGGCATCGCTACATCTTTTATCTTTTGTAAATAGATTGCTCCCATACCCCCACGCATATTTTCAACTTTTACTTTTTCTTGATTTTCAAATCTCGTATTTATATTATTCATAATTCACCTCTTAGAAAAAAAGATCTCATCTTAGGTACCCTCACCCACAAGTTACACAAGCTTAAGGCTGCTTCGATCAAGACCTGACCTGATTCACTGCCCAACCTTGGATGAAGGTATCTAAAATGAGATCTCTATTATTATATCATAAAAAATGTTTTATTGCAACAAAAATCTTCCCCTAATTTTTATTAGTTTTTTCTTTCTTTTGTAATTGTGATTTCGCCCTTAGTTCTTTGAAAAAACTTTTCAATAACTCACTTGATGCATTACTTAAACAGCCTTTGTCTATTTGAGGAATATGATTAAATAGATATCCTTGAAATACGTCAATAACACTACCACAAGCACCATGTTTTGGTTCCATCGCTCCTATAACTATCCGTTTTACTCTTGCTTGTAGAAGGGCTCCCGAACACATAAGGCATGGTTCTAATGTAATGTAGACGGTACATTCATCCAAAATCCAACTATTTACTTTTTTACTAGCTTTCGCTAAGGCTATCATTTCTGCATGAGCAAAAATGCTCTTCTTTTCATCTCTTTTGTTGTGCCCTCTAGCAATTATTTTATCGTTCCATACTATAACACAACCAACTGGTACTTCATCTTCATAATATGCTTTTTTGGCTTCTTTTAAAGCCGCTTGCATATACTTTTCATCATCATTTGTTATCATCGTTACAGCGGTGTGGTACTTGATGACAGCGACGACATCTTGCCTCATATTTTTCTGATGCACTTACTAAGATAATTGGATCTTCATAGTATGCTGGTTTTCCATCAATTATTCTTTGGGTTCTTGTGGCTAATTCACCACATATTTGACATATTGCTTGAAGCTTAGTTACATATTCAGCACGAGCTAAAAACTCAGGCATAACACCAAAAGGTTCACCTCTAAAGTCTAAGTCTAGACCTGCAACAATAACTCTTACACCATGATTTGCTAAATATTCAGCCACTTCAATGATACCTTCATCAAAAAATTGTGCTTCATCTATAGCGACTGCGTATGGCATTTTATCAATATAATCCATAATTTCTTTAGAATTTTTTACCGATATTGACTTAATCTTGCGTTGAGAATGTGAAACTACTTCTGTTACACTATATCTATCATCTATTATAGGTTTAAAAACTAGCACTTCTCTTTTTGCTAATCTAATTCTTGTTATTCTTCTAATTAACTCTTCTGTTTTACCCGCAAACATTCCACCACAAATTACCTCGATGCCACCATCGCTATGTCTAATGTCCATAATACTACCTCTTATATTGCTTTTTTGTTATGTATATTATATATATATTATATTATCTTTTATGTTTTTTTTCAAGTAACTAACTATAAAAACGTACATACCAATTTTTGGAAGTTTTACTTGCTAAATGATTATTTCATTGTCATTGTCATTCTTATTGTTCAAAAGGATTAAAACTCGTCTTTTCAGTAACTGCCATAATGAACGCTACTAGTAAGTTGATTATATTTTCTACATCTTTTAAGCTACAAACTTCAACACTTGAATGCATATATCTTAGTGGTATGCTAATTAATTGTGATGGTATACCGCCATTCTTATCATAGACGCTATCCATATCTGTATATGTTTTTTCTATTTCTATTGATGTTTGAAGATTTATACTTAATTTTTCTGCTTCTTCTTTAAGGATTTTTGTCACTCTTTGATTAGCATGGCTTGCGATAGTAAGAATAGGACCAGAACCAAGTGATATGTTATGATTCAACCCATCGCGATAATGTACATCTCCACTTGATCCAACATCAAGTGCTATTGCGATTGAAGGATTAACCTCTGCTACAGCAACTTTTGCTCCTCTTCCGGTCGTTTCTTCGCCTACTGTTGCCGCGAAATATACACCATTTTTAGTTTTATTCTTTACTTCACGTAGTACTTCTGTGCATATGAAAGCTCCAATTTTATCATCTAAAGCTTTACTTGCAAGTAAATCATTTTCTAATCTTGTAGTATAGTTTCTATGAATTACTACATCGCCTATTTTTATTTTTTTTAATGCCTCTTCTTTATCTTTAAAACCTAAATCTAGGTTTAAATCATCAACCTTCAAGTTGGCACTATTCATATTAGGAGTAGAACCAATCACACCAGGTATATATGTAACTTCACAATTATCATTGTAATGTATAACATTAACGTGTTGTCCTAAATACATATATGGTCTTATGCCACCAATACTAGTAAGTTTTAAAATACCATTACTTTCAACATCTTTAATAATAAGCCCTATTTCATCAATATGAGCTAACAGCATTATTTTCACTTTAGATTCTGTGTTAAGGGCATGGATAACATTTCCTGTGTGATGAGTGTAAACAGCATCATCGATATCTTTCATTTCATCAATTAGCATTTTTTGAAAAGGTACTTCATTTCCACTTACCGATGGGGTTTCTAACATTTTATATAATAAATCAAGTTTCATATATACTCCTTTTTGTTATCATTAATATATGTTTATTATAACATAGTGCCATAATAAAGTCAAATTTGTTTATTTTTTAAAATAATGTATGCGTTAAGTAAAAAAAACGATAATAGATTTTTCATCTATCATCGCTTTTATTTTAATTAGTGTTACTTTCTTCTTAGTGAAATAAGCGCAACACCTAAAAGAGTAATAAGCATATATATATATGACATTTTAATGAAGGCACAATTTAATGGTTGTGATGTACCTTTTTTAGCAACCTTATCAATTTTTTGTTTAGTATTATTTAAAATGTGTTTAATTTCATCTAAATCTTCCGATGCTTCTATTTCTTCGGTAGCATCATTAATATATTTTAAAACTCTTTCATAATTAGCTTCACTATAATCATCTTCACTAACATAATCATTCAATTCTTCTATCGCATTATTTCTTGCTTCTTCCAATTCACGATTTGAAGGTTTTCCTGTGATTGCCGCATTTAAAGCATCTACGGCATCGCTATAAGCTTCATCAAGTGCTTTTTCTGTTGCTGCTTCATCGATTTTTGTTATGCCAGATTCAAGTACTGCAAGTACTTTTTCTCTTTCGCTTTCACTGATTTCGGCCTTTTCATATATATCATTAAGATTAGCTTTATATTCTGCTTTCTTTAAAGCAAGTTTTTCTTCTATCGTTTTGATATTTTTAATTTCCAAAAGAGCTTCTTCTTTTAGCGTATTAATTTGGCGTTCAGTTTGAGCCGCTCTTATTTGGTTTTCATAATTTTCAATAATTGCAGCTAATTCTGTTTTACTTGCTTCATCATATTTTCCATAATCGATTGCCTCTTTAATTTCTTTAATCGTATCTTCGATAAATTTTAAGAATGCCTCTTTATCTTTTTCAACAGATGCAATCTTCATTAATCCTTCTGTTTTATATTTATCAATTTCAGCTATTGTTGAACTATTGTTAATTAAAAGAGTATATTTATCAACAAGTGCTTTGATTACTTCTTGGTTAGTTACAGTATATAAATTTAAATCATAGGAATTCTTTAATTCTTTAATTGAACTAGCCTTTAATTTTAAAATCTCTGCTTCTTGTTCTTTTTTAGTAGGAATAGCTTTAAGAGCTTCATTTACTGTTTTATAAATTTCTTCTACTTCTATAATTGTTGTTGCGGCATCAATATCTAAATATGCATTATTTAAAATAATTGTTATAGATTTTTGATTTTCTGGACTATAATCATCTAAACTAACTATATTTTTTAGTTTGATAGTTACTTCTGTTTTCTTTGCTTTTAACTCTTCATCTAAAGTTTTTAATCCTGATATTGAAGATTTTGCATTAGCGAGAATACTTTCTACTTCCTTGCATGTTACAGCAGCTGCAAATTTTTGTTTAGCTTCATTTATAATGTTAGTTATCAAAGTTTTATTTGCATCACTATATTTTGTAATATCTACAAAATTGTCAAGTTCATTTTCGGCTGCTTTCACTGCTGCAGGAAGTTTTTCGCGATCTTCTTCAGCGGCAGTTTTTACACTTCTTAATTTTGTAATAGCAGCATCTTTAATGCTTGTAATTTCTTCTGCAGTAACTGCACTTCTAATTTTCGCTACGGCGTCAGAAATAGTGTTATTGATAATACTTATACCACTATCACTATATTTTGATAAATCAGTTATTACACTGTTTATTGCCCCAATTGCGGCATTTCTCAAAGTTTCAAGTTCTGCTTCAGCCTTCTTAAGAGAATCTAGTGTGTTTATAGCACTAACAAGTTTTTCATAATTAGTTACTTTAGCTTTTACTTCAGTAGTAGCACTATCATACAAAGCTTTTACTCTTTCAATCAATGCTTCATCTTTGATTGTAATTGTACTTGGAATTTTATTTATTTCATCAATAATTATTTGAGCTTTATCATCTGGTGTAGGTTCTGTTTCATTATAATTTTCAAGTAATACTTTTGTCCCTACTTCAATTTGTGTTGCTGGTTTCATCACAGAACCATTTATTAAACTATCCAAATATCTTACACAATACATATATTCACCAGGTGCTAAAGTCACCGTTTCAGTTTCATCATATGTACTAGTTGTATATCTTACAATACCATCTTTATTTACAATAAAGAATCCATAGCCATTAGTTGTATTAACGGCTGAATTTTCGGCATTTACTTTAAAAGTTATATTACTATTAGAAACATTACGATATAGAACTCCACAAGAACTCCAATGTATTGCAGGGAGATCTTTGCTTGTTATATCAAAATCATTTCCACTAGCGATGAAGAAACGATATCCATTAAACGATAGTGATCTTCCTGAAGCACCGATATAACCTCCTGTGTAGTTTTGGTCATCGTCTTTAGACATCGCTCCAGCTGCATTGCGGTAGAACAAACCTGTTTCATTACTTGCTGTTACTCCTACATTAAACACTACTTTTTGAGAATAAGAAATATCTTCACCATCAATCGTTAAAATTAAATCAATAAATGTTTTTTCAAGAGGATTTTTAAGGCGTTTCCCTGTCGTTAAATCATAATATGATTGATTAGTATTTGCGGCATAACTCCATCTAACTTGATATCCATCGTATGAAAGTGGAAGTAATGTGTCACGTTTTAGATGTAGGTTTAAAGAATTTATTAATGAAGTGGCTTTTTCTTTTAAAGCTTTTAACTTCACTAACTTCGCTTCACTATTTACTAGCACTTCATAGTTTGTTACAAGTAACTTAGCTGCATCATCTAATTCTTCATATAATGCCCGAATATTTTTAACTAGTCCTTCATCATCAATCGTAAGGTCACTTGGAATTGTACTTATTAATCTAATTACTGTATCATAAGAAGCATCTTCTTTTACCCCTACTGCTTCTGATATCACATTTGCTTTATTGACACTTGATACATAGTAAGTATAGCCTTTTTCAACTTCTATAGTATTAGAAGTTGTACATTTATATAAATGATTGATATTTGTCGTATCTAGTGTTTCATTAGTATTTACTCGCCATACTACATATTGTCTAACATTATCTAGCTTATTCCATGATAAGATGCCATCATTTAAAACAACATTTTCAACCTTAGGTGCAGGAGTATCTTTAAAGGATTTGATAACAGCACCTGGTATTTGTTTATTCCATAATGTTTTAAGCGTCACTGCTCCTGCTTGTGCTAATGCATTGCTGCTTATAAGTGATGCGTATTTATACATACTACTTCCATCAATTTCAGGATATTTTGTCATATCGAGTAATTGATTTTCTATTTCTTTAGGGCTACTCCAATAATAATAAGAACTTGATGGTTTAGTATTTTCATTATAACCTAATGCCATATATATACCATGACCCATATACAAATTAACATTTTTGTTCTTTACACACCAACTCCACCATTTAGTGAGTTTTGCAAAACTTGCATTTGTATGGCTAATTGCCCAATATGTTTGTGGTAAAATGTAATCAATCCATTCGTTATCGATCCATTTTTTTGTATCTGAATATAAGTAATTATCATAATGAGCAAAGCCACTTGTATTACTTCCTATTGGTGAAATTAAATTGCCATTTGCATCATATTTAGGAACAGTACTATCGCCATAACTTGAACCATTACGATAAATTCCTGATGGTGATATTCCAAGTTGAATAAATTTATTGTTCTTTTCATTATACTCAGTTAATGAGTCATGAAGTTGTTCAATGAATAAATCTACTTGTTCTCTTCTAAAATCACCTAGGCTAAGACCTTTGGTATTATATTTGTTTCTTGTAGCTGTATCATCTACACCACTAATATAGAAGTAATCATCAAAATGAATAGCATCTATATCGTATTTTTCAGCTACTTCCATACATGTGTCAACAATAAACTTTCTTACAGCTGGTTCTCCCGGATTGAGGATAACTCCCCCACTTGTTGAAAGATACATGCTTTTATCACTAGCAATATTATTACTAGGGAATGTCGCAGCTAACGCATCTAAATCATCTACACCTGTACTAGATATCCGGTAAGGATTCATCCAAGCATGAAATTCCATACCACGACGATGTGTCTCTTCTATCAACCATGTTAATGGATCAAATTCATCAAAATTAACATCTTGCCACCAACTGGCAATAGGATTCATACTTGAATTATACATAGCGTTGTTATGAGTACGAACGTGGTATATTATCGCATTCATTCCCATGCTTTGCATATTGTCTAAAACAGTTGTCATCATCTTTTTGTATTGGGTTTCGTTTTGATATCTCGCAACATCGCCAGCAAAGTGTGATACCCATGCTGCTCTAAACTGTTGAACAGGGTAATTATACTCATCACTTGCGTTTACTGTTGGTTTAACAACTATTGCTAGTGATAAAGCTAGTATAAACATTATAAGTGTTTTCTTTATTATTTTCATTTAGAACCTCTTTCTTTTTTATCTTACTTTATTCTAACATAAATCATCTTTTTTTTCAACTATTTTTGGCATTTTTATATATATTTTTTTTGGTATTTAAACAGGCTATAATATTTGGAATATAATGGTACAAGAGTGTATATAATAATACTGAATAAATGATTTGTGAGGTATTTATGAAAGAATTTTTGAAAAAAATAAATTTTAAAACAATCCTTCTTTTTTTGTTGTTTCTATTAATCTATGCTTTACCTGCTTTTTTCTTTAAAGTAGATAAAGAGTTTTATGCATCACTTAAAAAAATAAATATACCAGTTATTGTATTTCCTATTGTATGGAGTATTATATATATATTTTTAAGTATTCTTCTAGTCTTTTTAGTAAGAAACTATCCTTTTAAAGAACACAAAAAGTTATATATTTATTACTTAATAAACTACTTAATTCAAGCTTCTTTTACACCTGTCTTTTTTATGGGGCATAACTTGTTCTTAGGATATATTATTGCGATAGCAACTTTTGCTTCAACTATTTTTCTCTTCCTTGAGGTTTTCCCTTTAAATAAAAAGGCTTCGTTGTTACTTGTTCCGTATTTAGGATGGGGACTTTTTGCGAGCATCCTTTCCATTTTAATATATATATGGAACTAATTAGTAATTATCTTTATTTAAATTGGTTTTATTATTGATTAAGAATCCAATGTAACTTGCTAATGCTATTTTTATCAAATCTGGTATTATAAATGGTACAACAGCCGTCATTATCGTAGCTTTAAAACTTGTTTTTGACAAAGACATATACCACAGACTACCTACACTGTAACATAATATAGTTCCGATAAGCATCCATATTATATACCAAAAAAATTGTTTTCTTTTTTTTATAATACCGATTGATGTAAATAATCCCATTAAGAGATATCCGAAAATATATCCGCCTGTTAAACCAAATAGCGTTCCTATTCCTGATCTATAAGAAGAAAAAACGGGAATGCCTATTGCTCCTAAAGCGATATATAAAAGTATTACAAATACTGTATCAAGTGGTGATAAAATAGCCGCAATAACATATATCACAAATGTTGAAAGTGAAATAGGAATAGCCCCTATGGGGATAGAAATAGGTGACAAAACGCATAAAAGAGCGGCTAAAATACTTATTGTAGTAATACGTTTAATTTTCATTTTATTCCTTTCTTAATTATGGGGGGTTAGAAGTTTTCTTCTAGCCCCCATCTTTATTTTCGTTTTTAGTTATTTTTATATTTTATATTTATTATCTATATATGTTATATTGGAATTATAAAATGCTTTTACCGCATCTAATAAATATGCTGGATCTTTTGTACCGGCCGTTTCATACATCGAATGCATCGCTAATTGGGCAAGACCTATATCAATTGAATTAATACTAACCTTAGAAAGCGAAATGGCTCCAAGAGTTGATCCTCCTCTTTGATCTGATCTATTTGTATAATGTTGATAAGGTACTTTGTTTTCATCAAGTATTGCCTTAAATATACCCCATGATATACCATCTGTTGTATATGCAGTTGAAGCGTTATGTTTAATAACTACCCCTTTGTTCATTTCAACATAATTAGTTGGGTCGGCTTTTTCCAAGTGATTAGGGTGCACTGCATGGGCATTGTCACAACTTACGATGAAAGATGAAGCTAGTTTTTCTAACATTGCTGTTTTGTTAATATTTAAGCTTTCTTGAATAACATCAAGAACATCTTCTAAAAGGGTTGATGCAGCACCATTTTTAGTTCTTGAACCAACTTCTTCATTATTAAAGGCTACAAAAATATTGACTTTATCCGCATTTTCACTAGCCAATAAACCCTTTAAACATATATATGTCGATTCCAAATTGTCTATTCTAGCAGAAGAAAAGAATTCCTTAGAAGCACCTATTATCTTAGCTTTTTCTCTATTATACAAGAATAAATCATAACTTAATATTTCTTCTTCTTCATCAAGTTTTATTCTTTCCTTTAAGAAAGTTAAAAAATCTTTATCGGTTTTAAAACCTAACAAAGGTAATAAATCAATTTGTGGATTTATGGTATTTCCTGCACCATCTCTCATTAAATGTATTGCCACATTGGGAATGATAAGAAGATCTTCATCAATATTTACGATTTTACTTTCTATTTTTAGAGTTTCATTTTCTCTTTTTTGGACTATTACTCTACCAGCTATACTCATTACACGATCAAATAAAGTTGAAATTATTGGCCCGCCATATACTTCAACATTGAGCATTTCGTATTCTCTAGCTGTAATTCGTGCGAGAGGTTTAATTTTTAGAGTAGGAGAGTCTGTATGAGTTGCAACAATATTGAAGCCATTAAAATGTTGTTTTAGGCCCATTTTAAAGGCAACAAGCGAAGTTTCATCTTTTATCAAATAATATTTACCCCCTTCTTCTAATGTTTGGATATTTGAAGGGTCTATTTTTGTAAATTTTTCACTAAGTAACATTTTTTCCATTTCTTTTACAGTTTGAAATGGTGTAACACTATTGTTTAAGAAATTTAATAATTCTTGCATAAATTATCCCTTTCGTATGTTTTAAATTATGAAATTACCATTTTCAATTATTTTAACTTTTTCTCCATTATGCGTAGTTCCGATAACTTCCATGTCACGACTACCAAACATGAAATCAACGTGGGTCATTGAGGAATTAGAACCATTTTGTTCCAATTCTTCTTCTGTCATATTTTCAGCACCTTTTAAATTAGTTGTCGTATATGATGCACCAAGTGCTAAATGACATGAAGCATTTTCATCAAAAAGTGTATTGTAAAATAAAATATTCATTTTGTTAATTGGAGAATCATAAGGAATTAGTGCGACTTCTCCTAAACGGCAACTACCTTCATCAAAGTTTACTAAGCTTTGTAATGCTTCATTTTCCCTTTTGGCATGGTAGTTTACTACTTTACCATCTTTGAATTCTAGATAAAATTCATCTATTAACTTTCCTTGATAATTTAATGGTTTTGTAGCTACTACTTTACCATTTGTTTTTTTATTGTGTGGCATACAGAAGTTTTCTTCTGTAGGGATATTCGGATTAAATACTTGGTTGTTAGCAGCAATTTCTGCTCCTCCTGCCCATATATGATTTTCTACTAATCCAACTTCCAAATCGGTTCCTATACTATTCTTAAAATGAAGACTAACAAAATTTAAATCATTCAATTTTTTGTTTCTTTCTTCCATATCTTTATTTAATTTTTCCCATTCTTTAACAGGATCATTATCAAGAGTAACGTGAGATGCTTTTAAAATAGCCTCAAGCAATGCTTTTTCAGCCTCAGCAACAGGTAAATCTGGGAATACTCTTTTAGCCCAAGAAGGATTAGGATATGCAACAACGCACCATTGCCCTTTGTTTGACATTGTATATTCTTTAAAGAACGTTGTAGCCTTTGAATATACTCTTTGGACAGCTTGAATTTTCGCTGGATCAAGGTCTTTCATTAATCCTGGATTAGGAGAAGTTATTGATATCAAAGCAGCATTTTGATCTACTAAATAATGCATGCGTTCAATTACTCCCCCTGGAATTGTCGTTAATCCTTTTACTGGAGCGAATTCATATTCATTTTTAGAAGTT
The DNA here is from genome assembly GCA_900548675.1 of uncultured Mollicutes bacterium. GTDB lineage: Bacteria > Bacillota_I > Bacilli_A > ML615J-28 > CAG-313 > UMGS1109. The sequence continues at coordinate 52,033 of URLJ01000009.1, forward strand.
TCGTCATCACTCCAATCAATCATAACTTTTAAAGCTCCGTTTAAGTACGCTTCTTTAACAAGATGACGCACTAATTCAACTGACGCAATAGGGGCTTTAATTAAAACAATTTGATCTTGTTTAACATTGATACCACTTTTTACAATTAGGTTGGCAAATTTTTGTAATAATATTTCTTTGTTATTCATATATATACCTCTTTTTTAATAGTATACCATATTTTAATCAGTTTTACAACTTTATTATATTAAAAAACGAACTACACAAAAAGTATAATTCGTTTTTTTAATATTAATTAATATTCAAGTTTCCACTTACACTCTTAACATATATGTTACAAGTGCCTTCACCAAATATTCTTTTACTTCCAGATGTTCTATAGTCTAATGAAGTATTGAGTTTACCACTTGTTGTTTTATATGTCAATGTTGCAGAAAAATCATTTGTTACAAGAAGATTTACTTTTGAACTAGTAACTTTAATTTCAATATTTGTGAAACTTTCTAGTTCCATCTTAACGTCACCACTTACAGAATTAGCTGTGATATTTTTGGAAATTAAACTACCAATATTCAGTTTACCAGAAACTGTTTCAATATCGAATTTTGTAGAAGAAGTCACTTTGTTTAAAGAAACGTCACCTGAAGTAGTACTAATATCACAAGTTTTTGTTTTAACTTCTTTAATGTTTATATTTCCAGAAACTGTTTTAATATTGATATTACTACCTGTAAGTTTATCACTAATAACATCAGCACTAATTGAATCAATATTCATTTCTTTACCACTAGGTACTTGAATTGTAATAAACTTCTTTTTGCTTTCAATATCTGATCTCAATCCTGATTTCCAAAACTTTACATATAGTACACCATCTTTTACTAAACTGTGCACTTTCTTATCATATTTTAAATTTTGATCACTTTCAGTTATTTTAATTGTACTATTCGTCGATTCAACGATTTTTACCTCGCCACAAGACCAATCTATTTCAACTTTACTAATCGTTTCTTTATAGGTTTGATCACCTACTTTATAATCTTTTGCATCACTGTATTTTTCGCATCCTACACGACTTTTACATGATGTAAGGGTTAATGTAAGAACAAAAATCAAAAATAATTGAATGATTCTTTTTTTCATTTTTTATTTCCTTCCTTTATATAGAATAAAAGTCCAACAAAGTTGGACATTAATTCAAAAACTATTTAGCTGTTTTTTTAGCCATACTAGCACGTTTATTAAATTTATCAATACGTCCAGCTGCTTGAACAAACTTTTGTTCTCCTGTGTAGAATGGATGACATTTTGAGCATGTATCAACACGGATTTCTTTTAATGTTGAACCAGTTTCAAATTCATTACCACATGAAACACAGATAGCTTTTACCTTATGATAATTTGGATGAATGCCTTTTTTCATATGTACTCCTTCCGCCATGGTATACGATATCGATTTGTTACCATAGTAAGTCATTTCCTATATATTATACCAAAATTACATATATATGTCAAATTATATGTCTAATATTTTTTTTAAATTTTGTTGTGTTACAATTGATGTGAGACTTCTTGAATTGAAAAAAGATCTAAATCCTGATATAATTTTAATAACCCAAAAAAAACCAATCAGAAAGGATTTAGATCTATGATTATTATATCACGAATTCCCCATGAAATCAAGACAAGAGTATACGCCGTTCAAACCTATCGTAATACCAAGTGTTCAGTTTCTTTCATTTGTAGGAAATATCACTGTTCT
>URLJ01000010.1 GCA_900548675.1 uncultured Mollicutes bacterium
CCTTCTTTTGTTGGAACTCCTAATGTTATGCCTTCATTTAATGTATTGTAACTAGTTACTAAGTCACTAGCTTCTCCGCCATTTAAGTGATATTCTATTGTATATTCTAGTGCTGGACCTACTTTTATTAAGACAGTTCCCTTCACGTTTTTATCACTCTTGGCTGTTAAAACGACTTTACCTTCAGCAAGGGCTTTAATCTTATGTGTTTCTTCATCGATAGAAACGATCCCTTCCTTACTTAAAGATAATTCATATGTTGAGCCATTTCCGTCTAAATTAACATCATAGCTGTAAGATTTACCAGCTATCATATTTCTTTCAACATCAATTTTAAGTGTTGGTTCATTACTACCGAAATTACAACCAAATAATAAAACGGCCATAATTACGAAGGTAAGTGAGAACACTAAATATTTTTTAAAATGTTTCATATGTACCTCCCATTTTATATGCATATTCTATCATAAAATAGTACTTTTGTAAAGCAATGTGAAAGCCTTTTCAAAAAAAATAGGGGTGCTTTTAGCACCACCACTATTTTTCTTTTATCCTTTCCCTCGAAATTTACCATTTTTTCTTTTATTATTGTAGAAATAAGGATAATATGGGTAATAAAAACCATATGGATATGGTTTATATGATTGTTTTTGTTTCGTAGTTTTTACATCTTCAACATTACTTTCAACATTTGTAGTCACAGTTTCTGCTTTTAGCACTTCTTCTTCATGATGCACATTATTATCAACTTGGTAAACAGCATTTTCTTTAAATTTATTCACATCAATTTTGGGATAATAATCTTCGATAAATGGTTCTACCGCATCTAATTCATCTTTTAATACATCAGGAATTTCTGGAAGTTTAAGTCTAGTCCCAGGGATTAAATGATCCCAATTAGTAATATGCATATTAATTTCTATAATTTCTTCTTTTAAAAGATTATAACTATTAGCAATCTTATCGATTGTTTCATTAGCTCTAACAATATGATAATTCATAAATCCCCCTCCTAAAAAAATCGTTGGATACCCAACGATTTATTCATCTACAATGAAATCTTCATTAATTTCATTTTCAAAATCATCGATGGTATCATATGCTTCATTACAAGCAAATACGGTCACCATCATCTTTGTTTCGCCAATTACTTCCGCTAGCATTTCAAAAATGACATCCACTTCGATGCCTTCTTCGGTTATTCTAGCATTTGTACATCTAGGTGGTTGTTGAATTCTAACCGCAACATCGCAATGTTCACTAATATTATCACAAATTATTTCACGAACTTTTATTGTTTCTTGATATTCATTTACACTTCTTGCAACATCTGTTTTAGTATTATCATCATAGGAATACCACACATCTACTTCAAAGTTACCTTTTACTTCTACGGCTTTTCCATTAAGGGTTGCTTCAAATTCATGGTTGATTACCCAACATCCTAAAACACTAAAGGCATCGCTACTTGGAGTGATTACTTCTTTAAGTCTTATTAGTTTTTTACCTTTTGCGACAACGGCACGTGTAACAATTTCGCGAATTTCGCTCATTATATCCCTCCTTTAGTATATGTATATTCAAAAGGCGATAATCTGGTGACACCACATTTTATGTTTTTTTAATAACTTTTATGAATGATAAACAAAATCAGTAAAAATATAACTCAGCCTTTTCGCTGACTTTTGTACGATTTCGTACTATAATAATATATATGGAGGATATAGTGAAAACAATAGACACAGATCTTAATAATAATCACATTAATGAAGTACACCGTATTAACTACCTCACTACAGAAATGGAATCGTTATACCATGCCGCATCACTAAGAATGGGTATTTCTGATAGTACATCAATCATATTATATTCAATATACGATAACAATGGAACATGTTTACTAAATGATATTTGTAAAAAATCTAGTACAAGTAAACAAACAATAAATTTTGCTATTCGTAAACAAAGAAATATCATTATTGATAAATAAAAATTCTTTTATAAAAAGGTGGTTTAACCACCTTTTTTAATTTTGTTTTTCTACGAAAATAACTACAAACTAAAATCAATAAAAAAGTGCCAAGTTATTCTTGGCACCTAAAATAATTCTGTTAATATAAATATCCCATATAAGATTAACATATGAACAGGATAATATAAATAAGTAAAGAGTTTTGGAAGTTTTATTCCTACTTTACCATTATATAGATATATTGGTATTATTGAAATAATACTAAAGTATTGTAAATAGTGATGAATAAAATTATAATTAATATCTGTTAAGGATAAGAATCCTGGTGATACGAATATTGTATTTATAAAGATTAAACCCATAAAACGTTTTTTTATATCGCTCGTAAATGCGAATAATAGAATTATTGTTAAACCATACAAACCATACTCTATGCTTAGTGGAAATTGATAATTACCAATAGTAACGTAATTTATAAAAATATCCGTTATAGCCACATAAGTTATAGGAATAATAGCGAGTAATTTAAAATACCATTTTTTGCTTTTTAATAGCGCTATTGTTAACAATCCAATTGTAAGCGTTATAAACACATTCATTTGAATTTTTTCTAAGCCATCAATAAATAACATTCCTAAGTCAAAAGCTATTTCAATTACTAAACCTATGCATGCTATTCGTAAAAGATATTTAACAACATTTCTTGTATGATTAAAACCTTCAACAAGCATAAACGCAAAAAGAGGGAAGGCAATTCGCCCTATAGCTCTTAAAACAAAAAATAGTGGTGTGCCATAAGGGACGAAAATAACTCCTATATGATCGATTGTCATTGCCGCAACCGCAATCATTTGAAGAGTAAAGCGATTAATTATTTTCTTCACAAAGTTCCCCGAAGAGATGCCAACTATAGGCCCTTGTCACTTTAATTTTGACAATCTTACCAACTAATTCATTAGAACCTTTAAAATTAACAAGTTTATTATGAGCAGAATAACCGCACATCATATTTTTGTTATTTTTGCTAACTCCTTCTACTAAAACTTCTACTACTTGGTTTTCAAAACGTTTATTACCTTTTAAGTAGTATTCATTGACAACTTGGTTAAGCGTCAACAATCTTGCTTTTTTTTCATCTTCTGTTAAAGGATTAGGATATTTAGCTGCTGGTGTTCCTTCTCTTGGTGAATATATAAAAGTATATGCTCCTTCAAATTCGACTTCTCTAACTAAAGAAAGTGTTTCTTCAAAATCAGATTCTGTTTCACCAGGGAAAGCAACAATAATATCCGTCGTAATACTAATTCCTGGTATTAACGTCTTTAGCTTTTTGATTTTTTCTAAATACTCTTCTTTAGTATATTTACGATTCATTTTTTTTAAGATTTCATTACTGCCTGATTGCACTGGTAGATGGAGACTTGGCATAATGTTTCCACCTGATGCCATTACTTTAATTGTTTCATCATCAAGATCGCGAGGATGGGATGTGGTGAAACGAATTCTTTTAATAGCCGTTTTTTGTAAGTCACGTAATAAATCAGCAAATGTATAATTGATATCAACAAAATCCTTACCATAGGCATTAACATTTTGACCGAGTAAAGTAACTTCTTGGTAACCTTCTTCAACAAGTTTTTCAACTTCTTCAATGATGGCTTCTTTTTCACGTGAACGTTCTTTTCCCCTTGTATAAGGAACTATACAATAGGTACAAAATTCATCACACCCATACATGATATTAACCCACGCTTTATACGGATGATCTCGTTTTTGTGGGACACCTTCATAAATGTCCCCTTCTACTGAAAATACTTCGGCGACGCGCTTGTTATAATCATTGTTAACTATTTCAGCTATATATTCTGGAAGATTGGCGATATTGTGTGTTCCAAAGATTAAATCAACATATGGATATTTCTTTCGAATCATCTCAACCGTTTCTTCTTCTTGCATCATACATCCACAAAGTCCAAACACTAAATTTGGACGTTTTTTCTTAAGACCTTTAATACGACCGAGTTCTCCAAAAACACGATTTTCCGCATTGGCTCTTATAGCGCAGGTATTAAAAATTATAACATCGGCACTATTATCATCCATAGTTTCTGTATATCCCATTTGTTCTAACATACCTGCAAGTTTTTCACTATCAGCAAGATTTCCTTGACAGCCATATGTTTTTAAATGGTATTTTAAACCATCTCCAAGATGTTTTTTATCCTCATCTAATTTATAGTCTATAACTTGAACTTCTGTACCTTTTCTTTTTCTCGCATCTTTCATCGATGGACTAAAATATTTACTATAATCCTTTGTTTTATTCATACTACATTTCTTTCTATTTATTTTATTTTTATTATTTATTTTAAATTTTTCGTTTTATTAAAATACTCCGTATCCGTCATTCCATAAATTACTTTATCAAAGATGATACCATCATATCTTAAATAGCCCTTACGAGCAACCCCTTCTTCTGTGAATCCTAATTTTTCACACACTCTTTTTGAACGATAATTATCAACAAAAGTAGCTATTTCGATTCTTTTAAGTCCTAAAGTAACAAATCCCCAATTAATTATTGCCTCAGCTGCCTCTGGGATTATTCCTCTTCCCCAATATGCTTTGGATAGAGCATAACCAAGTTCGGCTTTAAATCCTGGCACATAGTTATATAGTTCTATTGTACCAATCATTTTGTTATTTTCTTTCAAGACTACTGCAAAAACTCCTGGTTCTCCTCTTTTTTTAGAGTCCAAAAACATACCAATAGTTCCTATCGTTTCTTGAATTGAACGATGAGGTGCCCATCCGGCTAAAGGACCAATATCATAGTCTGTCGCATATTCATACATATCGGGAGCATCAAGAATTGAAATATCCCTTAAAACTAATCTTTTAGTTTCTAACATTGGTAAATGGTTCATATTTTACTCTCCTTAAACAAAATAGTTGGCCTGGGCCAACTATTTACGAGCTTCTACAATTAATTTGATGGCTGTTCGCTCTTCACCATCAATGATAATGTCTGAAAAAGCTGGAACACAAATCAAATCTTTTCCAGAAGGAGCAACATAGCCCCGGGCAATAGCAATGGCTTTGATAGCTTGATTAAGCGAACCAGCTCCAATAGCTTGAATTTCAACGACATTTTTGTCGCGAAAAGCGTTTGCTAGCGCACCTGCAACAGAATTTGGTTTTGATTTTGATGAAACTTTTAATACTTCCATAATTATAGCCTCCTAGTATAACTCATAATATTTTTACTAAAACAACCACTTTTAGTAAAAGTACTATTGCATTACTATTGTACTATACGGATGATGTCAGTATGTGTCACTTTATGTGTATGTTCATTAATTTCTACAACTAATCCACAAAGTTGCTTTCGACCTGTCTCCATCGGATCGTGACGACTTGGAAGTCCTGTTAAAAAACGCTTTATGATGCAGTTAGGTTCAACACCAATAACTCCATCTAACGCTCCTGTCATGCCAAGATCTGTCATATACGCAGTACCTTTAGGAAGAACCATTGCATCGTTAGTCTGCACATGTGTGTGGGTACCAACTATTATGTTAACTCTACCATCAAAGTGAAGGGCATAAGCAATTTTTTCGCTTGTTGCTTCACCATGAAAATCACAAATGTAGATATCGCTATCCACCTTTTTTAATAATTCTTCAGTTACCTTAAAAGGGCAATCAAGCGATGTATTATCGAAAGTTCTACCAAGCACTTGGAAAACAGTAATCTTTACACCATTATAATTGATTGTAACATACCCAGTTCCTGGTACATTTTCACCATAATTTAGGGGTCTAACAAGATTTTTAACATCGTTTATCCAACGAAAAATTTCCGTATTTGAAAAGCCATGATTACCTAAGGTAACAACCGATGTTCCAAGTGATAAAAGAAAATCATAATACTTTTTAGTGATTCCGTTACCATGAGCAATGTTTTCACCATTGATGATTGTAAAATTAATTCCATAATCATCTTTTATTTGTTTTAAATTGTTTTGAAGCATACTGCGGCCGACATTGCTGAAAACGTCGCCTATCAATAAGATTCGCATTCTATTTTTCCTTTTCTAGCGAGCTACTTCTTGAACTCGAACTTCTCTAATAACTGTTACTTTAATTGTACCAGGATAGTTCATCGTTGTTTCAATTTTTTTCTTAATATCGCGTGCAAGTTTTGCGGCATCTGCATCACTAATATCTTCTGGTTTGACAATTACTCTAACCTCACGACCTGCTTGAAGCGCATATGTTTTATCAACACCTTTGAATTCATTCGATAAATCTTCGAGTTGTTGAAGGCGTTTAATATAATTATCTAATGATTCACTTCTTGCACCTGGTCTTGCAGCTGAAAGAGTATCTGCAGCGGCAACCAAATGAGCAATAACAGTTGTAGCATCTTTATCACCATGGTGAGAAGCAATTGCATCTATTACTGTTGGATTTTCTCTAAACTTTGTAGCGATTTCAACACCAATATCAACATGGCTTCCTTCAACTTCATGGTCACTTGCTTTACCTATATCATGTAGTAAACCAGCACGACGGGCAAGGATTTCATCTTCACCAATTTCTGCAGCTAATTTCCCCGCAAGGAAAGCAACCTCTTTAGAATGTTGAAGAGCATTTTGACCATAACTAGTTCTAAAATATAGACGACCTATAATTTTGATTAACTCTGGATGAACTTTTCCAACACCTGTTTCGAAAACGGCTTTTTCACCTTCTTCACGAAGTTCATTTTCAAGTTCTTTTTGACATTTACTGAAAACTTCCTCAATACGAGGTGGTTGAATACGGCCATCATTAACTAGTATCTCGAGTGTACGTCTTGCTGTTTCTCTTCTTATTGGATCGAAACAAGAAATAACAACAGAATCTGGTGTATCATCAATTATCAAATCTACCCCTGTAACTGCTTCAATAGCTCTAATATTTCTTCCTTCACGGCCAATAATGCGACCTTTCATTTCATCATTAGGCAAAGCTACTACTGATACTGTTTTTTCTTGAACAGTTTCATTAGCATATTGTTGGATAGCATTTGCAAGAATAGTTTGTGATTTTCTTGTAGCTTCCCACTTTGCTTTTTCTTCTTCTTCTTTAATGTAAACAGCTATTTCTGTTGACATTTCATCTTCTACTTTTTTGAAGACAATTTCTTTAGCTTCGGAAGTAGTTAATCCCGAAATTTCTAATAAGCGATTTTCTTGTTCGGCAATTAGTTCTTCTACTTTGTTACTACGCACTTCTAAAGCAGTTTTTTGATCTTCCAATTTATTTTCTTTAATAATTAGACTATCTTCACGTTTATCAAGTGAAACAGAACGAGTGTCTAAACGTTCTTCACGTTGGGCTACTTTTTTCTCTAGTTCAGCAAGTTCTGCTTTATGCTCACGCATTTCTTTATCATTAGCTTGACGCAAAGTATTAATTTCAGCTTTTGCTTCAATAATCATTTGTTTACGTTCAGCTTCTGAAGCAGCTTTTGCATCAGAAATAATTTTGTCAGCATCTTTATTTAGTTGACGATATTTTTCTTCAACTTCTTCTTTACCTTGGTTTTTTCCACGATTTGAAGCTATAAACCATACTACAAAAAGAGCGCCTAAGGCGATAACAAAGAGAATACCGAAAAGAATTGCTAGTGTTTTTTCCATAATTCTTTTCCTTTCTTTTGTTTTAAATTTATTTATTTTATGTATGTAATTATTATTATTTATAATTTCCTACTAAACTATTATACAATAAAAGGTAACTTTTGTCAACCATTCAGCGAGTTTCTTTTGTAAACGTTTGTGATATTAATTTCTTGATTGAAAGCACAATTAATGATATAATATGGTTAGTTTGCTAGAGGTATAATTATATGATAAAATATCCAAATGGTTCTAAAAACGATACATCTAAAATACCAACTGAAAATAAAATAAAACTTCATAATCTAAATAAAGCGCACTTGGGAATGACTTTTGAAGATATGATTAATAGTAGTAATGATTTTTATTTAAAAAGCGATTACGCCATAATTCACAAAAAGCCTATCCCTATTCAAATTACTAAAGTTGACTATCCCAGTCGTCATCAAGCCAAAATTACTGAAGCTTTTTATAAAGTACCTTCGACTACCGACTACAATGGAATATATAAAGGGTACCACATCGATTTTGAGGCAAAGTCGTGCAACGGCAAAAGCTTTCCCCTACAAAACATCTATCCCCACCAAATTAATCATTTGTCCCTTATCGCGCGTCATGGCGGGATAGCTTTCTTACTGATAATGTTTAATGATACTAAAGATGTTTTTATTCTAGATGCTTCTCTGCTTGCTAATTATTATGAATTATCTTTAAATGGAGGAAGAAAAAGCATAACCCTTGATTATTTTAAAACTAATGGTATACAAATTGAAAAAAAATATCCCCCTATTATTGATTATCTAACAGGGGTAGATATTCTGATTAAAAAGAAAGAGAGTGAAAAATAATGTTTTGGTCTTATATTTATTTAACGTACATCATACTTATGTCCTTTACTACTTTTATGTTGTACTATGTGGACAAAAGAAAAGCTACTAAAGGAAAGTGGCGTATTAAAGAAGTCACCCTTTTACTATTTTCTATTTTTGGCGGTGCAGCCGGTGGATACCTCGGCATGTTACGCTTTCATCATAAAACCAAACATTGGTATTTCATGTTAATTAATATTGTATTCTTTGCTGTACAAGTAGCAGTCGCTATTATTCTTTTTAAAGAAGGTCTATAAATAAATAAAAGCCTCATCTTGCTAAATGTTTTTACATTTAGTTCAAGGTGAGGTTTTTTTTATTTGAAACGTTTATTTACATAATCGTATTCTGGGTCTATTTCCCCATATATTCTTCGTCCTGTTTTACTTGCCTGAACAGCTGCTTCTAAAAAAATGCTGCCATACTTTTTATTTGAGGACATACTAGCAGTAGTATAAGCATTTTCAACTAATTGAAGATTTAATAAAACACCATCGGCCCAAACAAAAGCTAAGTATCTCTCATATACATCCGTTCTTGCACCTTCACTTTCTAAAACTATCTCTTTTGCATTTTGTAAGATATTTTTAGTATAGTCAGAAGCTGCTTTTCCCCACGCTTGTTTTTTCAGCGTCGATTCAGGTGTATCTATTCCTAAAAAGCGGACTTTAATATAGACGCCATCACAATAAAAATGCGCGGTATCACCATCTATCGTTCTTGCTAGTGTTACTTTACCGATACCATCCTTAATAAAATTTTTATTTTCATATTCAACATCAAGCGTAACTTTATCGCTGATACGATATGTAAAAGAAAGCGCGGTCGTATAAATGTATATTTGTTCATTTTTGTCAACATAATTTCCCGCTTTATAGTGTTCATATGACACAAATTGATCAAATTCACTATCATCTTGATACATTCTCTTTTCAAAATAGAATACATAATCAAGTCCTAATTTATCCATTTCTGTTTTGATTTCTGCTCTTGACATACCTTCTAAATTAGGAAGTTTTACTTTATCGGAAGTATTAATACATCCTGTTAAAACTAGTCCAATAGTTATTATTGATATGAAAAGGATAAGACGTTTTAAAAAATTATTTTTCATAATTTTCGCTCTCCCAAAGTGATAATACTTTTTCCAGGCAATCCGTTAAACCTGAAGGGGCTGTATGATAATTTCCTCCATTAGTTAAAAATACTAAACCTTTTTTAATAACAGGGTCAAACATCATAATACTTCTTAGACCATAGGCGCTTCCAGTATGTCCATACAATATATGATTGTCACGGTTTAAAATGGCTAATTGTAAACCTTTGGCATTATATGATCCGTAACGATTTAAGTCACTTAGACGACGTTCTTCAGAGATTTGCCAATTGATTTTTTCCATTTCTTTGATAGTTTGCATCTTTAATATAACGCCGCTATTTTCAATTAGCATCCCCATTAACCGTGCTAAATCTTCAGCGTTTATGAAACAACCTCCTGCTGGTCCTCTAAATGATGTACCACAAGGAAAGATAGGGTACTCGTTTTTAAGAAACAAATCTTCACTTCTTGTAAGAACACCATTTGTGTAGGTCGAAGCAATAAATCCTTCCCCGTTATGATAACGGGCTAATTTTAAAATTGATGGTATAAATGAGGCATTAATATTTAAAGGTTCAAAGATATTTTTTCTTATATATTCATTATAATTCTCATTAGATACTTTTTCAATTATACACGCGAGAATTCCACAACCAAAGTTGCTGTAACAAAACTCTGAACCTGGTTTATAATTGGCATATGTCAAGGTTGAATAATAGGGCGTATTATTTGGTACTAACAAGTCTTCAAGGCTCACCTTTAAGTTAGTTCCGTTAACACCATTATAGCCATCGATACGAGTTTCATTGGTCATTTCTTCATCATCAAAGCCATCGGTGATACTCGATGTTTGAGTCATTAACATTCTTAATGTAATTGGTGTATTTTTAAAATTAGGATTTCTAATTTCAAAACCTAAGTAAGTACTAATATCCTCATCAAGTGATACTTTTCCTTCCTCCCATAATTTCATTATGCCTAAAGCAACAATGATTTTAGAGATTGAAGCAATTCTGTAAATAGTATTCTTATCAGTTTTCTTTGATTCTGTTGCGAATCCACCATAAAAGGAAGTGTAACAGCCATCATCATACGTTACTAAAGCATAACCTTTTAATTCGCATTCTTTCGCGATTTTTTCTATTTCTTTTTTTATCATTTTATTCACCTATTATTATTTTAACATGATGATTTTTATTTTTCAAGATATATGCCTTAACTAAAACTTTACTATATTAATGCTTTTTTTAACATTTTGTGCTATAATATTACAAACATAATTATTAATGAGGCAAGAACATTATGAAAACAACTATCATCGGTATTGCAGGTGGAACTGCATCAGGCAAAACAACAATCGCTAAAAAACTTTATGAAAGTACGGCTTCAACCGGAACTGTAGCACTTATTAGATTAGACGACTACTATAAAGACGCTGCAGATCTTCCCATGGAAGAACGTCGAAAAATTAACTTTGACCACCCTGACTCGTATGACTCAAAGCTTTTAATTAGTCATCTAAACAAACTTAAACGTGGCGAAGCTATTGAAAAACCCACATATGACTTTGTCAATTATGTGCGTTCAAATATTACTGAAACAATTGAACCATGTGACATTATAATCGTTGAAGGTATTATGCTTTTCGCTATACCAGAACTTCGTAAAATGTTTCAAATGAAAATTTACGTTGACACGGCTGATGATGTACGTTTTATTCGTCGTCTTAGAAGAGACATTGAAAATCGCGGAAGAACTTTAGAATCTGTTGTAAACCAGTACATGGCTACAGTTCGACCAATGCATGAAACTTTTGTTGAACCATCTAAACGTTATGCCGACATAATTGTTCCTGAGGGCGGGAAAAATATGATTGCGGTTGACGTCTTGGTAACTAAAATGCTTGATTTAATTAACCATAAAGAAAAAGCTAGTCTTCCTCCATATAATCTTTATGATGAAGATGGAAATAGTAAATAAATAAAGGATACCAAAAGTGATACAGTTATCGTATCATTTTTGATATCCTTTTTATTTTATTAATTAACTATTTCTATTTTTCGTAAATCTCAGGTTTTAATACACCAATATATGGAAGATTGCGGTATTTTTGATTATAATCTAAACCAAAACCAACTACAAACTTATTTGGAACTTCGAAGCCAATATATTTGGGATGTATTCCTTCGACAAGTCGCATCTCAGGTTTATCTAAAAGAGTCGCAACAGCAATAGAATTCACTTCACTTGCTTTAAAAATTTTTGTTACTTCTGCTATCGTGCGCCCACTATCAACTATATCTTCAACTATTATTACATCACGTTTTTTTAATGGTGTCGAAAACTCTGCCGATATATTCACAATACCACTTGATTTTGTACCATGATAACTAGATACTCTCATGCATTCGAATTCCATTGGAATTGTAATATATTTTAATAATTCTGCTAGAAATGGGATGCTCCCCTTTAAGAGACAAACCAAAACAGGGTCTTTATCTTGATATTCTTCATTTATTTCTTCAGCTATTTCTTTACAACGATTTGTTAAATCTTCACTAGAAATTAAAACTTCCAAAATATCATCATTAATGTTTATCATGTTTTACCTCTTCATTATCAACTTTTTCTTTAATACTTCTAGCTATTTTAACTCCATTCGCACCAGCTTGAGCGAGTCCTCTTGTAATGCCAGCGCCATCGCCACCGACATACAAGTTTTTTATAGTAGTTTCAAATTTATTATCAACGACAGGTCTATCACTATAAAATTTTGCTTCTACCCCATAAAATAATGTATGATCACTCGCGATACCTGGTGTTACGTAATTTAAGGCTTCCACCATCTCTATTAGCGATTTCATTACATTATATGGCAACACTAATCCTAAATCTCCGGGACAAGCTTCTTTCAAAGTAGGTTTAACGAAGCCTTCTTCAATGCGCTTTTGTGTAGAACGGCGACCTTTTTTTATATCACCATATTTTTGAACAATAACTCCCCCATTGCTAAGTTTATTGGCAAGACGAGAGATTTCTTCTGCAAAGCTATTTGGATCATTAAAAGGTTCATCAAACTCTTGTGAAACGAGCAATGCAAAATTCGTATTGTTGCTTCCTAATTTTTGATCACTATAAGCATGACCATTACAAACCATAATGCCATGGTGATTTTCAACAACAACATGTCCACTTGGGTTCGAACAAAATGTTCGCACAGTCGTCCCTACACTCGTATTATAAATGAATTTACCTTCGTACAAATACTCATTGATTTCATCCATAATGATATCATTAGTTTCTACTCGAACACCGACATCAACACGATTGTTTTTAAATTTAATATTGTGTTTTTGTAAAACATCCATAAGCCAAGCCGAGCCTGGACGACCAACACCTAAGACAACGTAATCACTATATATTTTTTCACCACTTCGTAATACTATTCCTTTTATGGTGTTATCTTCAACAATAATATCGGAAACACTTGTTTTAAATAAATAATCTATATGAGGTTTCATCTCTTCATAAATATTTTTTAAAACTTGTAAATTGACTTCTGTCCCCAAATGACGTACTTCACTTCTAAGAAGTTTTAAACCAACACTTATTCCCCGACGTTCAATATCACGAACCTCTTTGGTATAAGGATTTGTAACTTCTAAAGGAGCACCATGTTTTAAATTGATCTCATCGACATAACGGATTAAATCAAGTAACTCTTCACTTGAAACATAGTCTCCCATCCAACCACCAAATTCCGTAGTAATATTGAACTTACCATCAGAATAAGCTCCACATCCACCAAAACCACTTGTCATGGAACAACTTGGTTTACATGCAGCATAACCATCTTTATTAAGAGGACACTTGTCAACTAATTTATTTAAAATAGGACAATTACGATCGTATATGTTATGGCCTTTATCTACTAGAAGAACGCTTAAATTAGGGCATTTTTTCATAAGTTCATACGAAGCAAAAATTCCTGTAGGACCTGCCCCAACTATTATAACATCGTATTTTGATTTCATCGTAATCACTCCTTTTCATTTTAGAATTTTTTTAATTTTTAGTTTACAGTTATTTTGTACCAAAGATACGATCGCCACAATCACCAAGTCCTGGCACAATATAACCATTTTCATTTAATACTTCATCTTTAGCTGCTAAGTATATCGATACGTCTGGATGTTTATCATTAAGAAGTTTTATTCCAATAGGAGTACCAACTAAACCAACGTATATGATATTCGTAGCACCATGAGCTTTTAAAATATCTATAGCCGCAAGTGCACTACCACCTGTTGCGAGCATCGGATCAACTAATAAAACTGTTGCCTTACTTAATTCTTTAGGAAATTTAGCATAATATGTATGTGGTTCTAAAGTTTCTTCATCACGGTAAAGACCAATATGTCCAACTTTCGCATTCGGTATCAAATTAGTAATACCATCTACCATACCTAAACCAGCTCTTAAAATAGGAACGATTACAATATCTTTAGCTAATACTTCTACCTGAGCTGTCGCGATAGGAGTTTCAATCATTTTAGGAACAGTTTCAAGATTGCGAGTTATTTCGTAAGCCATCAAACCACCTATTTCTGATATTAATTCTCTAAAATCTTTTGTATTGGTATTTTTATCACGTACTTTTGATAATTTATGTCTTATCAAAGGGTGATCGATAATTGTTGTATTTTGACTCATAGCGCACCTCTTTCACTATAATATTATAACGAAATTATTGTTTTTTTGCAAGGGTTAGGCAAAAGAAAAAAATGTCCTAGGTTTTTTAAAAAGATGAACAAAAAAGGCATATATCATAAACGCGATAAACCTTCAAACATTCTTTATGATACAGACCTTTTTATATTATTATAACTTATAAAACTACAAATAATGTATATAAGATAGTAACTATTATAATACATGCCAAATATATTATTAACTTTAAAATATTTGAGTATTTAAGTTTATATCTAATTAATTCTCTTACTCCTTCTAATAAGGCTATAATTAGTGGAGCTATTTTAAAACTAAGTGTATATTCACCTTTTATGGTTGTTATAATACCCCATATTATAAAGCCAATGACTGTTAAAGGAAGAAGCGCGTTTAAAACCATATAAACAAATGATAAAGCATTACTTCTTTCTAAATGACTACTTTTTTCAACACAATTTACAAATTTAGTTGATCCTTCTAGGAAAAGTTTATAAGCATCATCTTCATTCATATTTTCTAAATATGTTTTGCCAGACACACCGATAATAATCATTTCCGGATTCGTTTGAAAAACTACTCCTAAATAATTATCAGCGATTTGATTCTTTTTGCGTTTTGAATGACTAATTCTTTTTAAAGTATCGTATTCTAAATACAACCATATTTCATAAACATTAGCTTCTCGCATATAATCTAGATGTTCCGAACAACTTATATAGTATGCATAACTAGCGCTAAAAATCGCGTGGTTCAATATTGCTAATTGGCCTTCTTCTTCAGTACTACCCCTTGAATCGAGGATTAATAAGCATATCGCATACCCTAAATAATCATAGATATCTTCCATCATATCATCGATAGATGCATCTCTCATCGAAGAAACATAATTGTATAAATCAAAGATAATATGAATTTTATCATCATCAGAACTTTTAAATAATTTTTTTACATTATTAGGAAAGCCCACAACAAGTTTAATTATAATTTTATCTTCCATTTCAGAAGTATCGCCTAAAAATTTTTCGAATCTTTTTTCATTAGAAAAACAAAAGTTACTAAGTTTATCAATTACTTCTTTATATAAACTTGCTACTTCTCTTGATAAATCTTCTTTCGGGATAGTAAACATACTTTCATGTTCTTTTTCTATTCCGTTTGAAAATAGAAATAGTTTATCACTATGATATTGATTGAGCGGTTCTTTGTTAATATACGCTTTTACTATCTCATCATCTATTTTAAAATTATGCATGCTATCCCTCCTTTTTAATTAATTTCTAATTTATATTATATATTTTAGAATATTTATTTTTTAAATAGTCAATATAGTACTTCGGATTAAACGCTTCCCCTGTCGCTTTGATAAGCATTTCATTTGGTGAAAGAGTTTTACCATATTTATGAACATGTTCTTTTAACCACTCATTGACATCAGCTGTGGTTTTCTTTCTTAATGATTCCGCTACATCAAATTCCTTATTCATATAATAATATAATTGAGCTGCTATAGCTGAACCATATGCATATGTAGGAAAATATCCAAACGAACCCATAGCCCAATGAATATCTTGAAGAACACCATTTTTATCATTAGGAACTTCAATACCTAAATAAGACATCATTAATTCATTCCATTTTTTTGGTAAATCATCAACTGCTAAATTACCTTCTAAAAGCATTTTTTCTAAATCATAACGTAACATGATATGAATAGGATAAGTTAATTCATCAGCCTCTGTACGAATAAGCGATCTTTCAACTCTATTTACATCATAGTACACATCATCAATAGTAATATCTTTCATCTGGCTTGGGAAAGTTGTTTTTAACTTATCAAAATGGGCCTCCCAGAAGGCTCTTGAACGTCCAATCATGTTTTCATATAAACGTGATTGTGACTCATGCATCGCCATTGTGGCTCCACCACCTAAGAATGTTTCATCGAGAGTTTGATCACATTGAAGTTCGTATGTTGCATGCCCACCTTCATGGATAACCGAAAAAATATTTGAATATACATTATCCTCATAATAGTGTGTAGTAACTCGTACATCAGTACTACCAAAGCCACTCGTGAAAGGGTGCTCGCTTTTTTTCAAAACGCCACGTTGCCAATCAAACTTTAAAACATCTAAAAAGTAATGGGATAATATTTCCTGTTTTTCTTCTTTAAATTTCTTATTTATCAAACTTTTTTTAGCTGGTGATTTACGACTTGATACTTCTAAAACGAAAGGCACAAGATCGCGTTTTAATACATCAAAGAAAGCATCATAATCTTTTTCCGTGATACCTTCTTCATAAATATCTAAAAGTGTATCATAACCTTTTAATTCATCCGTTTCATAATACTTCATTAATTTTTTTTGATACGCTATTATTTCTTTTAAAGTATCCCTGAAAAGAGTAAAATCTGATTTATTCTTAGCTATAGCCCACTTTTGTTGTGATGAAGCTAATAAAGTATTATATTTAACATATTCTGTTAAAGGAATATTTAAAATTTGATCTAACTCCTTTTTATATTTTTTTATTTCTAATGCTAATAAAGGAGTCAATTCACTTTTTCTTTCGTATAATTCATTAACTAGGTTAACCGTATCAGAGCATGTCATTAATTTAAAAGACTCGCTTGATAAAATTCCTACCATTTGGCTTCTTTCATCAAAACATCCACTAGGTGCTTCTGTTTCTGAATCCCAACCGATAAGATAATCTGCGAATCTATATGCTTTTAATTTCTTGCGGAAATCTTGATACTTCACCACTAATTGTTCTAATGGTAAATTGGACATTCTTTTTCTCCTATTTAATTTTAATTAAATCATGGTATATTTCTTCTAACGCTATACCAATAGATCTTTTATTAACGGGGTTTTCGATATATGTAAGTTCTGTTTCATCGATTTCTTTGGCACGTTTAGCCACTGCAATTACCAATTTATATTTTGAACTTGTTTTATGCGTTAGTTGGTCAACCGATGGATAACGCATACCTTCTTTAATTTGTTGTTTCATAATCAGTATCCTCCAATAATTTAAAATATCCTTCTAAACTTCTTGAGCATCTAGCATGCTCAGCTCTAATTATCGCTTTAATGCGGTCCGCCGCATTATCAACATCATCATTAATAACAATATAGTCATATCCTGTTGCCATTTTTAATTCGCGACGTGCTTTTTCAAGACGTTCTTTTATTTTTTCATCATTTTCCGTTCCTCTTGTCAACAAGCGCTCTTTAAGCGAATTATATGATGGCGGAGCTATAAAGATGAAAACGGCATCAGGTCTTTTGGCCTTCACTTGCATGGCACCCTCTACTTCTATTTCCAACAAGACTTCTTTTCCTTCATCAAGAAGTTGATCAATCTTATCTGCTGGTGTGCCATAATAGTTGCCAACAAATTGGGCATATTCTAAAAACTTGTTTGCTTTTATTCTTTTGACAAATTCTTCCTTTGTAACAAAATAATAATCAACACCTTCAATTTCACCTGCCCTAGGTTTTCTTGTTGTCATTGATATTGAATAAACAAGATTATGACCACCACTCGCAAATAACGCTCTTCTAACCGTTCCTTTGCCAACTCCTGATGGTCCTGATAAAACTATTAAAATGCCTTTTTGATTTAACTTCATTGTCTTATTCCTCACGCACAATAAACCTTTTAATTATTTTACCACGAATCAATTCATTTATCAAGAAAAATGAAAATAAATGAAAATTAAATTTTTTAGAATCATTATTATTATTTCCATCATTTCAATTTTAATGTTTGACATTTTACAATTTTATGATAAAATAGTATTAGTAAAAATAAAGGAGGTAGAATATGGCAATTGATGGCGTGTTTTTACATCACTTAATAACTGAACTAACCCCTTTTGTAAAAGATGCAAAAGTCAATAAAATTATTCAACCAGACTATCATATTTTCATTATGAATATTCGTAAAAATGGTGAGAATCGCGATTTATTATTATCGTATGATTTAAACAATGCGAGAATCCACCTAACAAATGAAAAATATGATAACCCCACTACTCCATATGGCTTCTGTATGTTACTTAGAAAATATTTAGAACGTAGTATCATCACAGGCTTCGAACAGATAGAAAATGATCGATTAGTAAAACTAACCTTTAAAACATCTAATGAATTAGGTGACGATACAGTTTACCACTTATTTTTAGAAATTATGGGTCGAAACGCCAATTTAATATTAACGAATGATAGTTATATAATAATCGATGCCGTAAGACATTTTGTTCCTAGTCTTGATAACGAAAAAGCGCGAATAATTCTCCCCAAGGCAACTTATGTTTTACCATCAGACAATGGTCAAATTAACCCCTATAAAGTTACAACTTTTTCAAGTTTAGATACGCTTCAAGGTGTTTCGAAAGCTTTGATAAAAGAAATCAATCTTCTTGGTAATGTTAATAAAATTATAACGAGAGAAACGCTCCCTGTAGTTTATGAAGCTGATGGAGAAAATATCAAAAGTTCTTTCTTTTATTGTTTTAAATTAGATAGTTTAACTTCTAGTTTCAAAACATACCCATCTTTATCAAAAATGTTAGATTATTATTATAAAAAAGAAACTAACAATAATACTAGTTTTAGATTAGATTTACAAAAACAAGTATTAAGGGAGATTAACCGTTTAAAACAAAAAAAGGCTAACCTATTGGATGATTTAGAAAACGCGAAAACACACCTAAAGGATAAAGATATTGCGCTTACGATTCAATGTTACCTTTATCAAATTAAAAAAGGTGATAAAACATATCAGGCATTAAATCCTTGGACAAACGAAGAGATGACTATTAAGTTAGATCCCCTTTTAAGTCCTCTAGATAATATGAAAAAATATTTCCATAGCGCTAAAAAAAGTGAAAATGCATTGAAACATCTCGATTTATGGCTTCTTAAAACAAATAAAGATATTGCCTATTTAGAAGATATCTATGAAGAGATTTATTTTGCTGATCATAATAGTATCGAAGAAATTAAAAATGAACTTTTAAAAGAACATTTTTTAATAAAAAGAAAAAACGCTAAACTAAAGAGAAAGACTACTACAAAAATAGTTCTTACGAACTATCATATTAATAATAATATTATTTTAGTTGGAAAATGTAATACTCAAAATGATTACTTGATTAATAAAGTTGCTAATCCAAATGATTATTGGTTTCACGTTAAAGGGGCGCCAAGTGCCCATGTTGTGCTTAAATGTGATGAATTAAATGAAAGGTTGATTAGAACAGCCGCCCAAATTGCCGCTTTAAACTCCCACTTTAAAACATCTAGTAGTGTACCTATTGACTATACAAAAATCCGTTTTTTAAAAAAGATTCCTAAAGAAAAAGGATATCACGTTACGTACACCAATCAAGCAACTATTTATATTGATCCCGATCCAGAAGAATTAAATCGTTTATTAAAAGAGAAAGAGTGATTGTAATACTATACAATCACTCTTTTTCATCATATATAATCATACACGTGAAACAATATATTTGTTCTCTTTCATCATACATCAAAGCAACTTGATACTTTATATCAATTATTTCAGTATCAGGTATCGATTTTAAAAATTGATTTACTTTAATTTCTAAATCATGTTCATGCCCTTCATCGAAAAGTTTTACTTTCATTTTATCACCTATTACTATTTTAACTTACAAAGTTTAAAAAATAGGTAAAAAGATGTCTATTAAAACTTTTTTTCACATAGATCTTTTAATGGGCATTTTTCACATAATGGTCTTTGACTTATACAAATGGTTCTTCCAAGATTTATCAAAGCTAAATGCATAAAATGCCAATCTTCTTCTAAGAAAAGGTCTTTAAGAAGTAGTTCTACCCGGTTAGTCGTAGCATTAACTGGTACTAGCCCCATTCTCTTAGTCGTTCTTTCAACATGAGTGTCCACCGCAAAACCTGGTAAATTAAATCCTTCACTTAAAATAACATTCGCAGTCTTTCTCCCAACCCCTTTAAGGTGAGTTAACTCATCAATTGTTCTAGGTATTTCTCCTAAAAAATCTTCGTTTACTTGTTTAGCCATTTGGATAAGATTATGTGACTTAGTTAAAGCCAAACCAAGCGGTTTAATGATTTCATAAACATCTTGGACTGAAGCACCACTTAAAGCTAAAATTGATGGGTATTTTAAAAATAAATTAGGTGTTACTTTGTTCACAGCTTTATCCGTTGTTTGAGCACTAAGAATAACCGCCACTAATAGTTGATAAGTATTTTCAAACACTAGTGCACATTTAACATCGCTATTATATTCATACAAGGCTTCTTTAATTAATGACGCTTTACTTTTTAACATTAAATAAATCCAATACCTCTTTTATTTCAGGATTAACAACGCATGCCTTGCGTTCTTTAGCTCTTTTACGGCTATTGATTATCGCATCAGTATATTTTAAAGAATTTTTACCATTTTTAATCGTTTCAAGAACAGCTGTATCAATTTCATCATAAGTAACATTTTCATCAAGCCAAATATTGATTAGTTCTAGATCACTAAGAGAAAGCATTCTTTGAAAACGTTCTTCAACCATTTGAGTAATATTAGATACTGCTAGTGCTCGATCATGTTTGATTGGCTCGGCTTTTTCTTTGTCTAAAACATCTCCTAATTTTTCGATAATAGGGTTTAGTGAAAACTTTTCGGTAGGAACTCTATTTACATCATTTGCTTCATATGTAAGCTCAATCATTCCTTTTTCTACTAAGTTTACAATCATCTTTGATAAAATACTTTCGCTAATGGTCATTTTTTGTTTTAATGAACTAACTGAAAGCATTTCATTGTTTTTGCTTTTATCATCGTATAAGTGCATTATAATAATTGTTTCGACTTCATTCAAACCGATCTGTTTATAGTTTTCTAACAATGCATCTTTAAACGATATTAAATTAGATTGGATTAATTTACTATAATTGTTCATACTAGCCTCGCGATTTTTATACGTATGAAGATTATAACACATTTTAAGCTTTTTTGTCAAAAATTATTACTCTACTTTTGCGATATCTAAAATATACCTTTTTTCAATTTCCTTAAGATACTTTTCAATCATTTCTAGATATGCTTCTTTAGACTTTATCTTATGCATTATCACAACTTCTTCACTTTCACTTTCAATTATGATTTTATGAGTTGGAATACTGTTTTCAATTCTATTAGAAACAATACTTTGGGGCGATATGTGCATAGTTTCCGCAAGATAAAGTGCTGTACCTGATGGAGCATCTTTTTTTGAAGGTAAATGACATTCTTCAAGCCTAAATTTATAACCAAAATCGCTAATACTTTCTAGCCACTCTTTAATAAAAAAGATCCCTTTTGTATAATTAGGTTTGTAAATAAACGAAGTTTTATATTTTCTAGACAATTTTTCTAATTCGCGAAATACTTCTTTTTTTCTTCCTGTTACACCACTAATTATGGGTATTCTTTTTTTTAATGCTTCTTTTAAATACAGCGAAGTTTCTTCACCTGCAAGAGAGAAATCTAAAATGAGATCGGGTTTTTGTTCTAATGCATTCATAAATGTTAATGTCTCATTTTGATCAACCTCTAAAATGAGATATTTTTCTTTAAACGCATTAACAAAATATTTTCCCATTTTTCCTTTTGAACCTAATATCATTATTTTTTTAATTGGTTTTTTTAAGTAAAAACGATCTTTCAAAAATCCCATAAGCATTAATATACCAGCCGTTATCACACCCGCAATAACTATTAAATATGTATCAATAATAATCACCACTATATAATATGCTACAACCACTAGTTTTGAGAAAACATTATAAACTTTATTAATAACAAAAAAAGATATCAGCTTTTAAGAAAAAAAGTTTGTTTTTTTTTTACTTTTAGTATATAATATATTATAATATCATGCAATATATAAAGGTGATTCAAATGCATAAATTACTTGTAAAAATATTTATTAAGAATTATAAGAACACAGAAGACCCTAAAATAAGATCAAAATATGGTACTTTAAGTGGTATCATAGGAATTATAACTAACCTTCTTTTAGCTATCACAAAAATTATTTTAGGAATTATCTCCTTTAGCGTAGGTATCGTCGCCGATGGAATAAACAACCTATCCGATAGTTTATCATCGGTTATAACAATAATTGGTTTCAAGTTATCAGCAGAACCGGCTGACGCCAAACATCCTTTTGGACATGAACGAATTGAATATATTACTGGATTAATAATTTCTTTTATTATTCTTATGATCGCTGTAACACTAGGAAAAGAATCTGTTATGAAACTTATTGAAAATAAACATACGATGGAAATATCTTATGTTATTTTAGGAATAATGACGTTATCAGTTCTTGTTAAATGTTGGCAAGGAGTTTTCTATAAAAAAATGGCTAAGGCTATTGATAGTGAAGCTTTAGGAGCTAATTCCATTGATAGTTTCAACGATTGCCTTTCAACCGGAGCGGTTATTGTCAGTATGATTATCTATCTTGTAACCGACGGTAAAGTATCTATTGATGGTTACGCTGGTATTTTTGTAGCTATTTTCATTATGATTAGTGGCATAAAATTATGTAAAGATACTATTAGTCCCCTTTTAGGTGAAGCTCCTAGTAGTGCCCTCATCAATGAATTAGCTGAAAAGATTACTCAATATGATGGCGTTTTAGGAATTCATGATCTCGTAATTCACAACTATGGACCAAACAAAAACTTTGCATCTGTCCATGTCGAAGTAGCTAGTGATGTGCCAATAATGATCAGTCATGATCAAATGGATAATATTGAACATGATATAAAAAAAGAAATGAATATTGATCTTACTATTCATATGGATCCTATTGATATAAAAGATGAAAAAGTATTGTCACTAAAAAAAATTATTACCGATATTGTTACAACATATGATAAGAGTTTATCTATTCACGACTTTCGGGTTGTGTTTGGAGTAACACATAATAATGTTTTGTTTGACCTTGTTCTTCCTCTTAAATATTTCAAAACTCCTGCTGAGGTTAGATGTGAAATAATTAGTTTAATAAAAGAATATGATCAAACACTAAACCCTATCATTGAAATAGATCAAGCATACGAACACAATTTATAAGGGAGAAGACTATGGAAACAAAACTTTTTAAAACAATTAAATGGCTTTCATTTAGTCTTTATTTGTTAGGGACTATCATTATTTTAGGTGAAGCAGCCATACCAAGTAAACAATCAGCAGCCCAAAGTAATGCTGTTGGAAATGTCATTAAAGATTTTATTGATGGAATTACTGACACTAAATCCGAGCTAATTAAAGTTAAAAATATTAAAATTAAAGAAAACGACGAATATAATAATAAAACAATTGTTGAAGGAACAAAATTTTCACTAACCGCAGTGATTTATCCAAGCAACGCTTCTAACAAAAGTGTTATTTGGGAAAGCAGCAATAACGATATTGTTAGTATCAATAGCAATGGCGAAGTATATTTAAAAAAAGCAGGTCACGCTACAATTAGTTTAATTAGCGCTGAAAACGAAGCTATTTTTAAAACAATTACGATTAGTGTAAGTGAAGCACCGATTACAGCTTTAGAAATAATTAATAATAATGAAGAAATCTTTGTTGGTAAAACATATAATTTAACCGCTAAAATTACTCCTTTTGTCGCTTCATATCACCCTATTGAGTGGAGTGTTGAAGATAGTACCATTCTATCTATCACAAAGCAAGGAACAATAAAAGGTCTAAAAGAAGGCAAAACAATTGTTAAAGCCACTTCTCTTGAAGTTACTTCTAGTATAGAAATAACGGTTACAAAAGATCCTCAAGCAGATTTACCAAAGATTCCGCTTGAAGCCTTAACCCTTAAAAACCTTTCTGATAATAATGAAATAATATTAAATAAGAACTTAAAGTTAAAGTATGATATTTATCCTACTAATGCTTATGATGTAAATGTAATTTGGGAGAGTTCCGATGATAAAGTTATAAAAGTTAAACAAGATGGAACAATTTATCCCGTCGCTGTGGGTAGTGCTAAAATTACCATTAGAAGTGCTGTTAACAAGTCCATTAAATCCTCTATTGTTTTAAACGTTATAAATATCTATCCTGAAAAAATGTCAATTATATCAAAACTTGGAACAACTGTAAAAGTATTAAAGGTTAATAGTAGTGAAAAACTAGATATTAAATTAGAAGGTGATTATACATATGATACAATTAGTTATTCTTCAAGTGAACCAAATGTCGCTACAATTGATAACAATGGTATGATTGTTGGTATCAAAGCTGGTAAAACAATCATTGAGGCTTCAATTGGAAATAATAAAATAAGCTTTGAATTAACGATAGAATCTCCTTCCTATATTAAAAATCAAACGCATTTTCTACTTTTAGTAAGAAAAGGCATTGGACATTTCGGAGCATTTTTTTGTCTTGGGCTTGCCTCTATTTTTATGTTACTATGTTTTTTAAAATATCTACCTTCAGCATTTTTGTTATCTGCTGTTCAAGGTTTCATCATTGCTGGTCTTTCTGAATTGATTCAAGCTGTAACACCAGGAAGATTTTGTACATGGAATGATGTTATCATTGATTTTAGTGGTTTTATATGCGGAGTATGTGGAACTATCTTTATTATTTTATTAGTTAAGTTCATTATATGGCTCATTAGAACAATTAAAAAAGAACGTATTTATGACCCATACGCTCTTCATCCAAAAAGATTATCTAGAAAAAGAAAATAATCATTTAAATAAAAATTAACACCCTTTCCTCTTAATATGAGGAAGGGGTGTTTTTAATATAATTTTTTTATTTGGTCATTTTTAAAATGGAAACTGCACTATTGATGGTTTTTTCATATGCTTCCATACCATACTTGTCAACTTCAGCTTTATTTTTTTCGCCATGAGTCAAACAGCCAGCACCACCAATACAACCTCCCACACATGCCATACCTTCAATGAAATTAGCATCAAGAACATTTTTACTTTTCTTTAATAACGCTATTTTACATTCTTCAATTCCATCACAAGGAAGAGCCTTAAGTGGGAAAGAATCCAGGTTATTTTCTTTTAACCCTTCTCTAACCGCATCTGATAATCCCCCTGATCTTGCGAAAATACGTCCATAATAGGAAGCATTATCCAAAACATCCTCTGATAAAGTTGTTATATCAAGATCTTTACTGTCAAACAAAGCTTGCAGTTCTTCAAATGTTAATACACTATCAACATATTTTTTAACTTTTTCTTCTTTTATTTCCATCTTTTTGGCGGTACAAGGACCTATAAAAATAGTCTTACATGTCTCATCATGTTCTTTTAAATATTTTGATATCGTCGCCATTGGTGATAAATTATGTGAGATGTGTTCGGCTAATTGTGGAAATTCCCGTTTTAAATAAGTAACAAAGGCTGGACAACAACTGCTTGTCAAAAAACCTTTCTCAGCAAGCTCGACAGCTTCTTTTTCAGCAACCATATCAGCGCCAAGTGCTGCCTCGATAACTGTATGAAAACCAAGTTCTTTTAAACCTTTAATTACTTGACCTAATTTAGCATATTTAAATTGGCTAGATATTGATGGAGCTACAATCGCATATACTTTATACTTGTTGTTATTATCGCTCTTTTTAAGAAGATCTATTACATCAATTATGTATGATTTATCTGTTATGGCTCCAAAAGGACATTGGTAAACACATGCACCACAAGCAATACATTTATCATTGTTAATTTTTGCTTCTTTGTTTTCACCCATTGTGATGGCTTTGACTTTACATGCAACCTCACAAGGTCTCTTATAGTTATGAATAGCACTATATGGGCATACCTTCGCACAAGCACCACACTCAACACATTTTGTCTTATCAATGTGTGCTACGTGATTATTGTCAAATGTAATTGCGTTTCTTTTGCAGGCATCTTCACAACGATGCGACAAACATCCCCTACAGGCATTCGTAACATCATATCCACCCATTGGACATTCATCACAAGCAATATCAATAACTTCTATAACATTGGGGTTTGTTCGATCATTCCCCATGGCAACTTTTATTCTTTCGGCAATGATTGCTCTTTCTTTATACACACAACACCGCATAGTTGGTACTTTACCAGAAATTATTCTTTTTGGTATATCTAAAATATTTTCATTAAGAGTATCATTCCATTCTTCCCGAGCTACCTCACGAAGAACCATATATTTTATATACTGGACTTTTGTATCAAATTTTTTCATTTAATCACCTAGAAATAACTAACCTTTATTCTTTTACCCATTTGTTTCAAATACTTTGTTAATTCTTCAACAAGATTCATTTTAATATTAAAATTGATTGGTAAATTAGGATTTTGATGCGCAGGGTTAATCGCTCTACCTACATAGAAATTTATATCTGTAGCCTCTTCAAAGAGTAATCTACTAATTTGTGAAGCTCCATCTTTTTTAAAACACCAATCGTCGTATAATTTGTTATCCCCTACATAATCTTTGGCATATTCAACAACTCTATTAATTGTTATTACTCCTTCAGTAACTAAGTCAACACCCTCAATATAAGCCATTGGCGGAATATCTGAAGATACAAAATCAAGTGATGTTTGAAGAGGTTTACCTAAATATTTCGCGGCGATAGATGATGTCGTCCCTCCACAAACGATGTGCTTTCCTTCCTTAGCGAAGAAAAGAGCCATCATTCTATTACGCTTACGAGTTCTTTCCCACAGTTACTTTTCGCCTTATTTTGGGCTAATTTCCGTGAGATTTCTCTCGTTTTGCTTCGTTTTTCTCTGTATTCTCTGTGTTCTCAGCCCGTTTGGTACTGTTTTGGTATCAAAGTTTGGTATCAATTTTCTGAAAAATCGGCGGAGAAAAAATCCGTTATTCTTTTTGAGTAATTGATACTTGGCTCTGTACTACAGTTCAACTGGCTTTGATGTTTGGATACAAAGAGGTATGTAAAGGTCGTGCTCCTTTTATGAGCATACTCATTATAACACAAATTCTGCAGAATTACAATTATCTCGTCAAAATTTATAATCACCACAAATGTAACTTTTCTGCGAACGACAAAAAGAGCCTGCAGCGAACTGCAAGCCCTTTTCATAAGGTAGGAAGTATTTAGTTTTTACGACGAGGTTTCAGAACGTAATCGTAACCGGGATGACGGCATCTGTCGCAGGGGTCCTTTTCTTTCTGGAACGGGTCTCGGCGGCTGATGATGTATTCGTTGCTGTCTCTGTATTCATCCAGGCAACGTCTGCAGAGACAACGCACATCGTCCTTGGGTGCTTGGTAGAACCACAGCCCGTATGTCTTTTTGAGTGCCTTGGAGATAGCGTTGAGTGTGGTGTGATCTTCCACGGTTCCGATATACGGACCAAGATCATCTTGGTTCACCGTGCGAAGCTGTTCCAACATGACTGTGGATGGACGATCAAGCCCGTAACGCTCACCAAGGAAAATATGAGAAGGAAGATACATTCCTTTCTGCGCCGTGGTAATAGCGGCAATAACGGTGGTCGGGCTGTTGGCATTGAAGTTGTTAGCTTGAATAACAAGCGCCGGTCTGATAGCGTTCTGGATAGAAC
Organism: uncultured Mollicutes bacterium; assembly: GCA_900548675.1. Taxonomy (GTDB): domain Bacteria; phylum Bacillota_I; class Bacilli_A; order ML615J-28; family CAG-313; genus UMGS1109. Next base: position 27,968 of record URLJ01000010.1, read on the forward strand.
CCTCGTTGGTTCCGAAATCATAACAAAAGATGTCGCCGTGCTTAACTTTTCTGTTTTCCATAATGTAAATTCTCACTTTCATAATCGTAGAGGTCAATGCCTCTCACTGATTCGGAATTTCAGAGGGTAAAAATCAACGGTCTTTCAATAAATTTTTCAAAAAATTTAGCGAACGGGCGATACCCTGTTGAACCGCCTGGGGAGATACACCCTCTTGCTCTGCAATTTCAACAATGCTGATGCCATGTATGTAGTGCTTAATAACCCTTTCACGGCGGGTAGGCTCCAGCTTGTCCAATGCCTTATACAGTTCCTTGGTATCGTATTGATCGTCAAAGAGACTATCAAAAGGATTCTCAATCAGTTCGGGATGGTACTTCTCCATTTCGCCATCTTCATAGCCGAAAGCATCGCCGTGCTCTGCGTTGCGCTTTTGGTGTTTTCTTTCATTACTATGGAATTGCACGAAGATCTTGGCGTGTTCTTCTGTGAGAAGCAGGAACGGTTCATACTGTGCAATGATCTCGCTGTACTTCGATCTGAGGGCTGTTTCTGTGAGGGCAGTTGCGATTGCCCATCTGATGTTCTCTCTGTATCCGGTGTATTCGTGCTTGAGGTCGATTACCTTGCACTCTGCCTTGAAAACCTGTTCAAGTTCAATTCTGATTTTAGTTGTCATTATGTTTTCCTCCGAATTTTTGAAATTTGATTTTGGGTAAAGTCAAATTTCAGTTCGGGAGGATCACGACAACCGTGTACCGTACTACGGCTGACAAAAAAAGAAGGGGCGCTTCTGCGTGTTGCAAAAGCACCCCTGTTGAGGAATGTGTGGTTCAAAATAAAAACCTCCGTAAATTGGTTTAAGAGCTTTTGCTCCTAAAGCCTAATTTACGGAGGTGGTTTGAAAGTCTTTTGAGAGTCGCATGGAAGTCGTTTAGCCCCCGTTTGAGTCAAATGAGAGTCGTTTGGCAAAAAGAGGTGTCGCACGAAAGTCAAATGAGAGTCAAATGAAAGTCAAATGGGGCTGTTTTTCTAAAAAAGCTGGCAGTTTTGGATTGAGCAGTCATTGTTGATGTATTTTTTGAGAGTAACATACTCATCCTCGGTCAGACGGAGCTTCGCTTGCTGAATTTCCTGCTTTGCTATTGCAACCGCACCGGAATGGTACATAGAATACACGAGCCAATACTGCGCTTTCACGTTTTCGGGCACGAGCTTGATGGACTTCAAAGCGAAATGATGAACGCCGTCGTAATCCTCAAACTCTGCGAGGATGGACAGCAGCTCATTGACCATGCTGATATATTTCATCTTATACTCGGTCGCTATACCGACGAGCCAATGATTATCGCAAGCAGATTGGAACACAGCTCCTTTGTAGAGTTTGATCGCCCGTTTGAGCATATAGACCTTATGGGTAACAGGAATGTCTTGTTGTACTTGCTCCCAAATAGTCTCAAACTGCTGTAGATCGGTTTTGATGTTGAGGGTTGGATTCAATCTATAACCGTTTGAGGTGTATTCAATCAGTTTGTGTTTAGAAATAAGCTCAAACGATTTTCTAAAGCGGTACATATAACCACGAATATTCTTATTTATAGTATCAACGTCGGCGGTGTCCTCCGGGTACAGCGCATCGGCAATCGCCAATGCGGAGTGAGCCGTTTTTCTTTGGAGCATGACATAAGCCACAGCACGGCTGCTCTTGGGAGAATTAAAGTCGTGCTCCTTCCATACGCCGTCCTGTGTGATAATTTCCATATCACCGAAGAAGTTGATAATGATGTCTTTGTCGCTCTTGATCTCCTCCGGAGTAAGAGCCATTTTAATTCGATCAATCGTTCTTTTCTGTGCCAAGGCACGATGAATGATGTACGCAAACCCTCTTGCCGCACTTGTGAGCGTGTTGTATCGAGTGGGATTTCTCAGCACGAGAAAACCCAAGGGTTTGGGTCCGAAAGGCACGGCGAGCATCGTTTGTACGCCGAGCCGGTTATAGGCTTGATATTCCTGCGGAGAGGACTTGGCAACCTCGTTCACATCAAGAATGGCAACAGGTTGTCCGGTTTTAAGGGCTTTCTGCCATGTCTCCATTGGGAAGAAGTTTTCAAACTCGTGAATCTTCTGAAGTGTGGTAATCTTGGGATCGGGGTTGTGCCACCATCCCGTGTTAGTTACGCCCAATTCCAAATCCACTTCGACTATACCTGTCCAATCGGCAGCATAAAAGGCACACGCTGTCTGTAAGGTCAGCATGGAGATTTCTTTTGGATTATCGCATGAATGAATTTTGGCTTCCAGCTGGCACAGGGTTTGGTCGTGTTCGAGGCAATATGTAATATACTCGCTGTCATACTGCGAGAACTCCTTTGGAATCGACGGGGGGTGAATATCTTGCGGCTTTTCAATTTGCTTGAACAAACCGCCGAAAAAATTAGCCATAACGCTATTTCCTCCTTTTTCATGGGTTTTCCTATATTATAAAGAAAAAAGACTGCGAAACTTCGGGAAATATGCCGAACGTATCGCAGTCTTATCATTTTTCTTTCTGTCGGCAAATATAATTACTATTTGTCTTTATTTAGCCGACGGGTATTGCTTATTACGAGCATCAGATCGTCATCGTCGAGCTTTTTGAGTTCTTCGATGGCGGATTGCAGTAACGCCGGGTTGTCTGCTGCATCGTTGAAGAACTGACTTGGGGTTATTTCAAAGTAATCACAAATTTCAAGGAACTCAGCCATGGGAGGCAAAGATTTACCGGAAGAAATATTGTATATGTAACTGCGGCTATGACCGAGGTCATAGCTCATTTTGTACTCGGATACACCCTTTTGTATCCTCAACTGCGTAATCCTATCACGAATAAACTTAGTGTCCACTTGCCTCACCACCTATCCACTATATATTGTAGACGAAAAGGCGGTTTCACTAACCCAAGGGCTTACGCTGTATTCGACAGGATATTACAGAATTTTACGCTTTCTGCGTAAAATAAACCAAATTGACGTATTTGCATAGTTGTTTCGGAACTTTCATCCGATATAAAGCGTTTTTGCTTTGCAAATTGCGAGACGAATATGGATAAGTAATAACCGCAAAAACGCCTCGCATAACATTATATCACGATTTTAATTCAAGAAGTCGAAAATTATTTTAACAATGCAAGATTATTTTTGTGTTTCAGATTGTAGAAAACGCTTTTTGGTGGTATAATATATGGCGGTGAATATGATAACCCAACGTTTGTGAGGTGAATATAGTGAGGGTTAGTTATAAAAAATTATGGGTTCTGCTTGCTGAACGTGAAATGAGCAAGGCAGAGCTTCGCAAGCTCGCTGGTATTGCTCCTGCTACATTTACAAAGCTCGGTCGTAATCAAGAAGTTGCGCTCTCTGTCCTTCTAAGGATAGCAGAAGTGCTTGATTGTGATGCTGGGGATATAATGAGCTTTATAAAAGAAAGTGCTGTTAAGTAATTTGTGCGAAGATTTGTTGTATGCTTCTCTAAAAATTTTTTTCAAAAATTTTCTCAAAAAATAAAACCAAACGCAAAAAAATCGTACTTATGGGGTGAAAGGCCATTTAGTACACACAAAGGGGGTGAACAACATGGATGATTTACAGATTATTGAGCTGTATTTTGCCCGTGACGAACAAGCAATCAAAGAAACAGACCGTAAATACGGTAAGATGTGTTTTCGGGTGGCGAAGAATCTGCTATTCAACAATGAGGATTCCGAGGAATGCGTAAACGATACATATCTAACGGTCTGGAACAAAATACCGCCCACTCGTCCGAACAATTTCACAGCTTTTATCTGCAAGATCACACGAAATCTGTCCTTGAAGAGATTGGAGATATCAAACGCTATGAAACGATCTGCCGATGCAATCATATCGCTTTCTGAGATTGAGACAACCTTGCCGGACTACAGCATTGCACAGGGTGTCGAGGATGAAGAACTCGCAAAACTGATCAGCGCCTTTCTGTGGAGCGAAAAGGAGCTTGACCGCAACGTATTTCTCCGCAAGTATTGGTTTTTCGATTCCATCAGCGATATTGCAGAGCGATATTCCATGAGGGAGAACACTGTAAAATCCATGCTGTTCCGCACCCGTAACAGATTACGAGAATTTTTGAGAAAGGAAGGTATTGAAGTATGAGTATTCCGAGAATTGTCAGCGCCATGGAATATATCGACGACGATTTGGTTTCCGGTGCTGTAACATACACCAGACAGAAAAGAAAGTGGTGGGCAAATTGGAAAGCTATCGCCGCTTGTGTAGCGGTTGTTGCAATCGTGTTTGGAGCCATTCCGTTTCTTAACGGCAATCCTAATGCGCCTATCGGCTCGCCGTTCGTGTTGACGGCATATGCTGCAGGAGTTGATAACACCTTGTCTGCCGTAGAGATGAAAGAGGGCGAGAGCATCCCTGTCACGTTCTTTGAAGCAAACAACGGCATAAAGGGTTTTGTGTTCTCGCATAGAGCAACAACTCCTCAAAATCATGTTTCCTTATCTATAATGACAGACGGATCTCAGATTGCCATCGGTCAGCAAATCGAGGCAATCAATGGTCTTGAACTGAGCAAGGAAAACATCTATGAGTTCTATATTCCCGCTCAGGATCAGCCTGCACCATACAACGTACCGTTGACTATGGAAGATGAAGCGTCCAATTCCATTGCGCTGCTCAATGTGGTGATTGAAGAAACCGCAGAAGGCTATACCGCAAGAATTGATAGCTTCACGGTTTATGAGAAAACCACTAATCCCGCAAAGTAAAAGGAGTATGATTGAATGAAAGAACAGCTTGAAAAAGACTTGCGAAAATACAAATGGTTTATTGTTTGGTCTGTCCTTGGATTGATTTTTAGTCTTGTATTCGTAGTGTATTTTTTTATACAGAACGACAATCGCTCTTGGGGATTTGTAGCAATCTTGGCTGCTGATATATACGAGCTTCAAAGAGACATAAGACGATATAGAGAAACAAAGGCTGAATTGCAAGTACAAGGTCAGTTTGATAAAGGAGTGTGATTGAATGGGTGTTATATTGGTTTTGAGTATCTTCTGGATCGGATACGGAATTGTAGGGCTTATTGGTTTTCAGAATATCCCTGCGAAGTATAAAGGGCACAGTTGGACTAAGGACTATATTCGGAAGCAAGGCGTAACATGGCTTGTTCTTGGTCTGCCGTGGCTCGGATTCTATGTAGCACGTACATTCTTTTTAGCTGAGGCAAATATATCTACCGGAATGGCAATTGTTATCTTGCTTTTGCTGGCGGTTCCTGCTTTGATCACTACGATTATTTTGGAACGAAAATATAAGGCGATGTTATCCGCTGAAGCTGATCGCAAGTCGGCAGAGTAAATTCCAATTTGACGAAATTAAGCCGCCGATCAATCGACGACTACAAGCGAACACAGAAGAAAAAGGAGTGTGATTGTATGAAGAAGAAAATTATTATAGCAGTAGCCTGTATTCTTGTGCTATGGATTGCTATTGGTATCGTTGATTATAGCAGAGTTAATAGTTTTGAAAGACCTATCTTTTGTGTTTGCCCAGAACCAATGCAAGATGGTGGCTCTGGTAAGTATATTGGTCTTGGATATTCTTTTGATATTGAGGGAAACTTCGTCACCGAAGCAGAATATCGTGGAGTAACAAAATGGACATACCGATTGTTTGGAATTGAACTGCAAACTCAGATAAGAGATTAACCAATTCCAATTTGACAAAGGAGTGTGATTGTATGACTTGGTTGTATTTAGTAGTTATAATTTTCTCTGCTCTCACTCTCTATTTCACCTATGGAGAGTATAAGCAGAACAGATTTTCAAAGAGGGCATTTACCCTTGTCAGCATTTTGGAGGCAGTTGTAATTATCGCCACCGCCGTTATGCTGATAATGTCGCTTTGACCAATTCCAATTTGACAAAGGAGTGTGATAGCATGAAAAAGGTATTACTTAGCCACGATGGCAAGATGAAGATGTATCTTGTCCCCGATGAGGTTGCAGATAACTTGAAAGAATATTGTATGCACTTTGGCTTTGATTGGCTGATGAATGACCCCAATGCTCAAAAACTTCGTGTTATCACACCAAGCGGAATAATTGGTTATATATTTGGGGCACAGGACTTCATAGATTACTTGAATGACTTTATATTTCCAAACCAAAAATCTACATTGGTTGGTGAAATGGATTTTTATGATTATGAAATTCCAGAGGAATACAAAGATATTCCGTGGTTTAATTTCTAATTGACCAATTCCAATTTATCGAACTGATCGCAGATCCTTGCGGAAATTGTGCAGACAGCTGTTGCACAATTTCCAATTTGAAAAAGGAGGCTCCCACCATACCGGAGGGAGCCTTTAAACATATCAATTTCGCTTGAAGTATTGAAAATCGCCGCAATATCTGGAAGCAAAAAAGGATACCGCCGTTCTTGGCGGTATCCTTTTAACTTTCAGTTCCTTTTGTACTTGTCCATTTCAAGCAGAATCCGGTATAGGTGCTCCTGCTCCTCTTTGGTTTTTGCGGAGAGAAATTCGTAACACTCAAGGGGTATATCCCTGGTTTCAGTTTCCTGTCCGCCCAGCTTCTCAAAGAGCTTTGACAAAGATACGTTCAAAGCGGCAGCGATCTTTTCAATACTTTCAAGAGTTGCGTTCTTCTCACCACGCTCAAGCTGACCGATGTAAGTCGGGTGGCACCCGGACATTTCAGCAAGCTTTTCTTGGCTTAACCCTTGTCTTGTTCTGTAATTTCTGATTCGCTGACCTACTGATTTTGCAATTTCGCTCATAGCCTTATCCATCCTTTTTGCATTATATATCGTCTATAAATATTCAAACAAAATTTCCACAGTGTTGATTTGTCAATGATGTGAGACCAAAATTGAAAAAGAAAAAAATCTATATGTTATAATGTGTATAACCTAAATT
>URLJ01000011.1 GCA_900548675.1 uncultured Mollicutes bacterium
GATTCACATAGCATTAAAAACTATGACATTAGAGGCCGTATTAAAAACATCTATAGTATTTACAAGAAAATTGTATCTAAAAATAAAACTATGGATGATATTTACGATTTATTAGCTCTACGAGTTATTGTAAATAGCATTGAGGAATGTTATCAAGTTTTGGGACTTATTCATGGTGAATGGACCCCACTACCACGACGTTTTAAGGATTATATAGCCGTTCCAAAATCGAACATGTATCAGTCTCTTCATACTACCGTTGTAGGACCAAATGGAAAAATATTTGAAATTCAAATAAGAACTTACGAGATGGATACAATTGCTGAATATGGTGTTGCAGCACATTGGGCATATAAAGAGGGTGCAGAATATGTACCAGAAAAAGAGCAAATTGAAATTAGTAAGAAACTAAAATGGTATAAAGATTTGTCATCTTATGTTGAAATGAGTTCTGACAAGGACCCATTAGACAACATTATAGAAGACATATTTGATGCCAATGTTTATGTTTTTACACCAAAGGGTGATGTTATTGACCTACCTGCTGGTTCTATGCCTTTAGATTTTGCTTATAGAATACATTCACGCGTAGGCGATACGACAGTCGGAGCAATTGTAAATGGCAAAATAGTGCCACTAAGTTATAAATTAAAAACTGGTGATGTCGTAGAGATTAAAACTAATAAAAATATTTCAGGCCCTACAAAAGATTGGTTAAAACACGCCAAAACATCTCATGCACGTCACAAAATCAAAGCTTTCATTAATAAGCAAAAACGTGATGAATTTGTATTGAGAGGTCAAAACGAATTTGAAAAATATGCAAAACAGTTTGGTTATAATGTTAGCCAATTGGATGATAAAAAAGTAAAAGAGCTTTTTGAACGTAATAATATTAGTTCTTTAGAAGATTTGTATTATGAAATTGGATGCTCTAACTATTCACCACAAGTAGTTCTTAATAGAATTTTAGGCATCAATGATATAAAATTTGATGATGAACAGATGTTAGAACAATATAGTGAAGAAAATGCTTATCGGCGAGTTTCACACGCTAAAAATAATGCTTATGGAGTGATTGTAGAAGGGCTTGATAAACCTCATATTAAACTGGCAAATTGCTGTCAACCTGTTTATGGTGATAAAATATATGGCTATATCAGCAAAGGATATGGGATTATTGTTCATCGTGAGGGATGTCCCAATATGCTAAATGATGAAAGCGAACGTTATATAGAGGTTAATTGGAAAAAAGATTTTTCTGGTTATGAATATGATACAACTTTAAAGATTCACGCCATTGATAAACGAAATTTAGTTGCTGAAATGATAAATGCGGTAAATGCGACAAAAGTTACAATTACTTCAGTAACATCAACTAAAGATAAAAGTGGGCAAAACATCACAAAATTTAAACTTAAAGTTAAGAATATTGATGAACTTAATCATGTTATTTTGCTTTTAGGAAAAATAAGTGAAATTTATGATATAGAAAGGTATTTTAAATAATGCGGGTAGTTGTCCAAAGAGTAAAAGAAGCATCTTGTATTGTTGATGGAATAGAAATTAACAGTATAAAAAAAGGGTTATTGTTATTAATCGGTTTTACTCAATCTGATACGATTGCAGAAGTTCAAAAAATGGCTAAAAAAATTGTTAATTTACGTATATTTGAAGATGAAAATAAGAAGATGAATTTATCGGTAGTAAATGTTAATGGTCAAATATTAGCAATTTCTCAGTTTACACTTTACGCCGATACCTCATCTGGAAATCGTCCATCATTTGTAAAAGCAGCTCCACCAGATACTGCTAATATGCTTTACTTAAAATTTATTGAAATATTAAACGAAATATACAATGTTCCAACTTTTCCAGGCATGTTTGGTGCAGATATGAAATTACCAATAGTATGCGATGGACCAGTAACTATTAATCTTGAAATGTAATTGAGGAGAATCTATGAGTACCTTTTACCGCAATGTTTTTTTGGAATTTTTAAGTCAATATTACCAATTAAGTTTTTATCAAGTGACAGTTGTAACATTTGTTAATGATTGTTCAGAAAATTTTAAGGAACTAGATAGAAATATTGATGCAATTGATTTATACACTCTAAAAAACACAAGAACTTTCCAAAAAAACATTAGTTTTGATGATTTGCAAGGTACCATTATCGAAGATTTTTTAAGCTTAGAAAATAATAAAATTATAAAACGTGAGGAATTAAAAAAAGATTATCTTGATCCATATAGTAAAAAACATTTATTTGATATGGAATTTTCAACAATTGTAATTTCTCCGGTCATAAATGAAGAATTAAAAGCAATAGTTTTATATTATTTAAACAATGAGACTAGTATAAATTTATTATCTGAGAAATGCAGTAATAAATTGTATGTGAATTTAGTTACTAGTCAAAAAAATGAGGCTATTAATGAATTAAAGGAGTTTGCTGAAAAACAATTTCATAATTGCTGGTGTTTCGTTTCTGGAAAAAATAATTCTGTATTTTTGTCGGAAACACTTAGCGAATATTTTAATGGCCAATTTGAAGTAAGTATCTCCTATGATGATTTACTTGAAAGACTATTGAATCTTCAATTCACAAAAAAAACAGAAGTTGATTGGCATGATGGAGTTGTATTAACTTTTGAAAAAGGAAAAAGTAATGAAAATAGTTCCCTTTTAGCAATCGACAACATCACCAAACATCCTTTTGATAACGATTTTACAATACTATATTACAGATATGTTGGTCTTTTAGATATTACTTTTAAAGAAATACTACAAACAATTGAAAATTACGCATTAAAATACATTGAAAATGATGAGTTTCTTGTATATAAATGTAGCGACAAAAGTTTATTATATCTAATAAACAAAAAAATTGATAAAAGAATTCTTGAAAAGATGAAGAAAACTAAAGATAATTACATTTTAACCTATCTTCGTAGTGGAATTGAAATTAATTCTAAAGCTGATTTGTTAAAAGTAGTAGAATATCTTGAAATAAATGAAGATCAGTATTTTGTTAAGGATCATTATTTGTACTATCGTCAAAAAATGAACGAATATAGTTATAAAAAAGATCGCGCACAATCAAAAATAACGAAAATCGAACAAAAGCTAATTTGGAATAGCCATACTAGGGAAATTAAAGGTAGAATTTATATTGCAGAATCAATGTTATTTGAACAAAATAATTTACTTGAACTGCAAATGATTTCCCAAAAACGTGTTGTTGAATTGTTATTGAGTGATAATTGTGAGATGCCATTCATGTTTATTGACGCCTTAACCCTTTCAAAACGTCAAATGTGGGAATATTTGAAAAAAATAAAAAATAAATACAGCGACAAATGGGGCATTATCTTATTAAATAATAATTTAACAGTCGATGAATTGCTAAAAATAATTGAAAAATTAAAAGCACTTGAAATAAAATACTACTTGAGTAGTAAGGTTTTTACAAACTTTGAATTTTTATCTCTTACTAAAAATGCTAATGGACTTTATCTATATAATAAGGAAGTAGAAAAAATTGTTACTAGTGATGTTTTAGTTCTGAAAAATTTTTTGACTTATTTTTTAGATCAAGGACACGAGATTATAATAGATGGTTCAAATGATCTATTGACTAGATTTGACCATCAAAATATATACTATATTACAAAGTGAGGATTATATATGAAAAAGGTATGGAATTTTATTCTATCATTTATATTACCAAAACGTATGTTAGCTCATCGTGATATGAATATTTTTATTGTATTATTAATCATACTAATATCTTTTGTATCATGTACTTTTATTTCTAATTTAACATGCCATAGATTTATTGAAAAACAACCTGAAAAATATTTGTATTTTGAGGAAATGATTGATAATGAGACGTTAAATGAAAAAGCTGGGCTTCCTACTCTTGAAATGAATAAAAATAATACTGCTGTTAGCGATATTAAGTTTCAAGGTTCTAGTAATGTTATCGAAAAAACATTTGTTTGTGCTGATAATTTGCCGATGACAATAACATTAGTATATGAAACTAATCGCGTAGTAGTAGAAAATAACAAAGTAAAAGAAGAAACAGCTGAAATTGCTTTTCCTTTGACGGATTATATTATTAATAAAAAACCATATAACGATAAAGGAGAACAAACTTCACGTGATATTTTGGTAATATTTACATACTCAAGCGTTTATTATATATTTAATCATGGATATGCAAAAAATAAAAATGGCAATCCTGAGTTATATCTAGATCAATCATGGTCAATGTTTGAAGATGAAGAAAAAACTAAAGTAACGCAAAAAATTGTTGATATTTTTGTTAACAATAATTTGAATCGTACAAAAACAGGGTATCTTGAATATGATGAATTAAAGAACATGGGAGAAGACGTTAGTGCTTTTAATGCAGAAACTTCTTGGAAAGATGTCGCAAATACTTTTGCTGATATTCAAAAATCATCAGCAGTTTCCCAAATTAAATATCAAAATGGAATTTACGGCATAATTTTTATCGTCGTTTTACCATTTGTTTGGACCTTTGTTATTTGGATTTTAACAAGAAGATTTGGTGAGTTGCGTTTATATCGTGAATACTTAGCTATTTGCGTTTCAACAATGATTTTGCCAAGTATCCTCATGATGATATTTACAATTGTTTTACCTTATTACAGTATTGCCTATTGGGGAATGATTTTAATGACCGCTTATTTTTATATGTCAGTTATTGTGATAAATGGAACAAGAAAACGCCCTAGAAATGACAATTCAAAACAAGGCGATGAAATATCTTTAAATGTTAACAAGAATGTTAATTATGAAATAAATACAAAATCTGTTTCAGATTATAAAAAAGAAGAAAAATAAAAATTTAATAATTATTTGGTAATATTAATCTCTGTGCTGTCATATATTTAATTGATAAGTAGGAGGGATTAATGTGATAAAGAAAAACCAATTTGCTTTGATATTTTTAACAATTGTGACGATGCTAGCTGTTTGGTATGTTAAAGCACCGATATCTGCTAAAAATGAAAATAATGAACCTGCTAGTACTACGCCAACGGCAAATACTGGTAGACTAGAGTCATTAACAGCTATGCGTGAGGCTATTAGAAATGAACGTAGTATTTTAACAGCCTCATACGATGCGATTTTAGCTGACGAAAATGCTACAATAAGTGCTAAAGCAGAGGCTCTATCTTCAAAAAAAGCTATTTCCGCTTTAACAGAAAAAGAAGTATTATTAGAACTTCAAGTTATTAACTTAGGATACCGTGATTCTTTTGTTCATGTTAGTGAAAATGGAATTGAAATATTAGTTGTATCTGAAGAAGAAAGTGCATCGGCGGCAAATGAGATAATACTAATGGCTTTACAGCATTTTGATAATAAATATGATGATGTTGTGGTAAATTTCTCTAAAGCAGACGCTATTGTTAAATCATAATAAAAGGCACACGTGGTGTGCCTTATTTTTTTAGGAGTATGCAATGGGATATTTTGTTTATAAAGTAACTGCGACATATAGTAATCAGTCTGTAAAATCTTTTTTACAAAACTTGAATTTGGGAAAAACTAAAATCTACAATTTAGTTAGTAACAAAAATGTATATTTAAACCATGAAATAGCTAGTTTTAACACAATTATAAAAGAAAATGATGCTATATCAATTGATTTAACCAATTTAGATGACAATTTAACTTTTTATGAGCCATATAATAAGGCTTTAACAATACTATATGAAGATGAATACTTTATGATTCTAGATAAACCATCTGATGTAATAATTTATGATGATAATAATACGCAGTGTTTAGCAAATATGATAAGTAATTACTATAAAGTTACCAAGCAAGACTTTAAGGTGAGACCAATCCATCGACTTGATCGAAATACTACAGGGTGTATTTTGATTGCTAAAGACGCTATTACTCATAGCAAATTAACAGCTATGCTTGAAAATAACGAAATTAAAAGATACTATTTAGCTGTTGTATCTGGCAATGTATCGCCAAGTAGAGGTAAAATTTCTTTTCCAATTGGTACTGATAGACATGTAAATGGAAAAATGACTGTTTCAAAAACTGGAAAAACGGCTGTTACTAATTATGTTGTAGAAGAAAGAGGTAAAAATTATAGTATCTTAAGACTCTTACTTGAAACAGGTCGTACTCACCAAATTCGTGTTCATCTTTCTTATATTGGTCATCCTATATTGGGAGATACTTTATATGGTAGTAATATCATGGAAAAAAGATATTTGCTGCATTCTCATGAAATTAATTTTATTCATCCTTTTACAGGAATTATAATAAAAATAACTGCTAAAATACCTGACGATATAAAAAAATATATAAAAAAAAGCCTTCTTTAACGAAGACAAAATTTAGTATGGAGGCTCCGACCAGATTTGAACTGGTGATCAGGGAGTTGCAGTCCCACGCCTTACCGCTTGGCTACAGAGCCATACCGAACCATTATACTATATTTTATTAATATAGTCAAGAAATTTAACTTAGAACATTTAACTACAAATAATATATGATAATAGGAGTACTTTTATGAAGAAAAAATTTACAATAGTTTTTTTATCGTTACTAATTTTGTTGTTAGTAGGTTGCACTACAAATGAAGTGGAAACAAAAAATCCTGATGAAGAATATTTAAATACCGTAATTGAGATGATTGCTATTCCAAACGAAACGAGTAAAAATTTAGACTTACCATCTAGCATTGATTATGATGGTGATAGTGCTTACATAAAATGGAGTTCTAACAATCGTGAGCTTATGAGTGATGATGGTAGAATAGTTAGAAATAATCAAAACCGTGATGCCGTATTGACTGCAAATGTTTCATATAATGGTTTATCAAAAAGCAAAAATTTCACTATTACAATATTAGGTTATAATCCTGAAGAACAATTTAATATGATAATCCCTAAGATTAAAATGCCTTCAACGCTTTCTGAAAATTTACAATTAATAACTTCAATGGAAGGTTATGATGTAGAATTTAAGTGGAAAAGTGACAATAAGGAAATACTATCAGATGAGGGAATATATAATGAACCTAATTTCCCAACTAAAGTAACGATGAAATTAACACTATCCTTAGATGGAAAAACAAAAGAGGTAAATTACGAGATGATGACTTTAAATACTAAAACCAATAATCATTTATTAATAGATACGCCCAAAAAATTTAATCCGACAAACTTTAATGATGTCGTTTTAGATAATGATAATCACTTAATACTTTTAAATGATGCAATATATGGCGAATATGTATCAGATATTTTTGAAACAGCTAGTTTTAAATCAATGGTTGGTTCGTGGTCTTGTGTTACCGGCATAGATCGAACGGTAGAAGTACTATTTAGGGTTAGAGTAAATGGTAATTGGAGTGACTATTTGTCATATGGTGAGTGGGGACTAGGAAAAAATAATTATGGTATATCGCAGACGACGAGTGATAAACTAGCAAAAATGTCGACAGATGAGTTAATGATATGTAATAATTTAACGGCTACAGCTGTTCAATATAAAATAATATTAAAAAGGGATACTGCATCAAGTTCATCACCAGTTTTATCGTTAGTCGCAATGACTTTTGAAATCCCTGGATATAATTATTCTCCAAGTCAAGCTGAATTAGAAAAATTACCTAACAAAGTTGATTATGATGTCCCTAAACTTAATCAAAACATTGTACCACAAATAGGTAATATCATCTGCAGTGCTACTTCAACTACGATGCTTCTAAAATATAAGGGGATGAGTTTTTTAGAATATGATTCTTCATACGAACATCGTTATGTCGCAGCTTTAGTATATGATTCTGCTCACAAAATCTATGGTAATTGGGTATACAATGTAGCTGTAATGGGAGCTTTTGGTTTTAATGCTTATGTAAAAAGAATGTACTCTATTGACGAGTTAAAATTACATTTATATAACGTAGGGCCAATCGCCGCTAGTGTTAAAGGAAATATGCAAGGATATTACACTACTAATGGTCACCTAATTGTAATTAGAGGGTATGAAATAGTTAATGGAGTTACTTATTTCATTTGTAATGATCCTAATTTGCGTGATGTAGAAGTTAGATACACAGAAAATACAATCAAGAATGTATGGCGTAATATAGCTTATGTAATAGAATAAACTAATAATTTTTGACTAATTTTAAAAAAATTGGTATAATATACGTATTAGAGGTGCCTTATGTCAATTAATAATGAAAAATGGCTTGGTATATTAAAAAAAGCAAATGTAGAATTAACAGATAGTATTATCGAAGGTGAGATTACTGAAGTTAAAGTGAGCAGTGACGGCAAAAATTGGCTCATATCTGTTAGATTACCTTTATTATTACCTGTCGATGAAGTCTTTAATTTAATGGATAAAATTACAAAATATGTTAAGGGAATAATTCCTATTTTAGAACATGTTGCATTTTCTTTTGAATATAATAATTTCATCTATAATGAAGAACTTGTAAAAGCTTATTTGCAAAAAGGTATATCGGAATGTGCAAGGAGCCATAAAAATGTCAAAGTACTAGAATTTTACACAAAAGAGTTTCTTAATAATAGAATTAACATTTATGTGGCTTCTGATGATGACAAAACTATAGCCGAAGAAGCTACTAACTTGATTAGAGGCTTTTTTAAAACTTTTGGTCTAAGCAGCGTTATAATAGAAGTAAATGTTTCTACTTTTGAAATAGATATAAAAAAAGACCGTGAGCGTGAAATATCCTTAAAAGATCAGCAGAATGATACAATAATGCTTGAAAATAAAAAAAGGGAATTAGCTATGCGCGGTTCACAAACAGAAACTAAGACTTATAAGGAACGGCGTAGTAATGTCGCTATTCAACGTAAAATTCATGATTTACCAGTTACAAGCATGCAAGTAATGGAATTTAAACAAATTAATAGTACCGACCATGTAGTAATAGAAGGTACTTTAATTAGTGGCGAGATAAAAAAAGCTGGTCAATATGAAATTTTTGAAGGTGTTGTGACAGATTATACCGATTCAATTGTAATTAAACAATTCATTAATCCTAAAAATAGTCGTTTCTACAAAAATGATATGGTACCAGGCCATAAAATTGTTGTGAAAGGTTCGGTTCAATACGATAACTTTATTCACGATGTCGTAATAATGGTGACAGATATTACGTTGGCTGGAATAGATGTTAAAAATGAACGTGTTGATGAAGCGCCTAAAAAGCGTGTTGAACTTCATGCCCATACTAAGATGTCAACTTTAGATAGCGTTTTGGATGTTAGTCAGTATGTAGAACAAGCTAAAAAATTTGGCCATACCGCCATAGCAGTTACTGATCACGCTAATTGTCACGCTTTACCAGAATTCTTTAAAGAATGTAAGGCAGCTGGTATAAAGGCGATTGCTGGCGTCGAAGGTTATTTGATTGATGATGATAGATATCGTATTACGTTAACAGATGAATCTATTAATCTCAGTGATGCAACTTATGTTGTTTTCGACCTAGAAACAACGGGATTTAGCGTTTGGTTTAATGAAATAATTGAAATAGGGGCCATAAAAATAAAAAATGGCATAATTATGGATCAATTTTCAAGCTTTGTCCAACCTTCACGACCTATTTCAAAGGTGATTACGGATCTTACAGAAATTAAAAATGAAGATGTTGCTAACGCTCCAACAATAGATGATGTCTTACCTAAATTTGTTGAGTTTATCGGTGATTCTATTCTTGTAGCTCATAATGCTACTTTTGATACAGGTCACTTGTACTATCAAATGAAAAAACTAGGAATATACGAAAAAGATTTCCCTTGTATAGACACTTTACAATTAGCTAAAGCAATGTATTCCAATATTCTTAAACGTTTTAAATTGTCTGAAGTTGCAAAAGGATTAAAAGTTGAAATTGAACAACAGCACAGAGCTTTGTCTGATGCTCAGACAACAAGTAATATTTTCATGAAAATGATAGGCGACTTAGCAGAATACTGCGTTTATGACTATAAGGACATTAATAGTGTCACGAATACTGATGAAGCCTTCCGCTACATTATTCCAACTCATGTAAATATTTTAGTTAAGAATCGTAAAGGATTGAAAAATTTTTATAAAATTATTTCGGATAGTCATACGACACATTTTAATCGTGAACCACGCATTTTAAAATCTGTCTTATCAAAATATCGCGAAGGTTTATTGATAGGAAGTGGATGTTCTAATGGCGAAATATTTAGAGCCGCATATGAAAAAAGTTATGATGAATTAAAACGTAAAATGGCTTATTATGATTATGTTGAAATCCAACCCCTTGATTGTTATGATTTTTTAGTTGAACGTAGCGGTGAAGAAATAACAAGAACTTTCATAAAAGAAACTATTCAAAAAATCATTCAAGCGGCAAAAGAACTAGGGAAACTAGTCGTTGCGACCGGAGATGTTCATCAATTAAATAGTGAAGATGGTTTGTATAGGGAAATTTATATGTCTGTAGCAAGACCAGGCGGAGGTTTGCACGAATTATCTGATATTTCAAAAGCTCCAAATATGTATTACAGATCTACTAACGAAATGATGCAGTCATTTAGTTTTCTACCGGTAGATGTTGCTTATGATATTGTTGTTACTAACACCAATTTAATTAATGATCAGATAGAATCGTATGAATTATTTCCAGATAAGCTGTTTGCTCCTCGTGATGATTTTATGTCTAAATATGGTGTGCCATCTATGGCCCAAGCTGTAAGAGATATTAGCTATGACACAGCATGTAACAAATATGGATCACCATTGCCAAAATATGTTGAAGAAAGATTAGAAAAAGAATTAAATAGCATTATAGGTAACCATTTTGCATCAGTTTACTATATTTCCCACATGTTAGTTAAAAATTCTAACGATAATGGATATATCGTAGGAAGTAGAGGATCTGTTGGTAGTAGCTTTGTTGCAACAATGATGAAGATTACCGAGGTAAATCCATTAAAACCTCACTATGTATGTCCAAAATGCAAATATGCTATTTTCAAAGGTATTACAAGTGACTCTGATGATCAAAAATTGGTGGCAAATTTAGCAAATGCTATGACAGGACAAGATTTGCCTCCTGCAAAATGCCCAAAATGTGGTCATGATTTAAATAGAGACGGTGTCGACATTCCGTTTGAAACTTTCTTAGGCTTTAAAGGTGATAAAACACCGGATATTGATTTAAACTTTTCTGGTGATTATCAAGAACGTGCTCACTTATTTTGTCGTGATGTTTTCGGCTATGACAATGCTTTTAGGGCAGGAACGATCGGTACTGTAGCTGAAAAAACTGCATATGGCTTTGTAAGAGGATATCTAGAAAAGAAGGGCAAAACATTTAGAGAAGCAGAGGTAAAAAGAATAGCTAAGGGAATAGTTGGTGGAAAAAGAACAACTGGACAGCATCCGGGAGGAATTGTTGTAGTTCCAGATGATATTGAGTATACAGATATAATTCCTGTTCAGTACCCTGCTGATGATCCAAAATCAACATGGCGTACTTCACATTATGATTATCATAGTTTTGAAAGTAATTTGCTTAAATTAGATATATTGGGTCATGATGACCCAACAGTAATAAAACATTTAATGGACTTTGTCAAAAAATATCCTGATGAATTTCCATTCAAATCAGTAGAAGAAATTCCTCTTACTGATCCTGATGTAATATCATTATTTTGTTCGAAAGATGCTTTGAAATTAAGTGGACCAGATGGAGACGATTTAAAAAGTGGTACAATAGGTATTCCGGAATTTGGAACTCATTTTGTAAGAGAAATGCTAAATGATATAATGCCTAAATCATTTGATGAAATTGTTAAGGTATCAGGTCTTTCACATGGTACTGATGTATGGCTAGGAAATGCCAAAGATCTTGTTTTAGGAAATAATCCTAACCATGAAATAATTCCTTTTTCGCAAGTTATTGGATGTCGTGATGATATTATGGTTTATTTGTTATCGATGAATTTAAATCCTGCAGATGCTTTCAGAATAATGGAAATTGTAAGAAAAGGCAAAAAGCCTTTATCTGCTGATGATATCGCTTTATTAAAAGAATACAATGTTCCGGATTGGTATATTGAATCATGTAAAAAAATTAAATACATGTTTCCTAAAGCTCACGCTACTGCCTATGTAATTATGGCACTACGTATAGGCTGGTTTAAGGTACATCGACCAATATATTATTATGCTGCTTATTTTTCACATCGTGCTAGTGCTTTTGATGTTGAAGTATTGGCAGCTGGTAGAAATGCTATTCGTAATAAAATAGCCGAAATTAACGAAAAAATTGCTGCTAAGACAGCTTCTAATAAAGAGATTGACTTGGTCGACGAACTCCAAATAGCTTTAGAAATGTATTTGCGGGGATATTCTATTAAGCAAGTAGATATAAATGTGTCTCAAGCTCATGAGTTTGTATTGTCTCAAAATAAAAAATTCCTGTATTTGCCTTTCAGTGCCGTTGATGCTTTAGGTGATGCAGCAGCACAATCAATCGTAGATGCCCGCAACAACGCCCCTTTTACGTCCAAAAAGGATGTTGAAAGAAGAACAAAATTAACACGTACAATCTTTAATAGATTGAAAGCGTTGGGGGCAATGGATGATTTAACTGATGATGATGTGAATTCTTTGTTATAAATATGTGATTAGACTTGTAAAAAAATAAATTTTGCGTATAATATAATGTAAAGGAGGTAATGTTATGAGCAAAGGCAAAATATCAACTAGTTTAGGTAACAATAGCGTTTTTAGAAGAGCTGAAAAACTTGAAAATGTTACTAATGAAACAGCAACAATTAAGGGGTTATCAATTAAAACGTTAATTTTAATAGGTGTAACAATTGTGTCTGCTTTATTTGGAATATTAATTGCAAACTATATGTTAAACTTTTTTGTTGTATATTTAACAATTAGTATAGTAATTCCTTTAATTACATTCATTTTATCCCTTATTATGTCATTTCGTCCTGATGCTGCTAAATATCTTTCAATACCTTATGCTGTTTTAGAAGGACTATCAATTGGAGCAATATGTGGAATATGCCTAATAGGCTTTGGCAAATTGGGTTATTTGATGGTATCTTTAGCATTTATCTTAACTCTTTCCGTTTTCTTAGCTGCTATTATTTTATATTTTACAGGATTAGTGAAAGTGACTAGTTTTTTCCGAAAATTCATGTATGTTGCTTTACTAGGATCATTAATTGCTTCTATAATGGTATCTTTAGTGTTTTTAATAGGGTATTTAAGTGGCGTGATGGATATGAATTTCTATCAAAGTGCTTTTGAAGCAGGTTCAATAGTTAGAGTTTTCTCATTAATAGGCTCTTTCATTATGATTGTTATTGCATCTCTTTATGTTTTAATTAGTTTAGATAACGCTACTAACGTTGTCAATAATGGCTTGGATAAAACATATGAGTGGTATGCCGCATTTGGCATAGTTATTAATTTAATTTGGTTGTTTTATCAGATTCTTCGCTTTGTAGTTTTAGTTTTAGGAGGTTCAAAGCGAAAATAAAATAATAGTAAGGGGGTCAGCAATGACTCCTTTTTATGTAAAATTATTATCATTTAAATTGTTAAAAAAGTACTATTTTGGTATAATATATGCGTAAAAATTTCAACAAGGAGGAAATTTTAAAATGGCTGTAAAAATTGCTATAAACGGATTTGGACGTATCGGTCGTTTAGCTTTCCGTTTAATGTTTGAATCTGAAGACTTTGATATCGTTGCAATTAACGATTTAACTGGCGCTGAGGATTTAGCTTATTTATTAAAATATGATACTGCACAAGGACGTTATAAAGGTCATGAAGTATCACACACAGAAAATTCTATCATTGTAGATGGAAAAGAAATTAAAATTTTTGCTATTAAAGATGCAAATGAATGCCCATGGAAAGAACTAGATGTTGATGTAGTTATTGAATGCACAGGATTCTATGTTTCTAAAGAAAAGGCAATGGCACACATTAATGCTGGTGCTAAAAAGGTTATCATCTCTGCTCCTGCTAAAGGCGTAGATAAAACTGTTGTTTTCAATGTTAACCATGACCAATTGACAGGCAGTGAACAAATCATTTCTGCTGCTTCTTGTACAACAAACTGCTTAGCTCCTATCGCAAAAGTTTTAAATGACAACTTTGGTATTGTTAAAGGTTATATGACAACTGTTCATGCCTACACTGGCGACCAAAATACATTAGATGCTCCACACAAAAAAGGCATCAATTCTCGCCGTGCACGTGCTGCAGCTGCTAATATTGTTCCTACTACTACAGGTGCTGCTAAAGCCGTTGCTGAAGTTTTACCTGAATTAAAAGGTAAATTAGATGGTAGTGCTTTACGTGTTCCAACTGTTACTGGTTCAGTTGTTGACTTAGTATGGGAACCTGCAAAACATGTTACTGTTGAAGAAATTAACGCTGCTGTTAAAGCAAACGTAAGCGAAACTTTAAATTACACTGAAGATCCTATCGTTTCAAGTGACGTTATTGGACAAACTTGTGGTTCATTATTTGATGCACAATGTACTTCAGTTATGGAAGTAGATGGCAAACAATTATGCCGTGTTATTTCTTGGTACGACAACGAAATGAGTTACACTGCTCAAATGGTTCGTACTGCTAAGTATTTAATTCATAATTTAAAATAATTATTTTTAAAAAAAGGTCACTCTATAAAGAGTGGCCTTATTTAATTTATTTATAGTTTAAATAACTACTTTCTTCCATATAATAATATAAGAGGAGGAGAGTCTGTGAAAAGTTATAAAAAATTATATTATCTGTTGTTTATTTGTATATTAACAATTACTATCTATTTCATTTTTTTAAGTATGCCCTATTTAAAACAAATAGTATCGTTTCTTATAAACTTATTAGTTCCTTTTTTAATAGGATTTATCATTTCTTTTATTTTATACCCTTTAATTAATTTTTTGGTAAAGAAGAAGATGAGTAGAAAAGTTGCAGTTGCTGTCATATCGATAGCTTTTATAGTTATTGTGGTCACATTAATGATTGTAATAGTACCGATGCTAGCTAAAGAGTTAACTAATACACTTGATTCTATCCCTAAAATAGCCTCGGATATAAGATATGTTATTGATAAAATAACAGATAAACTTCATCTTGATGATCTTGATTTTATGCCTTCTGAAAAAGAAATAATAAGTATGTTAAATAAAAATATTACAAAATTTTTATCAAGAATATTAGGAATTATGCAAAAGACTATTTCCTATATAATATCTATTGTATTAGGATTTATTTTATCGATATATTTTATGCTTGATTTTGATAAAATTTTGAATTTTGTAAAAAGATGGTGTTTAGATAAAAATGAAGATAAATTGTTAGTTCTCTTACGGGAAATAAGAGATACAATGATGGCTTATATTGGAGGAGTATTATGTGTTTCGTTACTTCTCATGATTTCATCAACGATATTTCTAACAATTCTTAAAGTAGATTTCGCTTTATTATTAGGAATTATCATAGGTGTTACTGACATAATTCCATATTTTGGCCCATATATTGGAGGTGGAATAGCCGTTTTAGTAGCTTTTACAAAATCTTACAAGGTTGCCATCATAACTGCTGTATTTGTTGTTCTTCAACAAATGGTAGAAGCATGGTTTATTTCGCCAAAAATACAGAGTAAAAATATAAAAACTCACCCTATATTAGTTATGCTAAGCTTGCTTTTTTTTGGAAAACTCCTTGGAATTTTTGGAATGATTATAGCAGTACCTATTCTAGCCGTTTTACAAGCCTTTTTTAGAGTATATTTTTGTTACCAAAAAGAGGAAAAAAACGCTTAAAAAAATAAAAAATAATTATATGATTTTACATTTTTTTTGAAATATGGTATAATAAGAGAGTAAAATTATAGGCTAAGGAGAGTGTATATGATTACTACAAGAGGACAAAAGTTCTTAATGGTTTTATTTGGTATACTATCGATGCTTTTAGCAGTAGTAACGATTTTACCTTTTAAAACTGTTTTTGAACATCCAAACATTTTAAAAATTGAAATTGTAATCAAATTAGTAGTAATTCCTATTTTGGTTTTATTAATTTCAATTTATCCTAACATCTATAAATATCGCCAAGTGAAAGGCTATCGTGAACAATCAAAAGTTGTTAGCGTTATGAGTTATTTCCCAGGTGCATCTTATGTTGTTGGGTTAATTGTCAACGCCTTATATATGCTTACAAAAGGAATCGCTCCATTAGGAATGGTTTCATGGTGTTTATGGTTTACGGTTTTAGTTGCTTCTTTAATAGCAATTTGCTGTTCTTTCCATGTATTCACTAGATTTGAAATGCAATTAGGTGTTGCAGAACATGCAATTTTAGATATTTGTTTATTCATTATTAGTATTTGTTTTGCTGTGATGTCTTTCCAAATCACGAAAGCTTATCACAATACTATGTTAGCGGAAGGTAGAATCGGTGGCATTTACTTTACGATCATAGCTATTGCGACTTTTATTGGTTTTGGTCTACATATCAAAAATTTAATTTCTTTGGTAAAAGACGATGAAGTCAATATTAGTATTAAGATGGCAGATCTTGATGCTACTTCATTTGTCGCAAAAACGGCAGAGTACAATCGAGCTTACAATGACATTATGGATAACTTCGAAAATTATTTTGCTGACGAAGGTGATCTTGATGTTATGGTTGAGGAGATTGAAGAAGAACCGCTTGATGAACCAGAGAGTGTTAACCAAGAAACAGCTGAAAAGGTTGATTCAGAGGTTGTAGATGAAACAATAAAAGCTGAGGAGGAAGATCCTGCGAAAGATGCAGACATCTCGGAAGAAACTCCATTAGCCGAAAATGTTTCTCAAACTTCTGAGACTGCTACTCCTAAAGATGCTGAAGAAGAAATTATTGAAGTATTTGAAGAAGGCGAACCGGAAATAGTTGAAGTGATTCGCCAAGAAGTTAAAAAGGTAATAACAGTTGAACATGTTCAAGAAGAAATTGTTGCTGAATTAACTGAAGAACAAAAAGCAATGCTTGCAGCTAAAAAACTTGAAGTTATTCAAAAGAAAGAAGCTCTAGAAGAAAAACGTCAAGAACTTGCAAACGTTGAAGAAGAAATAAAAGCTTTACGCGAAGGAGTTAAACCTATTCAAGAAGAGGTTGTTAAAGAACCAACTCCAAAAGTTGAAAAACCTCCTAAAAATATTACCCCTTCTTATAAAGCATTAACCAATGAAGCAAAATCTATCATGGGTATTAATGTAATAGAAAATGACAAAAAAACTAATTCTAAATTCTTAATTGGTAAAAAACCTTTCCTATTAATGAGTGATACTCCAAATGATTATCGTTTAGTTTTCTTTGCAGATTTGGATAAGATAGCTAATTGGATGATTGCCGAACCTTCAATCGTAAAGGCTAAATCACCTAAAGGTGATAACTGGTTCAAAGTAGCTAATAAAGGTCAAATGAGTGCTGAATTATTGAGCGAAATAATTGCATCATCTCATCAAGCTTTAATTAAAGCTGAAGAAGCTCAAAAAGCTGCTAAAGAACAAGCACGTAAAGAAGCAAGAGAAAAGGCAAAGGCTGAAAAAGCAAAACAAAAAGAAAAAGAAACAAAAACTAATGAAGTTGTTTCTGAAAATGCAGGACAATAGGAGGTATAAAAGATGATTTCTAAAAAAGCAAAATTATCATTATTTATCACCGCTGTTGTTTCAGTAGCGTTTAGTTTAGTTGTTTGTATTCCTTTTCATACTTCAACTGTAAGTAAATTTGAATTAGTATTTAAGTTTATTATTGCACCAATAATTGTTTTATTAGCTTACATTGCTAATACAATTATAAAATATTTGTTAAATAGATCTGATATTAAATTTGTAACAGTTGCCTCATATGCACCATTATTTGGTTACATTGCTTCGGCAAGTGCTATGACGGGAACTGTATTAGTAAGATCCCAACAAGGATTTACAAGTTTTGATCATTGGATGATTACATTATTTGTTGTACTTGTTATTTTAATTCTCGATACTATCTTAAGCCATTTCGTTTATAGAGCAGTTTTGAGTATGAAAAAAGTCAACAATATTATATTAGATGCTGTTTTTGGTGTAGTTACTCTTGCGGTATTTATTACATATTACAACATTTGCGCAAAGTATTTGGGTTTAACTTTCGAAATTAAATCACCATGGGTAGTTGTTTTCTGTATTATTATTTCACTATTGGTTATAGGGTTCTTAACTCTTCGTGGTATTTATCTTATGAATACAGAAGAAATGTACAAAAAAGTATCTAAAAAGCAACTTCTTGAAAGATGGCATAAAGGTCGTGAAGCAGTTTATAATCAAGCTGAATTAGATATACTTTATAATCTTTATGAATTTTCAAAGAACGAATTGGGTATCGTAGAAGACTTTGGGTTCGATGATGACGAAGATGAACAATATGAAGAAGATACTACTTCTGAAGAAGCTAACAATACTATTGAGGCTACTCCTATAGAAGAACAACCTGTAGTTGAAGAAGAAATAAAAGTAGCTCCTGTACAAAAACAAATTAGAAAAGTAATCGTTCCAAAAGAACGCCAAATTGTAGAATCGGTTGAAGTTATTGAAGAACCAGTAGTTGAAGTAGTTAAAGATTTTGTGGAACTTGAAAATCCTGAAATTAAAGATGTTGATGCTGAGTTAGAAAATGTTAATGAAGAATATGACGTTATAATGTCACAATTAGTTTTAATGGAGGCAGAAAAAGCAGCGTTATTAACTGGTCTTGATGCTGAAACTACACCTGCACCTAAACCTCAACGTGAACCTAAAAACTTCAAGCCTTCATTTAGTGAATTAGTCGGCTATGCAAAATCACTTGATGGTGCTACATACACCGCTAATAAAGAACTAACGAATTATCGTTTCTCTTATAATCGTAAACCTTTCTTAGTTTTGATGGATACACCAAGTAAATATATTATTAGATTTATAATAGAATTAGAAAATGTTGCAAAATATGCAATTTCTACTCCATCTTTTACTAAAGCTAAATCTCCAAAAGGTGATAACTGGTTCCAAGTTGTCAGCAAAGGCGACATTAGTGAAGAACTTTTATTCGAGATAATCGATCAATCACTTGAGGCCATCAAATCATTAATCCAAAAGGATTTAGATGCAAAAGAAGCCGCACGTCGCGAAAAAGTAGAAAAAGCTGCTCGTGAACGTTTAGAAGCTAAATTAGCTGCTATGACACCTGAAAAACGTGCTGAATGGGAAGCTAGAGAACAACGCAAAGCCGAAAAAGCTCGTGCTGAAGCTATGGAACATGCAAGACTTGCAGCGATGACACCAGAAGAATTAGCAGCTGAAATTAAAGCCCGCGCTGAAGAAGAAGCTGCAAAAGTTGCTGAACAAGAAAGAATTGCTCGTGAAAAAGCTGAAGCTCGTGAGAAAGCTCAAGAAGAAAGAGCACGCCTAGCACGTGAAAAGGCTGAAGCTCGCGAAAGAGCCTTAGCTGAAAAAGAAGCTGAAAAAGCTCGCTTAGCTCGTGAAAAAGAAGAAGCACGTGAAAAAGCCCTAGCTGAAAAAGAAGCTGAAAAAGCTCGCTTAGCTCGTGAAAAAGAAGAAGCACGTGAAAAAGCCCTAGCTGAAAAAGAAGCTGAAAAAGCTCGCTTAGCTCGTGAAAAAGAAGAAGCACGTGAAAAAGCTTTAGCCGAAAAAGAAGCAGAAAAGGCTCGCCTTCAAAAAGAAAAAGAAGCTGAAAAAATTCGCCTTCAAAAGGAGAAAGAAAAGGAAGCCGCTAAACAAAAAGTTCAAAAAGAAAAAGAGGCTGCTAAATTAAAAGCTCAAAAGGAAAAAGAAGCTGAAAAGGCTCGTCTTCAAAAAGAGAAGGAAAGAGAAGCCGCTAAATTAAAGGCCCAAAAAGAAAAAGAAGCTGAAAAGGCTCGTCTTCAAAAAGAAAAAGAGGCTGCTAAATTAAAAGCTCAAAAAGAAAGAGAAAAGGAAGCTGCCAGAGTAAAAGCTCTTAAAGAAAAAGAAGCCGCTAAAGCTTTAAAAGAAAAAGAAACAGAAAAAGCTCGTCTTGAAAAAGAAAAAGAAGCTGCTAAATTAAAAGCTCAAAAAGAATCAGAAAAAGCAAAACAAACTTCTACCGATGAAGAGCTTGTTATGCCTGAAGAAAGTGTTGAAAAAGCAGCATAATAAATAATACATTGACGAAGATTAGTAAAATTCGAATAGGTTTGTAGAAAGCAGTTGGTTGATGTAAAACTGTAACCTTAGAGTTTGAAGCTCCTTCAGAGTGGAATTAATAATTCCCGCTTGTAGCGTTACAACATTTGAGTGCAGGTTAATAGAATATTATTAATTTGAATTAGGATGGTACCGCGATATAATCGTTCCTATTATTAGGAACGATTTTTATTTTGTCAATAAGGAAAGGTAAAAAATATGAAAAAAATGACGGGAAATGAAATACGCCAAATGTGGTTGGATTTCTTTAAGTCAAAAGGTCATGAAGTAATTCCTAGTGCTTCACTAATACCTAACGATGATCCAACACTTTTATGGATCAATGCAGGTGTTGCACCGCTAAAAAAATACTTTGATGGAAGAATGAAGCCAACTAATCCAAGAATGTGCAATGCTCAAAAGTCGCTTAGAACAAATGATATTGAAAATGTTGGAAAGACGGCTCGCCATCACACTTTCTTTGAAATGTTAGGTAATTTCTCAATAGGCGATTATTTTAGGAATGAGGCTCTCACTTGGGCGTATGAATTATTAACAAGCCCAAAATGGTTCGATTTAGATGTTAATAAACTATACATTACATATTATCCTGATGATCATGATACGTTTAATAAATGGTGTGAATTGGGGATTGCAGCAGATCATCTAATACCCCTTAAAGATAATTTTTGGGAAATTGGTGAAGGTCCTTGTGGTCCAGATACTGAAATTTTCTTTGATAGAGGTGAAAAGTATGATCCTGAAAAACTTGGCTTAAAACTTTTAGTTGATGACATCGAGAACGATCGTTATATAGAAATATGGAATATTGTATTTAGTCAATATAATTCCAAAACTAACTTGAAACGTTCAGAATATCCAGAGTTACCTAGTAAAAATATCGATACTGGATCTGGTTTAGAAAGATTAGCTTGTATCATGCAAGAAGTTGATACTAATTATGAATCAGATTTGTTTATGCCAATGATTAAATTTTTAGAAGAATATACGGGAGTAAAATATACTGGTCAAATGGCGTTTAGAGTAATTGTTGATCACATCAGAAGTGTAACATTTGCGGTTGCGGATGGAGCCATTTTATCAAATGATGGTAGAGGCTACGTACTAAGACGTATTTTGCGAAGAGCAGTTAGATATGGCAGAAAATTAGGTATAAATGATGTCTTTTTGTATAAGATTGTTGATGTAGTTGTCAAAAACATGAAAGATTTTTATCCATATCTAGAAGAAAAACAAACTATTATTAAAAACATTATTAAAGTAGAAGAAGAAAACTTTTTAAAGACTTTGGAAAATGGTGAAAAAAGATTAAATGATTTAATTAAAAACTTACAAGGGAATATGATTAGCGGTAGCGATGCCTTCTTATTATATGATACTTTTGGTTTTCCAATTGAATTAACAGTTGAAGCCGCTGCTGAAAAAAACGTATTAGTAGATGTTGACGGCTATAAAGAGCAATTAGAACTTCAGAAAAAAAGAGCGCGTGAAAGTAGAACCAAAATGCAATCGATGAATTCCCAAAACGAAGCTTTTTTACAATGTATGGATTCTTCAAAATTTATCGGTTATGATCAATTAGAATGTACTACCACTATTATTGGTGTTTTTAAAGGTAATAAACGTGTTGAAAAAGGTTCTAATGAATTAGTTTTCATTTGTAGTGAAACCCCATTTTATGCAGAAAGTGGCGGACAAATAGGCGACCAAGGAATCTTGACTATTAATGGGGAAGAGTTCCATATTGATGATACGATCAAACTTCCAAATGGTCAGCATGGGCATGTTGTAGACACCAAAGAGACAGTGCTTGGGGTTGGAACAACTGTTAAACTTTCAGTTGATGTTAATATGCGTCAGCACATTTCTTATAATCATTCTGCTACCCATCTTTTAGGACAATCGCTCCGTAATGTATTAGGAAGTCACGTTGTACAACAAGGTTCTCAAGTTACGCCTAATAGATTAAGATTTGACTTTAATCATTATAAAAATCCTACCGAAAAGGAAATTATTGAGGTTGAAAATTTAGTTAATGAAGCTATTAAAAATGCATACGATGTTCATACCATTCTAACAACTGTTTCTGAAGCAGTAAAAGCTGGTGCTCAAGCAGTATTTGGCGAAAAATATGGCGATGTAGTACGAATGGTAGATATGGGATATAGTAAAGAATTGTGTGGAGGTACGCACGTAAAAAATACTAAAGAAATAGGTGCATTCGCAATATTGAGCGTTGAATCAAAAGGATCAGGTATTTTCAGAGTAGAAGCTGCTACTTCTGACATGATTGCGGCGGAAATGGCTGCTCAATTGAGAAATCTTACAACTGAAATTGATAATTTAAAGGGTAAAGAAAAAAACTTGATAGAAATTTGCACTACTGAAAATATATCAATAAAACAAGAAAAGCCTTTAACATTTAAATACATAAATCGTTATCAAGATATTCTAACCAAACGTGAAGAATACAACTATAATTGGCGCGTTGTAAAAGATATGGAAAAGGAATATGAAAATAAAAAGTTACAAAAACAAACTAATGCGGTTGATGATTTAGCACAAGATGTTGTAACTAAAGATGATATTTCATTTTTAATTAAACACATTAAAAATGTTGATATGAATGTATTGAAAGAGTTAGTCGATAAAGAGGCATCTTTATTAAATAAATGTTTTATTTTAATGGCTAGTTCAAAAGATGATAAAGTATATTTTGTCGCTAAATCCAAAAATTGTGATATTAACTGTGGACAAATTGTAAAAGAGGCAGCTGCTATAACAGGTGGCGCTGGTGGTGGAAGACCTGATTTTGCACAAGCAGGAGGTAAGGATGCCACAAAGATAGAAATTGCTTTAAATACTATTAAGGAAAAATTAAAAGTATGAGATATCTAGGGTTAGATTTAGGAACAAGAACCTTGGGTATGGCAATTAGTGATCCCGCAGGGATTATTGCAACACCCTATGAGACTGCAAGATTTAGTGAAAAAGATTTGCAAAAAGCATTGGAATATGTTAAAATAGTAGTTGTAGAAAAATCAATTGATAAAATCGTAATGGGATTACCAAAAAATATGAATGGGTCATTAGGATTTCAATCAGAATATGTTCTTACCTTTAAAGAAATGCTCGAAAAAGCTCTCGATAAAGAGGTAATAATGATTGATGAACGTTTAACAACAACGATTGTTCAGCGTGTTATGATTGATGCTGATTTATCTCGCAATAAGAGAAAAAAGAATGTTGATAAATTAGCCGCTGTGGTAATTTTACAATCTTATCTAGATACTCTAACAAAATAAAGCTAAACGCGGAAAGAGGAAAAAATGAGTGAAATTAAACCTTTAGATCAACAATTAACAGTTATTGATGAGGAGGGTAATGAAGTATTATGCCAAATTCTTTTTACCTTCGATTCTCCAGAATTTGGGAAAAAATATGTTTTATTTTATCCATTAGATGGCAATGAAAACGAAGATGATGTAACAATAATGGCTGCTAGTTATGTTGAAAATACCGATGGCAATGGTGAATTAGAAGCAGTTGAAACAGACGAAGAATGGGATCTTATTGAAGATGTTTTAAATCAATACGAAGATTCATTGGATGAATGTGATGATGATTGTGAATGTCATCATGATCACTGTGACTGTAAACATGAAGAAAATGAAGATGCTGAATGTCATTGCGGTTGCGAACATCATCATAAAAAATAATCATTTATAAATTTAAAAGGCGCTAATTTTCTAGCGCCTTTAGTTTTTTATTCTGAGGTTTTATATATAATAAAATCTGCGATATCATCATATATTTTTCCAATTTCTTCATCTATTTCATATAATGCGATATTATGTAGAGGTTGATTGATAGGTATTTGAGCTATTAATTCAGTGCCTAAAAGTTTCGCAACTTCAATTCCGCCACCTTCACCAAATATTAATTCTTTTTCTTTATTTACGGGATTAATGTAATAAGACATATTTTCGATTATACCTAGTATTTCATGTCCTAGTTTTTGCGCTGCATAGCCTGCTTTAACAGCTACATGGGATGCACTTAAATGCGGTGTTGTCACAAGAAGCATTTTGGCTTGAGGAACAAATGTTTTTAAATCGAGCATGATGTCACCGGTTCCTGGTGGAAGGTCTATAAGCATATATTCTAGATTTTTATCCCAATCGACTTCATAAAAGAAGTTTTCAAGCATGCTATGTAGCATGCCTCCACGCCATATAACTGGTTCAGACGGATTTGTAAAAAATTCTGTAGATATAGTTTCTATTTTATCCTTACGTAGAGGTAAGATTTTTTTATCGTTATTTAAAGTGGGGTTAGTATGTGGTATTTCAAGTAAAAAAGGAATGCTAGAACCATAGATGTCAGCATCTATTATGCCTACCTTATGTCCTTTTTTCATCAAACGGTAAGCGATGTTAGCTACAACTGTAGATTTTCCTACTCCTCCTTTTCCACTAGCTACTCCTATGAAAACACATTTGCTGTTAGTAATACTTTTTATAACGCGATTTTCTTCAATTTCTAACTTAAGTCCATTAATTTTAAATTCTTGTTTAACTAACTTAGTAATATTTAATCGCAATTCCCTTTCATCGTTTGTGGTCTTTTTACCCATTGCAACAATTAGTGTTAGAATCCCATTTTTATCGTCATAGGCGAAATGTTTAATTCCATTAGTTTCTCCAAGGCTTTTTTTTAATGAAGGGTCAATTATTTTATTTAACGCATTTTTTAATTCCATCATATTAGTTTTTCTCCTTTATAGGTATTTTAAATTCTTGATTGTAAAGTTCTTTTTTTGTTAAAATTTCATATAACCTTGTTGCAAGTTTTTCATCAGCAATATAATCATTTATTATTTCATTATCATAACTTTTTTTTAAGTGAAGTTATAAAGTTAATAGGTTTATTTAACTCGCTAATTAACTTTTCTCCTTTTTTTGTAAAACCTAATAATCTCACATATCCATATTCTATAATGTGATAATTTTTATTTGTTTGTAGTAATAGTGATTTTAGAATAATTCGTTTAAACATCGATAAGGAATAACGTGAGTTCTTTAATTCTTGTAAGGATGTTTGATAGTCTAAGGTAGGATTAATTCTATTAGCAATATAGTTTTCTACTCCCTCTTTTGATAAAGAGGATGATTTTAAATAGCCTTTTATATTTTCTTGATAAAAATTGTAGAGAAATAGATTCCACAATTTATCATAGTTAATTTTCATTAAGATGTTTTCGTTGTAAGGGATATATTCACTAATACTATTACCATTTTGAAAAGAAGAACGTAGCGCGGTTGCCGATTGGAATAATGTTTGACTGTTGATGTCTTTTTCATTATCGCTTGTCCCTTTTCGATTGATTGTATGTAAGCAGATTTCGTTTTTGGTTTTTAAATTATAATTATAAATAGTTTTAAAATATTGCATAGCTAAAGTGTTATTTGGAAGAATTAGATCATCACAATTTTTACCAAAAAGCTCTTCAAGTGCCTTTTGGTGTGCTTTTTTATAGCTTATGCGTGCTTTATTATATTTTTTAAAGATTTCTTGATATTCAGGTGAATTAATAATATTAAAATAGGATTCTAAATCCTTTAGTGAAAGATTCTCAGTTCCAAACGCTATATCTGTGACATTCATCGCAATCAAAATATTGCAGACATTTTGGGCGTAGTAGTCAGCACTATGGAGAGTTTCTATGATAGGTAGTTCAATAACAAGGTCTACACCTTTAGATAGTAGAATCCTTGTTTTATCGAATTTGTTTAGTATAGAAACATCACCACGCATAGTAAATGATCCAGATATAACGGCTATTACATAGTCAGGATTGGTTAATTTTATAGCTTCTTTAATAAAATATTCGTGTCCATAGTGGTATGGATTACATTCTAGTATTAATCCTAAAATTTTCATATTTTTTCTCCATCTTTCGATAATTTTTTTAAACAAAATATGTGATAATAAATTTGAGGTGAATTTATGAATATCAATAAAATAATTAAAAGTATATATCAACGCAAGGAAAAGTTCTTTGTTATCTTAACTGATTCTGATGCTTTATCTAGTAGTTTATGTGATTTCATTACGATGAAGATAAGACAGCAATATGTCGAAGTGCCAACTTATATAATAGGAAAAGAAGCAGCACTTACATTAGTAGATACTTATAATATTAAAGAGTTTCCAACAGTATTAGTTTTTAATCATCAAAAAATAATCAATAAGGTAGCAGGATTTAAAGCTGCTTGCATGTATTAATATAATAGCATTTTTTTTAATAAAAGTCCCAAATAATGAATGATAATATCATGAAAACTTAATTATTTGTTTATTTATGCTTATCACTTTTAAAAAAATATCAAATATGATATAATTATTCGAGTAGGTTTGAAAGGAGTGATAAGAATGGAAAAAAGTGGTAATTCAGACTTTTTTTCTAATATTCAATCTTCACTTGTGCAACCTGATCGTGCAAGCATAAAAAGAAGTGGTAAACTAACATATACAGTTTTTTATTTGCTTCTTGCAGTAGTGGTATTAACAATATTTGGCTTTCATGCTGAATACACTTTTTTGCGTAATGCTTTCGTTATGATATCGACAAAGGCCAATGTAGCTTTCAATATATACAGAGCACTAATGGTAGTATCAGCGGTAATTTTTGTGTTAACGCTAAAACCTAAAATTTTAAATCGTGTTTTATATTTTTTAATGCCCCTTACAGCATTAGGCTTAATAGGAAATTTCTTGTCATTCAAGTATTTAAATAATGGTTTTTTAAATGTAATTACATTAATAATAATTGTAATAGGATTGGGAGCTTTTTTGGCTTCAAGTATCACATTATTTT
Source organism: uncultured Mollicutes bacterium (assembly GCA_900548675.1). Classification (GTDB taxonomy): domain Bacteria; phylum Bacillota_I; class Bacilli_A; order ML615J-28; family CAG-313; genus UMGS1109. The sequence goes on from URLJ01000011.1 coordinate 27,205, forward strand.
TAAATTTTATTTCATCATATGAAAGAATCATAATAATTAGCATAGCTTTCTTATGTGTTAATCTTATTTTACCTTTGTTAAAAAACTTTACTAAGATAAATAATTTTTTTGGCAGTTTCGCTGTTCCTCTTTTATGTCTGCTGATTTCAATATTTGCAATGTATTTTGTAAGCAGAGAACACTTTAGAGATGTTCAATTAAATAATGAGAAAATACCTAACTCGCTTTTCATCATTATGACAATTATGTTTGTCTTATTTGTAGTATATGAGTTAGCGTTTATTGTTTTAAAAACAAATATTTTAGTGCCTAAATATAAATTTAATTATACTGTTTATTATATATCAATATTTATATCGAGTCTTCTTGGTATAGTTTTGTTTTGGTGCTTTAAGTATTCCAATTTATACTATATTATTATCTGGACATTGTCGGTAATACTTCTTAGTAGTTTTGGCTTACTCATGATTATTAGTAATGGTACTTTGGTGACAAAAGCTATTTTTGAAATAATGAGCGGTTTTACTACAGCGAATGGCTTTATTATGTCATTTATGTTGATAGGAAAAATACTAGAGGATAAAGCTAGCTTAAAATTATATCGTTTCGTTATTTTAATATTGGGTTCTCTTTTTGTTATATTTGAAATACTTTTTGCATTCATTACTTTTTCTAATGCTGCTTTAGTTTTCATTATAATGGAAATGGTTGCTGTAGCGGTCTTAATTATCGTTGTCATAATGCTATTTATTGCTATACACAATATGAAAACTGATAATTCTATTAAAAAAGTTGAAATAGGAAGTAGCGAAGAGACGAATGAAAATGAGTTTATAAATCCTTATAAGGTTTTAACCAATAAAGAAATAATCGTTTTTGAACAATTATTACTTGGTAATACCTTAAGACAGATAGCAGGGGAACTAAGAATGAAGTACGATACTGTCAATTTTCACTATAAAAACATTTATAGAAAACTAGATGTTAACTCTAGAATAGAATTAATTGTCCGATATGGTAAAAAATAGTTTTAAAATTTTATAAAAGAAGATGCTTTTCTTTAAATAATAAAAATAATTTCTGCAATATTATTAACTATTGCGAAAAAAAAGCAAAATAGGGAGTTTAAGATTTCAAATCTTAAACTCCTTTTTTATTATGCTATAATTTTTGTGAGGTGATTATTAGTGAAAGAAAGGGGCTTTATAATCGTAGAAAAATTTACTACTTATTTAGTATTGAGTGTTGTCGGTATGGCAATTGTATGTTTTTTATTTATAAATACGTCTTTTGTTAAAGAAAATAGTAAAACAGATAAAAACACAGAGTTTTTAATTATAGAAGAAATGATTACAGAAGCAATTGATGCAATTATAGCTAAAGAATTGCCAGTAAGGATTGGAAAAACAAAAAAATATTTATACTATGAAAGTGATTCAGAAGAGATGAGTAAATTAGAGATCAATTCTGAAAAGGAAAATATTAATTTAAATATTATAAATTATGAAATTATTAGTGGTAATTGTTTAAAAGTTAATTATGGCGATGAACATGAGACAAGACATTTAATTTTTTATATTCCAAGAGGTATAACTACAAATGAGAGCATTGATTGAACTAAATTTTGATAATAATTCATTTTCTACTATAGTTTGGAAAATTTTAGGTAATGACAGGTCTAAAATATTAACACTTAACAACAATATAGTTGAATTTTATAATAATTCAAGTATTATTGATAAGTTTACAGCTGATATAAATAAGACTATAACAGATAATAAAATAAAAGCTGTTGAATTTTTAGTCTCTTCTGAAAGATTTTTTTATGACACATTGATTGATAAAAGTATATTTATAAATACATCTAAAAAAATAATTCAAGAAGAATTGCATAAACATTATGATAATTTGATGAAAGATTTTGAACTGACAATACGAAAAATAATAAACTTCAAAAATGAAAAAATAATAATCTATTATTTCATTCCAATCATAGAAAGTGAAGTTTTGAATATTGTAAAAGTAAATTTTAGGAAGCTAAAATGTGATATCAAATATGATTTTGAAGTAATCAATAATTTCATAGAACGATATCATTGTGATAATGGGTACTTTATATGGGTAGAAGATAATAAAATTATAGTAACGGCCTTTTATCAAGGTTTAATGACAACTTTTTTTAAAATTAAAGGCAATTCTAATATAGCACTTACAGAGATAGCAAGTTATCTTTTTGAACTTTCAGAAGAGTTGGCAAGTACTGATTTAAAGATTTTTAATGTTAATAATTCTGAAACTATGGTCAATGATGTCATAAAAATACTATCTAGATACAATAACCATTTCTCATCATGCAAAATAATAAATGTAGATAAGAAATATAAAAGAGGTTTAATGTATGAAATTAAACAATAAGGGAACAAGCATTCTAGAAGCAGTTTTGTTAATGATTACAATATCTCTCGCAACATTATCTTTATGTGAAACAAAGTATAATGCTGCTTTGGCTAAGAAGCACGATGAATACAATATGAAATTTGTCAATATAGTTAATAATACTTACAGCATTATTTTTTCTTGTAATGATGAAATTAATACGCTTTTTAAGTATTATGAGTCAATAGGGATTAAGGGTAACATGGTTTTAAAAGAAGAAATAAAAAGAAATGGTATAGTGATAAGGAAAGTTTGGGAAACTTTTATAAAACTTGATGAACAGCTCATACAAAGAGATCAAATTACTAAGGGATATAGTATTAAAATCAAATGGTATATTTTTGAGGAAGATTACACTGAAGATAGAAGTAGGCTTATTATGATAGAACCACTTAAAGTCCTGGGAAGAACAGCTTTTGAGGTATATACAAGTGATACATGGAGCTTTATATATGAAACTTAGAATTAATAATAGAGGAGGAATTAATGTAATAGTGATATTATCTTTGATAATTTCTATTGCATTATTTTCAATGTCGACAATTTTAATCTCCAATAAAGCGACTACTAGAAGTAAAGCTTTTGAAAAAAAATTCAATAGGATTGAACTTATTAATAATGGGTATCGTTTAATGAATATGTATATGCCAAAACACAATAACAAACCTGATTTTAGGTATGTTAGAAATAACACTGCTAAAATAAAATATACAAAAATTGTAAATAATGAATATTATTTTGAGTGCATATTAAGAAGTCAACCATATAAAAAAATTACTTTCCATATCTTGGTGATAAAAGATAATAAATATCAAATATATGGATATACAATATCAGATGTTGAGGGAGAATATTAATGATAGTTAAATATAAAGGGATTTATGAAAAAAGATTAATTGAAGGAGTTTTAAAATGCACACAAGTTGAAGAAGCAAAAAATGCTCTTTCTAATAATGGTATTCGTATAACTACTTGTAAAGAGATTTCATATAATTATTTTTCAAAATTCAAAAAGAAGTTATCTTTTAATGAAATACATAAGTTATTTAAACAATGGGCTAATTTAAATGCTGTTGGAATGACACCACAAGAAACATTAAAAATCATCGCATTTAATCAAAGTAATACTATTATTAGAAGATATTTATTTTCAACAATGCTACAAATGTACTTTGGACATAGTATGAAAGAAAGTTTTGATATTTCAGGCGAAGTAAATGGAGTTGAGATAGATAAATTTTGCTTAGAGATGATAGATATAGCTGAAATTAGTGGTAATTTAAAGACGGTTATTAACGATTTATGTGAGTATTATGAAGCCAAGGCCGAATTTAAAAGCAAAATTAAGCTTGGAACCATTTATCCTAAGATAGTTTTAGTAGTAGGGATAGTTTTAATGATTGCGATTTTGACCTTTATTTTACCTTCATATAAAGAACTGTTTGTGAGCATGGATATAGAGATTCCTTTTTTTACATCAGTATTATTTCAAATATCTAGCTTTTTTTCCAAGTATGTCTTATTTATAATATTGTTGGTCTGTATATTAATATTTGGTATTATGGTCTTGAAAAAGAAAATCAAAAACTTACGATTTATTGAAAAAATAAAATGTAGAATTAATCTTTACAAAAATGTAACAATAATGAATATATCATCGACACTTAAGGTGTTACTTGGTAGTAATGTTCCGTTATCAAAATCGCTATCTTTTACAAAGACAGTTATCGAAAACTATTATTATAAAATAGCATTGCAAAATATAATTGAATCAGTCAATGAAGGGGAAGAGTTGTCGATTTCTATTGGCCGCCATGAAGTTTTTAATAAAGAGTTTTGTGAATTAGTTAGTATCGGTGAAGCATCTGGTTTATTAAAAGAAAGTTTTAAAGATATAAATACTTATTATAATGAAATGGTTAAAGAAAAACTAAAAAAATTAATTGCTTTAATAGAACCTATTTCAATTATTGTAGTTTCTATTATCATGATTGTAATGATACTGATGTTATTTTTACCTTTAACAAATATAACTAATAGTCAATTACTTAAATAGGGGGATATAATGCTTTATAATGACGTAATAAAATCGTATTTTATAAAAATTGCTGAAAAAAATACTATAAACTGGCATGAAATAAATGAACATTATAGTAAAAGACTAGATGTTTTATTATTAAAAAGAAGAATCATTACTCCTGAAGAGATGTTAAAATTCTATCTTTATTTTTTCAAAATACCATTATATAAAAATGGAATGTTTCGAAATTCTAATAGTTTAATAGGTGAATTTGATTCATTTTTAGTCGAAAAATATCATGTATTACCACTTGGAATATATCATAAAAAATTGTTAGTATTGACAAGTGATCCATTTTCTACCAAAGGATTAGTTTTATTAAAAAAGAAGTACCTTCTCAATATCGAATTATACTTGACAACTTTCGATGAATTAAAGAAAATTTACATTGAAAATACGAGTGATTATCGATATGAAGGATTAAAAAAGAATGATAGTGAGTTAAATACAGTAAAGTTAGTTGATACAATTATAACAAAGGCTATTGAAACAAAATCTAGTGACATACATATCGAGCCCAGTAAAATAGGGGTTAGGGTTAGATATCGTCAAAATGGTGTTTTGGAATTAATGCAAAATATATCGATTGAACAATTTAATTCTTTGGCTGCGAGAATAAAAGTAATTTCAGATATGGATCCTGCTAAATCAAAAATTTCACAAGAAGGTAGAATTAACTATATTTTCCGCAAACAAAGTTATGATTTGCGTGTATCAACTATTCCTACATTATATAAGGAAAGAATAGTAATTAGAATACTTAACAATAGTGATATAAATCTTAACATTAAGAACTTAAATTATGATAGTTCAGTAGAAAAACATCTCATTGAAATGCTCAATTCTAAAAAAGGGTTAGTTTTAGTAACAGGTCCAACTGGCAGTGGAAAAACGACGTCATTGTATTCTTTTATTAATTGTATAGATAAAAAACATAATTCTATTATAACGATTGAGGATCCAGTTGAATATGTTATAAGTGATGTAAGTCAAGTAGTTGTCAATGGCAATTCGCAATTAACATTTAGTAGTGCTCTAAGAAACATTTTAAGACAAGACCCTAATGTTATTTTTATAGGAGAAATTAGAGACAATGAAACAGCAATAATGGCATGTAATATGGCAATGACAGGGCATTTGGTATTATCAAGTATGCATACTAATACGATAGAGGGAGTAATATTTCGTTTGTTAGATATGGGAGTAGAAGCAAAATCATTAGTAGACTCTTTATTATGCATTATGAACCAACGACTTGTTAGGGAGGTTTGCCCACATTGTAGAAAAGTAACTTATATTGATGAAGAAAATGCTCTTAAATATGGATTAAACAAAGGGGAAGTAGTTTATGAAAGTTCTGGTTGTAGTGAATGCAATTATACTGGTTATATAGGAAGAATTTTGATACATGATATTTATTTTATCAATAAAAAAGTAAAGGAAGAATTTATGAAAGAAGGTGATATAGGAATACTTACGACAGATATTAATAGTTTAAAATCCCAAAAATTTTTATGTTCTGCTAAAAAACTTTTAAAAGAAGGAAAAACTACAGTTGAAGAACTTAATCGCCTCGATTTAGAATAAACTATTCTAATGAATTGCAAATAGGAGGTAGAAAATGAAAAAAAATAAAAAAGGTTTCACAATTGTTGAATTAATTATTGTTATTGCAGCGATGGCAGTATTAACTTCCGTCAGTGGTATTGCATATGTAAAGTTTGTAGATAAAAGTAAAGTTGAAGCTAATAAACAAGAAGTGTTGTCATTAGTTACTCTTTTAGACACAGCATTAATAGAAGAGGAGGAATATGAATTTAAGGGAATGAAAAGTGTATTTAACGATTATGCTTACTTAAATGATTACGTTATTGCTCATGTTTATGAAGAAAAAGTTGGACAACCAATTCCAAGTGATGTTGAAATAACTTGTGAATCAGGAATTATAACGTATAAAAAAAGAGGGATCACAACAAAATATGATGTTAATACCAGAGCTTTTATAGATGAATAAAAAAGGTTTTACGATAATTGAAATAGTAGTAAGTGTAGCAGTTATTGCGATTATGGGCTCTATATCATTTCCTATTGCTAAAACTTTGATAAAATATAATTACCAAAATGAGTGTAATAGTATAGCTTACAAGATTAGGGATGCTCTAAAAGTTTGTATGCTCGATCATTCAGCAATTTGCTCATCACGAATTTATCCAGTTAAATGTAAAACGATGGATAAATCGGTTGAAAACGAAAATAGAAATAATATCACTACTGCTGAGTTTTTACATTTTTACATTTTGGCGACAGAAGATATAGAAGATGATGATTATATCATGGTTTACAAAAGTGAATCAAGGATAGATACAATTCCCATTTTAGAAGAAGGTGGTGTGGGAGAAACAGAGGTATCTTTTAGATTAATGGGATACTTAAAAGTGCAACTAAATTTTGAAGTATATGATGCACTTCCTGGAGAAAAGGATTATGCTTACTTAAAATCCTTTATTGTTACGTATAGAGATGAATATACTTGTAAAGTCACAATGTAAATTTTTGTTTTTGACGGTTTGTCAATCATCGTGCACAAAATTGTGTCCTAGATTAATGGGTTTTGTTATAATTATCTAGGAATTCAATTGGGGATAAGTAGCCAAGCGGTTTCATTGGAAATCTATTATATTCATACATTCTTCTAGCAACTTGAGTTT
>URLJ01000012.1 GCA_900548675.1 uncultured Mollicutes bacterium
ATAATCAACTAATTGATATTAAAAATATATAAAAATTTTTAATATTTTACTTGATTATTTATGTTTATTATATCATAAATTTAAAAATATTAATAGATATTTGTTGAAAAAGCTTCAATTTTTTTAGATAAAGAACTGACAAAGGCCTTAAAACATGCTTAAAAGTTGGTAGTAATACTAATATTAAAATCCCATTGTTCCTAAAATTTGAAATTAGTTCAACTCCCCAGTCTAGCCGTAAAAAACGAAGGTTCAACTCCCCGTACAGCTCTACACTTTTTGAATAAAAAAAGAGCTATTTTCAGCATTTTATCATAGTAAAACTATGAATTTTTGCGAAAATAGCCTATTTTTTAAAAGTCTACAAAAGACTTTTTGACCGACTTTAATGGTAGGACTAACTGGATTCGAACCAGTGATGACAGGGTCAGAACCTGTTGCCTTACCACTTGGCGATAGTCCTATTTTTATATATAATACCACATTTACGTAGTTTTTTCAAATTATAAACTAAGTTTATTGAAAATAAACGTCTAGGTTTCTATAAGCCTAGACGTTTTTTGGAGATTATTTATCACTATTAAGAAGATTACTTTTTCTAGTTTGCATAACACTATTAATATACTCTATGCATTCACTATATTCTTTAATAAAGTTTAACGATTGTTGGGTTTTGTACTCATTTAATGCTTCATTACTATTCAAAATATTATCAATTGTGATACTGTCAACAACATCTTTTAATTTTTCTTTAACATCATTTAAATTTTTAAAAATGTTGCTCGCTTCATCTAAAACACTATTATAAACATCATCAATGTTTTGTTTTATTACTTTTAGATTTACTTCTAATGTTTTATATTGTTCCTCAAAAGCACTTAAAATTATTTCTTCTAATTTTACATATTCACCATTTTGTTTTTTAATGGCGATTAATTTCTTTTGCTGAATTATCTCTTCTTTTTTATCATTAAGCATTTTTAAGGTCTTTTGGTATAAGGAATCACTATCAATAGTTAATTCTTTATACTCATTTTGTAGTTTAGAATACGTATCAATTAGTAAATTGTAAAAATAATCATATTGCGAAATTAAACTACTATAAGTATTATCTAACGTTTTAAGATTATTATAGTATGCATTTTCAACCATTTTAATTGCATTTTGCTTTTTGGTCTCAAGATACATTTTTTCGAGATCAACACTATTAATTTCGGCCACTTCATTATGATAATCACTAATAACCTTAATGATAGCGTCATAACTCATATGACTAATTTTTTCGATTGTTAAAGTAGGATCAACTGAAGCAGCGTATTGTTTTAAACTATCGACACTCTTTCCTTCCTTATAATATACATTCAAACTTTTTTCTTTACTATCACTTATTGAAGTTATCGATTCATTAATCGTTTTTTGGATTTTTTTGATAATGTCATCTTTATCATTAGTGATTGATATTGTCATATCACTGAGCGCTAAATTATTGTTAAGATAACCCATGTTAGTTTCAATTTCAATTATTTTTGAAAGCACTTCTGTAATATTTTTACCTTTTAAATCCTCCTCAAGGATTACCATTTTGCCTTCATCATTTAATCCTTTTATCGATATTACCTCGTTTTTTTCATTTATAACCATTTCTATTTCTGGATTTACGTCTATTTCAATAATTGCTGAATATTGTTCAACTTTATTAGTTGAAAATATCAATACAATACCTACTACTATAAAAAGTGCGATACAAGCAAAACATGAGGTAAATTTAAACAAGTTTTTCTTAAAAAAACTAACTTTACTATGGCTGTTTAAAGCAACATTTTTAAATATTTTTTCTTTTAAGTTATCACTTGGCTCATAATCAGGTTTTTTATTGATATTATTTTTTATATATTTTTCAAATCTATCCATTTTTACACACCTTTCGTAATTTTTCGATTCCATCGTAATACAATCCCTGTACTTGGCCAATGGTCATATCCAAAGTTAGGGATATTTCTTTAAACTTATAATCATAAATAAAGCGCAAAATCATGATTCTTACAGTAACTTCATCAAGAAATTCCTCAAATAAATCTATCATATCTTGATGACCATCGTTGCTGCTTTTGGCATTATTCACACTTTCTTCATCAGTAAGGCTATTCTCATCTTTTATTCTCGTAACATAATTACATGCAGTGTTACGAGCTATAGCACAAATCCACTCTTTGAATTTTCCTTTATCATTGTAGTTTTCAATACTATTTAATATTTTTAAGAAAACTTCGTTCGTTATATCTTCGGCATCTTCTTTTGAACGTGTATACGAGTAAGCTATATGATAAATTAGTTTAACATAGTCGTCGTATAGTTTATTAAAGGCCTCTTCATCTTTATCTTTTAACTTCTCGTAAAAACTTTTCATGCTAAAGATTTCCTTTCATTATACATAACACAAAAAATGTCAAAATTATTCCATTATTTATTTTATTATAACATATTTTCTATAAAACTTATACAAAAATACTAAAAAGGTGAAAAACTTCTAATTCGCTTTTCACCTTTCCCCTAACACTATTTTTTTAAAATAGCTTATTTTATTTGTTTTCTTTATTCAAACTAGAATCTAAAATAGATTTTTTCAAAGCATCTTTTTGAGCGATTAAAGCTGCTTGTGCTTTTTCTAAATCATCCTTATGAGCTGCTTCAAAGTCTTCAAAGAACTTATCTTTAGCAGCATTCATAGCGGCTTCAATTTCGCTCGTTTTAGTTTTTAAAACACTATTAAAATCAAAACTTGCTAATAGTTTATCAACTTCATCAAATTGTTTTTCAACATTTTTTAATGTAGCAATAAGAGCATCAAGGCTCTTTACAGCAGCATTACCTGCTTCAACATAAGCTTGTTCCATTTTTTCATATGCATCTTTTAATTCAGCAAGTTTAATTTCCGCAGTTACTTTTAAATCACCAATTTCAAGACTTGCAACATATGATCTTTGTTCAAGATATTCGATTTTAGCTGCACGCATTTCTACAAGAGCTTTTTGATAAGCTGAATCTGGAGAAATTAAAGTATCATATTTTAAGTTTTCAAGTGTAGTTACAGCAGCGCGATATTGATCAACTACTTTTTTATAAGCAGCATATACAGTGCCATATACACTACCTAACTCTTCAATAATTTTAACTGTTTCTTCTCTTTCAGCAAAACTTATTTCATACTCTTTGGCTTCAAAGTATAATTTTTTCATATCTTCAGAAATAAGTATAGCTGTTTCCATTCTTGCAACTGACAAAGCTTTTAATAAATCCTTTTCAGACATTGCTTCTACTTCTTCTTCAGTAAAAGTAGAATTATCCAAAACTAATTGCTTTAATTCTGCTATTGCAAGAGCATTAATTTGTTCTATATTTGCTTTAATGCCACTTTTATCAAAGTAGTCTTTAGCAGCATTTTTTACTTTGTTAGCTAATTCATTAGCGTATTCCGTGTTACCTGAAACAGAAATTTTAACATTGTTATCGCTAACAGTTGTTTCGCCTTTAACGATGTAACCTGTTTCTGTACAAACATTTACGATAATTTTAGTAGCTTCTTCTACATCTTTACCAACGATTGCTTCGCCAGCTATTATAATACTACCATCATCATTTAATGCAGATACAGATATAACTTTCTGTTCTTCATCAACCATTAATTCGATACTAGGGTTAATGTCTACTGTTACTCTTGATAATTCTGCTTCTGTTTTTTTACCACAAGAAGTAGCTATTAAAGCAAACATTCCCACAATCATAATAAGACTTAAACATTTAAAAACTTTTTTCATACTTTTCTTCCTTTCAAATTAGTAAGTTTTCTATTTACATTATACATAACACAAAAAAATTAAATTTTATTCTAAATTTTTTTATTTTTATTTAAAAATATCTTCTTCATCTATAAAATAGTGAGATACCGAAAAACATGCTATTTTATTACCGAGCATATTAGCATAGGCTATTTGCTTTTCTAAACGTTTTTTTTGATGTATATCCATCGCTAGCAAATAATTCAATATTAAGAATGAAATTTGCTTTTGAATATTTTAGGCACTTCTCTCTTATTTTAGTATTTCTTTCAAAAATTTCTTTATACTCTCTTTCTTTAGGATCGGCCTCACAACCACCAAAACCATCTTGAATCATAAAATAATCTATTTCTCTAAAATTTACATTTTTAAAGAAATTTTCCCATTCAGTTACACAATTTTTATGATTTTTTAAAAAAGCTGAAGAATTAAAAGGGGAAATATAAAATGGCATTTGAGGATTAATGCTGTTAATATCTTCGAGTAATTTATTTAAGTGTTTTGACCAGCTTTTATAGTAACTATGCGGGTTTGAAAACATCTCATTAGCATAATAAATACCATCTATTTCGTACTTTGTCAATATTTCTTTTAACACATTTGATTCTTCTTCGTAAAAAACATTCATTACGTCACTACGATATCCATGATCTTGATAACTCCACCAATATGAGTCATTCGGTAGACCTACTATAATTTTTATATTAAAGTGCTTTGCAGCTTTTAGCATTTTCTCTAAAAAATCATTATATTTTTTGGGAAAATTAATCAAAGAATCATAATAACATACTTCAGGTGTACCATTATCAAATTTAGCTATATTTTGAATAATAAGTGTATCAATTCCAATATTATTTAGTTTAGTGAAATGTTCAAAAATGTCTTCCTCATTTTTTTCATAGAAGGCCCATGGTTGTAAAAAGTCAATTGTTGGTTTGTTATCATTTTCGTAAAAAGTTTCTTTTTTAGTGCATCCAAATAAGAGGACAAAAAGCACTATGGCGCTGATGCTGAACATAATGCTTTTCATTGTTTTAAAGTTTTTATTTTTCATTGGTTTCACTTATCTTGCATGCCTTAGATAATAATATGATAATAAGTGGAACTAAAATTGCTTGAACAACAATTCCAACTAATCCTGTAATTATTTGTCCATATACAAGACCTACGTTAAGTACAGTATAGTTGCTAAATACAGCAACAGCAAGTATAAATACTAGTCTTCCCACAACTTGTGTAGTTAAAACAGCAGGGAAAGCTAAAATAGGATTTTTAGCTATTTTAGAACTCATCAAACCACTTATCAAACCAAATACTGCAAGTTCGACAACCATAAATGGTAATCTAGTAAGAGCAGGCATAGGAACACCACCCCCAAGTGTTAATAAATAACTTGCTAGAGGACTTAAAACACCAATCATAATTCCCCATTTATAACCTAAAATACATCCACCGATAATTACTGGTAAATACATAGGTAGTAATAACATTCCGCCTTTTGAACCTACAACAAGGTGAACCAATTGTGGTAAAATAACTGAAGCAGCTATTAAAGCAGTACTAATTAATGTTTTGATAGTAATTTTTGTTTTAACAGCTATTTTTTTTCTTTCAAGTAGTTTTTCAATCATTATGTACTCTCCTTTTTAAAACACTATTAAACTTACCTTTTTACTTCTACATTATATCACAAATCTATGAATTTGTTTTGGAATACACTTTTCTTGTGTAAATAATCTTATGAATAAATTTTTCTATGTATATTATCTTAATCAAGATTTTTAAAACAAACCATTTGTTTTATAGTCATTTAAATGTGCTTTAGGATAAATTAATATCATAAGCTTTATTCTTTTAATTCTTGGGTTGTATGAACACATTTAAATAAATAAAAAAATTATTTATTTTCTTTTTGCTTAATTTATTATTCTCTTAATTTCGTTGTTTAATTTTTTTAAAATCCCAATTTCTTGATTAGTAAAGCCAATTATTTTGCTTCTATATAAACATTATGATTTTTGATGTCATACGAATAGTCCAACTAATGTCCATCTCAAGTCGTGAAAAGTTCTTAGTCAAAATTTTAAATTCATAAGCATATTCATCTTTGCTTTCAATTTTCTTCTTTCTCCATCATACGCTCCTTTCCTAAATAATTCAAGTAATTATGGACTAAAAATATTATTAAGTGCAGAAAGAAGAGAAAGTAAAAAACCAGCTAACCTAATTTAAATATGGATTAACTGACTTGATGATTAATTATATTGTTTTTTATATTTTGCTAATTCTTCTAATAATTTTATATATTCTTCATTGCCTTTTAATTTAACAAAATCTCCACGTTGTAAATCATTCCAAAGGGTAAAAGATTCATTACCATATGTTTTTGTATTACCTGAATATGAAATTTGTTCTCTATCATCTTCAATGTGATTAAATAACAAAGATGTATGTTTAAAAACTTTTGGTCTACTATCACTTTCTACAGCACATTCACAACATATTTTGATATGATGTAATGCCTTTTCTATATTATCTAATTTTAAATAATCAATTGCAATAAATCTATTTACTGTTTTTATGTACCATAATACTTGTATTGGGAAATCCTTGTTTTCAAACATTATTTGACAAACTTGGTTAAATTTATTTAATGCAATTACCATTTCTTTTAGTGAATAAGTTTCATTTTTTCTCATATCCATAAGTTGATTCCAGAAATCACCTATAATACCACATATTTCTAGTTGGCAATATTTTGTCAATTCATCCCCATCTAGCATATATGACGAATAATAGTCTTTCTTAAGTTTTGGTTTAATATAATTATTAAATATATCTTTTAATTTTATTTTATCTTTTTTATGTAAGTATAACCAAAATAACTTATCATATGCTTTATCTTTTATCTCTTCATCATACGAAAGTCTAACAAGTCGTTCAAGCACTTCAATTCCTTCATCAATTATTGATTTATCTTCATTATGTGCCGCACTACAAGAATCTGCATACATAAGTTGAACCTTTTCAATATGTGGGTATTTTTCATACATTTTTTTCATATATTCATAACACCCAACATTATCACCCTTTTTATTATATTTTCGATAAGTTTCATTTATTTCTTCTACTATTCTATCATTTTTAAATTTATCAGTACCTAACAAATAGTCAACTGTAACATTGAACACATTTGCTATAAGTGGTAGCAAAGTAATATCAGGATAACTTACTGATGTCTCCCATCTTGATACTGCTTGTGTTGATACACCTAAATATTCTGCAAGTTCCTCCTGAGACATCTTTTTCTTTTGTCTTAGTTCTTTTATTATTGAACCTATATTCATAATATTTTCTCCTTTATTAATGTATTGTAATGGCCAATTACACTAATATTATATATTGTTTAATTGCGAATAACCATAACTCATTTGATGATAAAAAATCAATCAAAGCGCGATATTACTATTATTATAATATATTTTCATAATTTTTACTAGTATTATATTGCATATTAGTTCTAATTTCTTCAATTGACTATTTTTCCTCCCACCTTAAAATACCCTATATTCAACTCTCATTAATTAAATATAACTACTAATATCTCTAGAAAATAAAAAATTGTTCCAAATATGGAACAAAATTTACAAAATAGGTTGTAAAACCTCTATATTTCTACTATAAATATGATTACTTATAGACACTTTCAAATCCCTAATTGCTACGATATCTATCTTTTTATAAGGTGTGGGGGTCTATAAGTCTTTCCTATAATCCCATATTTCTTTTATACGTATCAATTAATGCAACAATACATTTCTTATCCATAACCGAATCATTCATTTTAATTTCGTATTTATGTCTTTGAATAGGCAAACATTTATTTATATCATTTAAAATATTTGATATCAAAGGAATAAAGAGAGGATACTCTTCGTCAGATCCATATATTCCTATAATATGTAATTTGCTAATGAATGCTGGATAATTCGCTTCATTATTATTAAAATAGTTTTGCATTCTTTCCATAAGTGTAAAATACAGTGAAGGTGGATTTCCACAATACATAGGAACCACAAAAATTATTTTATTATACTTAATACTATTATCAAGTAAATTATAAATATCATCATGTCGATACTTGCATTTATTGATGGTCATACATTCATAATTGCATTTATTACATGAATTAATAAACAAATCTTTAAAACTAATGAAGGTATCAAATTCATTCATCATGTATTTTATAATATTTTCTGAATTACCATTTGATCTTGCACTAAACGATATATAAAGATTTGAATTCGTATTTTTAGGAAGTGGAGTATTATTTGAACTATTTTCAAATATTTGATCTAATGTTAAAGTATATTTATCAATTAGTATCATTAATTTATCGTAGCTTATTTCGTTAATACCTTTTTCTATTTTATTAATAGTTGTTTTAGAAGTATATCCAAGTTCTTTAGCAAACGCTTCTTGACTTAACCCCTCATTTATTCTTATCTGTTTTATTTTATCGCCTAATTTACTCATTATTAGTTATCTTTAATACTTTCTCATTATTTTTATTGAATAATTCTTTTTCTTTGTTTGCTTCATTATTTAATATAATTAATCTTGTTTGTGGAGGTATATTTTCTTCTATAAGTTTTGAATTGTAAAATTCCAAATTAGAAAGTATTGCAAGCTCAATTGTTGAAGCGTAATCTCTAACATTTCCATCTTTACTAGGATTAGCCTCTCGCCACTGTTTTGCAGTCATACCAAATAAAGCCACATTTAATATATCTGCTTCACTTGCATAAATTTCGTTTTTTTGTTCGGTTGTTAAATTTACTGTTATTAAATATTTACTTACCGCCTCAGTGTTTATTAAGTAGTTTAACTTAACGATTAATCGTTGCCCTTGCCATTCTAATTTATCGCTTTCCAATGATTTTAATCTTTGAAATTCCTTTATTATATATAACTTAATTTCAGGAGAAATCCATGAAGCAAATTCTAAAGCTATATCCCTATGAGCATATGTTCCTCCTCCATATTTTCCTGCTTTTGATTTAATCCCTATTGCATTTGTAGATTTTATCCATTTTGATGGTGTCATAACAAAAGAATTGCGTCCATATTCTTTTTTAAAGGTGTCGAATTCGACGCGGTTAAAATTTGGATTATTTAACGTTTCCCATAAACCAATATAATCAATTGTATCCTTTAATCTCATCCAATTTTGAATAGGATATCTTGGATCATCATTATTTAAAAATTTTGCTATATCTGTTAGACTAACATAATCGTCATCACTAAATCCTGTGATAGTAATTTCTTTATCTTTAACAATTATTTTACTCATATTTGATACCTCCTATCACCTATATCATACCATAAAGTTGATTATTAATCAACCAAATCAAATTAAAAAAATAAGCCGTTTTAGATGACTTATAGATACATTCTAATGTGTGCAACTACCTGTATTATTACAATTTGCTTACAATTTGCAAAAATGCGTACACTCCCTAAAATGCACCCCAGAAGTTAGACAGAAAAGAAAAACCTTTGGAATGCATTCCTTATTATACCACTTTTTTAATTGACTTTTACATCAACGATTACAATGCTGGCATCATCCGTTGCTTTTTCAGAAGAGTAGAAAATAAATGTTTCAAATTGACTGTCATTTTTCATACTGACTAATTTATTATAGTTTTGATATTTTTCTTTCAATTGCTGTTCTATAGACGATATTTCATCGCTTTCGTCCAACCAATAGAATTCGATGTATTCATCGCCTTTTATGGCTGTTAGATGCGTTCTCAAATAATCATTATTATGAATGGTTTGGACATTAACTTCATAATTCTTGCTTTGAAGATTTTTCTGCATTTCACTGCGTTTAGGGTAGTAAATACCTTTTTCATTTCGACCACACGCAGTCAAACCTAAAACACAAACAAAAATTAGGACAATCATTATCAGTTTTTTCGTATAATTATACTCCTCATAAATTCCGATTTTTCTAGTATATTAATTATTATACCACATTTTTCTTTTTCAATTTTGGTCTCACATCATTGACAAATCAACAATGACAAGAAATCATACTATCAATAAATTTTTTTATACAATTATTTTCAATATATCTCATAATATAATGTTCATAATTAAGATGCTGTTTTATGGTATATGAAATACTAGACTACTTATATGAGAGAAAAATATAAAATATTTATAGAAACATATACCATCTTATTTTCCCCTATTAAGTTTTGTAGGCATATTAAATATTACATCTTCTATCACTATTATACTGCAAATCAATCCATGCGTTAGTTCTTTAGTACAAACATTTCTATATGGAAAAAAGACCACTATTTCTAGTGATCTATTCATCATATTAATTTAATATAGCTTTTATATCATCAAGCATATCTTCAGTTAATGGTACTATTTCATTATTTTCAATTGCTTGTTTTTGTATAAGTTCTTTTTCTTTTAATCTTTCATATGTTCTTAAATCAATAGTATTGAAAAATTCTTCTTTACCATTTAAAACCAGATAATAATAATAAGTTTTTTGGTTTTCATTTAAACCTAATCTATGAATTCTATCTCTTGATTGCAACATATGAACAAGATTGAAAGTATATTCAAAATAAATAGCGTAATGACAATTTTTGTGCAATGAAACTGACTCAGCTAATGTGTGTGGATTAGTTACAAGAACCTGTATTTCCCCATTTTTAAATTTTCTTATTATTTCATCTCTTTCTTTATGAGAAGTAGCACCATATAAACACGCAGCATTAATACCATTATCATTTAAAGTATTAACTAAATATTTTATTGTATCTACAAATACACACCAACAAATTACAGAATGATTATTTGAAGTTAATTTATCTACTAATTCTATACCTTTAGTAATTTTTCTGCCTCTTCCCATTGACTTAATAAAAGATCGCTCTTCTGGTGTAAAATATTCATCATTATAAAACTCTTCATCTACATTAATATTTAATACCTCAGAAGCATTTTGATTTAAAATCAATTCAGGGTTAGACGACGCTTGCAATAATCTAATATATTTTAATAATATATTACCTTATATGTTCTCTATTTTTATAATTCAATATGATTTGGATTTATATATAAGATCAATTTTTTTTGAATATGTTTTTTAAGAAAAATGAACACTTTTTATAGGGAGTTTTTTCGTTCGATTTGCACTTTTTATGATGAGTTAGTTTTATTACTTGGTGTATACATTGCTGATGTAAGCCATTATGTTGAAAGTTGTTCATTACTTGATGACGAAGCGTATAAAAGATCGTTTAGCATCTACTTACCCGATAGAGTCATTTCTATGTTACCTGAAAAATTATCAACAGTATATTCTTCAGCAATTAATGAATATTCTTTATCTAAAACAACTAAAATTCTATTTTCAGAAAATTCATAATTATTTGAAATTTCTTCTATCATCGACTCGTTAATATAATAATCATTAGATTGTGAATTGGCCGATATTTTTATATTTGTAAAACCAAAAAATATTACAAGTAAAAATACTAAATTTGTTATAATAAATAATTTTTTAAATATTCGCATTAATGATACTCCTTATTTAAGAATTTTTACATTTATAATATTTTGACAATCTTTTTTTTCAACTTCAAGTGTTACTATGCCAAAAGAAAATGCATCACCATATCCTTCAATTAATTCTAATTCTAAAAAAAGATCAGTTCCACTTATAAATAAATTCTTTATATTTATTTCATTTCCAGTTTTATTAGATCTAATATTATAAATAATTAGTGAATTATTTTTAAAAAACTGTTCATCATATTTTTTAAAATTATTATTTTCATTTAATGAATATGTATTCAATTCATCAACTTCATTAACTAAAATTACTTCAAATAAATTTCCAAAATAATCTACATGATTATTTACATCCATTATGCCTATTTTATAATTTATATCCATTTTTTTCTCCTTAGAATCAACATCATTATTAGTTAACTCTGTACTTAATAATTCACTATCATCTTTTTCTTTTTCACTTTCATTATTACATCCAACAAGTACTATGCTTAAAATAAGCATCATAAATAATACAATTATTCTTTTCATTTTTACTTTTCATCTCCTTTCATTTTAAATTTAGTTAGTATACTTTTGGCCGTATACTATGGACAACTAACTCTTTGATGATACGTTTTAATACTAAATAAATTAACATACTAGTACCTCCCCATACTGTCTTTTATGTTTTATCACTATTATTATATGAACTTTACACATAATAATATATTTTTAGGCAAAAAAAGCCCCCTTTTCCTAAGAGAGCTTGTATCTAGTTAGTATATTTTTTTCTTAAGAGTGTATTAAAGCAGACTTAGGAAATATTAATATATTACAACTTTATATTACCATAATATGGAAAATAATGCAAGTACTTTATTTAAGAATTTTAAGTAAAAAAAATTAATAATTATGAAAGCGTTAATATATCGCCAACGTTCTCTTCTTTATGCTTTTACCTATATTTACTCCTACTTTTGATAAATAATTGACAAAGGCCTTAAAATCTGCTTAAAAGTTGGTAATGATACTAATATTCAAATCCCCTTGTTCCTAAAATTTGAAATTAGTTCAACTCCCCCAGTCTAGCCGTAAAAAAAGAAGGGTGGGCTCCTTCGTACAGCTCTACACTTTTGAATAAAAAAAGAGCTATTTTCAGCTCTTCATCATAGTGAAACTATGGATTTTTGCGAAAATAGCTTTTTTTTTAAAAGTCTACAAAAGACTTTTTGACCGACTTTAATGGTGCGGTTGATCGGACTCGAACCGACATGTCCTTATGGACACTACCCCCTCAAAGTAGCGCGTCTACCAGTTTCGCCACAACCGCAAGGATATACCTCATATATTATAGCATATCTACCTTATTTTGTCTTAAAAAATGATATCATCTATGTCAATATCTGTCACATTATCATCGATGTAAACATCCATTTCATCTCTTGATGAAAGGCCCATTTCCATCTTTTCAAAAGGTAATTTAAAATATATGGCTGTACCTTCTGCTAAAACTTCATGGTTCATATTGACGATAACACCTTTTCCTTCGAAGATGCGTTTATTTTCTTTAGTTATCTTACCTATTACAAAAAGTGGTTCATTCAAAGGAACAATTTTACGATAAGTAATATTCAAATGTGTTGTTACACCGAGCATATACGGGCTCGTTATCCAAATAGCTCTACCTATGGTTTCATCAATTAAAGCTGATATAACACCACCATGCATGCGATTAGGATAACTTTGATGTTCATTTTTACCCTTTAAAACCCCCACTACAACACCATTTGCCATTTCATAAAAGGCTGTTTTTAAACCTAATTCGTTATCTATACCACATACTAGACAATCATGACTATTATATTGTTTTTTTAAAACTTTCATTTCATATTACTCCTTTTCGTAAATATAATATTAAGAGAGGGGATTTTTATGAATAATAATAACTATAACTTCAATAATCCCTCTTTTAAAGACTTTGCGGGATGGCTTTATAAATTATCCCCAACCGAATTTGTTACTTTAGGGACTATAGCCGGTTATTTAATCTCTTATGGTTTAACTGTAAATGAACAAAATTCTATTGGAAACTGGTTAGAGATGGTTGGCCAGATTATTTTAACTTTCAATGCTCAAGAAACAACTTTATCTAATGCAAGTTCCCAAAATAACTATAACAAAATTATTGATAGATTAAACGAACTTGAAAAAGAGTTAAAGAGTATAAAAGACAACCATTCTTAATACTCTCGTTCTTTTTCTCGCGCAATATCTTTTGCTTTAATTGCTTCTCTTTTGTCATATAATTTTTTTCCTTTAGCAACACCTATTTCTAGTTTTGCTTTTCCTCTTATCAAGTGAACATTTAAAGGAATTAACGTAAAACCATCCCTGACCGTAGCATTTTGAAGTTTTAAAATCTCTTTTTTATGGAGAAGTAAAGTACGCGTTCTAAGAGGTTCATGATTAAAAATATTTCCTTGATCATATTTTGCAATATTCATGTTAGCGATATAGCATTGGTTATTTCTAATATAACAATAAGCATCTTGAATGTTGACTTTATTAGCTCGTATTGATTTGATTTCGGTACCTGTCAAAGCGATTCCTGCTTCAACAGATTCCGTAAAAAAATAATCATGATGAGCTTTTTTATTTTGACATATTATTATCATTTTATCATTCATAACGATTTGCTCCCTTAACAATAAAATTAATTTCTCTCAAATCCTTTGAAGCAGATTCCACAATCACTTCTACCTTATCGCCCATCTGAAATTGTCGTTTTTTGCGTTTTGAACTCCATAATAGAAGTTCTTCATTAAAGGTGTAATCATTACTATCAAAAGTTGAACTTGCAACAAGTCCTTCGATTGTGTTTGGTAATTCAACATAAAATCCCCATTTAACAACACTTGATATTACCCCTTCAAAAACTTCACCAATATAATTTTCCATATACTCAGCTTTTTTCATATCTGCAACAGATCTTTCTAGCTTTTCAATCGTTTTTTCTTGCGCGCTAATATGGGTTGCTATCTCCCCCATTAAAATCTCAGTATTTTCAGAATATGAATCATGATTCAAATAATACTCTTTTATTGCGCGATGAACCATTAAATCGGCATATCTTCTAATAGGTGATGTAAAATGAGTATAGCATTCACTAGCTAAGCCATAGTGACCTAGATTTTTGTTAGAGTATCTCGCTTTAGCCATACTTCTTAACATCAAATCATGAATAATTGATCCTTTATCATCATTAGATGATGTAGCTAGGAGTGTTTGTAATTGTTTTGGATGAGGAGTAACACCTTTACGAGGAAAAGTGTATCCAAGAATACGGGCAATCATTGTAAATTGCATTAATTTATCAGCTTTAGGTTCTTCATGAACTCGATAAATACATGGAAGTTCTGCGTAATTCATACTCTCCGCAATTGTTTCATTGCATACTAACATGAATTCTTCAATCATTTTTTCACTAATTCCTCTTTCAAAAGGAATAACATCAACGGCTTCTCCATAGGCATTAAGTACAATTTTTGCTTCTGGTACTTCAAAATCCAAGGATCCTCTGGCTTTACGCATACTAGATAAAATTTTCATAAGCTGCGATGCTTCATCTAGCATTTTTTGTAAACTACTGTTATATCTATCGCGTTTTTCAAAAAATTCATTTACATCTTGGTAAGTTAATCTTTCTTTACTGTTGATTATACCTTCAAAAACTTCATGACTGATAACTTTACCAGTTTTATCTATTTCCATTTCACAGGCCATAACTAAACGATCTTCATGTGGTTTTAATGAACAAAGACCATTCGATAATTTTTCAGGTAACATAGGAATGACTCTATCGGGTAAGTAGATGCTAAACGATCTTTTATACGCTTCGTCATCAAGTAATGATCCACTTTCAACATAATGGCTTACATCAGCAATGTATACACCAAGCAAATAATTACCATTAGAAAGTTTTTCAACATTAATCGCATCATCAAAATCTTTAGCGTCGATTCCATCAATCGTAACGATTAGTTTATGACGCAAATCTCTTCTTTTTTCGTAATCTTTTTGAGAAAGTTCATTAGGAATTTTCTTTGTTGTTTGGAGAATAGTATCACTAAATGTGTCGCTCACTTCAGCTGATTTAACTAACATCGTGATATCAATACCAATATCCTTGGAGTTTCCTAAGATTTCTACCACTTCGCCTGAACATTCGCCATAACTACTGTAATTTGTAATTTTCGCTTTTACTTTGTCACCGATTTTTGCTTTATCCAAAAACTGATTTGTTTTCAAAATAACTATTATGTCTATTTTTGCATCATCAGGAACAACATAAAGAGTTTTATGGTGTTTATTAATAGTGCCATATATGTAAGCCCTTGATCTTTTAAGGATTTTTTCAACTTTTCCAGAATATCCTTTAGAATCCTTTTTAACCGTTACTAAAACTTCGTCACCAGAAATAGCCGTCAAAGTTAAACCTTCCGGAATAAAAATATCTTTATCAAAAAGGTCAGTACTAACAAATCCATACCCCTGTTGTTTTACATCGATAATTCCTCTTGCTAGAGCAAGCCTTTCAATTAAATCAAATTCTCCAACTTTATTATGAGTTATAATTCCTAAGTCTTCCAATTCGTTTAACGTTTTGACTAGACTAACAAATTCCTTTGAAGAATTGCGAGAAAGCGCTATAGCTAAATCATGAGCATTCATTTTTTTATAATCATCATTTTTCATATAGCTTATAACCATTTCTTTAAGATCCATATTAACCCTCCTTTCGTATTAAAAAGGGCAATAGTCATTTGACCATTAGCCCTTTCATCATTATAATTAATAGAAATAAGATAAAAAATTAAATAAATTAATCTTCAATTTTTTAGTATAATCTAGGAATTAATGCAAGTAATAAAGCGACAACAAAGAATAAAACAGAAAGTATCGCTGTAACTTGGTTAATTCTTTTTTCTAATCCTCTTTGTTTTTTGTTCGCGAATAACTCTGATTTTTCACCAGAAAATGCTGATGTAGCATCATCTTTAGAGTTTTGTAAAACAATAACAACGATTAATAATAATGAAATCACTAATAAAATATAATCTAACCAATACATAGTTTTCCTCCAAAATAATTGATACGATAATTTAACATTAGTATTATACCATATGTGACTTAAAAAAACAAGTAAATAGTAATATTTTTTATTTATTTTATCGTGTTAAAAAGGAATTTTATCTTTTTTCAAGTAAACAAATTGTTTCAACAGCGGCTGTTTGTGGAAACATATCGAGAGGTTGAATAGTTAAAATATGGTATTTACTATTTAAATGATTGCAATTTTTAGCGAGAGTTGCAGGGTTACAAGAAATATACACCAATTTTGAAACGGGATTATTTTGTAAATAGCGAATAAAATTAATATCTAATCCTGTACGAGGTGGATCAACTATTATAACATCAGCATTAAATCCTTTTTTACTGAAATTATGCATATGTGGCAAAATATTACCTGAATAAAAAGACGCATTTTTTATATTATTAATTTCTGCATTCTTTTTGGCATTAGTTATCGCTTCTTTATTAATGTCGATTCCTCTTACTTCCTTTACATGAGGAGCAGCATAAAGTCCTATCGTTCCAACTCCACAATAGGCGTCAACTAAATTTTCATAACCTTTTAAATGCGCTATTTTGATAGCTTCATCATATAATTTTTCTGTTTGTTCATGATTTAATTGAAAGAAAACTGTAGGTAAAATTTCAAATTTAAATTCTCCGAGTTTGTTAGTTATGGCCTCCTTGCCTACTAAATGAACTGTTTCAGCTCCAAAGTTCTCTACAGCGTCCAAATCGTTATTTATACTATAATATACACTTTCTACATAAGCGATTGCTAGTAAACCCTTGGCTATTTTTATTGTTCTTTCATCATAACGATATAAAATTAAAGTTACTTGCATTTCTTTGGTCAAATGACTAATTCTTATAACTATATCACGTAAAATGCCATCTTTAATTTTAGGATTGTAAGCAATAACTTCGTATTTTGTTAAATACTCACAAATACTATGCATTGTCTTAGAAATAAGCTCATCTTCTACGTAGCATTTGTTAATATAAACTAATCTATTGCTTCCTGCTTCATATAATCCTGTTACAAGTTTTTCACCATCGTAACGAACGGGATGCTTTACTTTATTACGATAAAACCAAGGATTAGTAGCTCCTATCGTTTGTTTAAAAACTTTTTCATTTAAACTTCCATCAAAATATCTATTAAAAGCTTCTATCACAAGGTTTCTTTTCGCTGTAAGCTGTGCTTCATATGTCATGTGCATTAATTGACAGCCACCACAAGTATCATATTTTTTACATTTAGGTTCAACTCTAAATGGTGATGGATCACCTTTCAATCTTAGAGCTATTCCCTTAGCATATTGTTCAAATGTCTCAGTAATTCTTACCACTACTTCTTCACCTGGTAAAACCCCTGGAACAAACACGGCAAGTCGCTTATAGTAGCCAATTCCTTCGCCATTTATTCCTAATCGTTTTATGCTAAGTAGTATTTCTTGATTTTTATTTAATGCATTTGCCATAAGCGTATTCCTTACTATATAAGATATAACTATTATATCACAAAATAGTTTTTTTGAAAAATAAATTACAAGATTTAAAAAAGATATCCGTTAAGATATCTTTTTTTGTAGATTTGTAACAAGATCAAATTCATATCCATCTTGGATAATTCTATCTATTATTAACGGCAACACTTCACTATTTGTTTTTGATACAGTGTGCATGAGAATTATCGCACCAGCATGTAGATTATTCATAATCGCATTATACGCTACTTCTTTACTTTTTTGTTTATCTACTAACCAATCTGCGTAAGCTATTGACCAAAAAATTGTTTTATAACCACTCTCACTAAGCACTTCTAAGTGTTTCTTTGTAAAAGACCCTTCTGGGGGACGAAAAACCTTTACCAACTCTTGACCGGTTTTTTCTTTATACGCTTCTTCTAATGATTTTATATCTTGAAGCATCTCATCACAAGTCATTTTTTCTAAATTCTTATGATGGTATGAATGATTAGCAACAATGTGACCTTCAGCAATCATTCTTTTTAATAGATCCGTATACCGATTAACAAAATCTCCTGTCACAAAAAACGTGGCTTTTACATTCTTCAATTTTAATATATCAAGAATTACTGGTAAATTACCATTATCATATCCGGCATCGAAGGTCAAATACACTTTTTTTGAAGTTGTATCACCTACATAAAATGCATCTAAGTTTTTAATTATATCTTGATAATATCCAATTTCCGGAGTTTCATGATTATTATTACGTTTAAACCCCCAACCTAAAACAGGTAATTCCTCGGCTACTACAATTGTTTTGGGGAACTTAATTAATAAACAACTGGCCACTGCTATGAACACGATTAGTGTCATTAACTTTTTATACATAGTTCACCTCATTTCGTGTTCGTATATATTATTTTCATTATTGCATTTTATATTCTAGTTTTGTTTTTTTTATAATACCAGATTAATCCAAATAAAAACAAATATATTAAAGTGTACAAAAAATATAAAAAAATAATAACAAACGCAACATTTCCATATAGTATTGTGTATTTATTCCACAATGGCATTTTTACAATAAATCGATAAATGAATGCTGCAACATAATAATATGCATTTATAACAAAACATATCTTAAAGGCATCTTTATATTTAACTTTTATAGGTATCACGTATTTAAAAATAACACTAATAATGAACCAAAATAAGAAAAAAGGCATAACTAACCGTAGTATTTCACTTAACCATCTAAAATCTAAATACCAAGTTAATTTGATTAATGTTAGAGTAAGCGCGCTTAGTGATATTGCCATTAGAATAATAATGAAAGAGACAAGATAATTTTTAAGATTAAGTAAATAATTCTTACGGGGTTTATCATTAAAAACAATATCACTAGCCTTAGTTAAAGATTTTATAAATCGCGATGTAATTATTATTATATTTACAACCAATAAAACGCTCATTACACTAACATTTTTTATTCCCGTAATGGTTTCTATCGTATTATTTTCACTAGTAATAAACACTTCAAATCCCATATAAATAAAAACTACTTTTAATAAATACCATACAGGTATTATTACTAACATCAAATAATACTCTATTCCCGCAACAATTAAACTCGGATGATAATGTTTTGTTAAGGTTTGATACTCATCATACAATTTTTTTAATTTCATATTATGATTATTCCCTCATTTTTAAAGGTAATACTAATGAAAAGAAAAAATGCTTAAGGAATAATACCTAAGCATTTTAATTCTAATTTTTTTTATAAATTAAGCTTCTTTTTTGGCAGCTTCTTTGTTTGCTTTTTCACTCTTACGAGCTTCACGGCAAGCTTTGCATCTTACTGGTGGTGTAAATTGTTTACTTTCATAAAATGCTTGTTCACCTTCAGTAAAAACAAATTCAGCACCACAATCTTTGCATACGATAACTTTATCCATTATTTCTTCTCCTCCATAATTTATTTGATGTTCTTTAATACTTCTTACTTGTTAGATAAACTATGGTCAGAAGAATACTTAAAAAATATCTACCTTAATTATACCATATTTTAAACTTTTTTGGGGAAAATGCGTTATTTTTTGTTATTAAGATTATTAAACATTTCCATAAAAGGATTATTTTTAGGTATTTCTTTTTGTTGATTATGTAAATATGCATTTAGCTCATATCGATTAAGTTCTTTTTTATGTTCTTCAATTTTTTTGTTAAAGGAAAGACATTTTTCTTTAAAACCACAACTACATAAATAGAATTTATTCTCATCATTACCGATTATATTCATCTTCTTATGACAATTAGGACATCTTGCATTACTTAATCTGCTTACATTTCTTCTATATTTACATGCTTGGTTACTACATTTCAAATAAGTACCATTTTTAGACTTAACCTCTAATAAAGCTTTTCCACATTCAGGGCATTTATGACTTGTCATATTATCATAACGATATTTTATATCTTTGTTTATAATTTCATCAATAATGTTAGTAGAAGCTTTTTTCATATCGTCGATGAAGACTTGTGATAATTCAATTCCTTTTTCTATTTTTATTAAACGACTCTCCCATTCCGCTGTTAATAATGGTGATCTTAATTCTTTAGGTACAAGATTAATAAGTTGCATACCTTTTCCTGTCGGATAAATCGATTTTCCTTTTAACTCCATGTATCCTACAGTGAATAATTTTTCTAAAATATCCGCTCTTGTAGCTGGTGTTCCAATTCCACTAGATTGTTCAATAACCTCTTTCATCACCCTATCTGAAATCCATTTGCCCGGGTGTTCCATAGCGGTTAAAATGGAAGCTTCGGTATAACGGTCTGGCGGCGTGGTTTTGCCTTCCATCATTTTAATATTATTTACTTTTACAGTTTCTTTTTCCTTAAAATCTGGCAAACGTCGCATTGAATCTTCATCATCAAAATTTTCGCTACCATATATTTCTTTCCAACCTTTGTTTTTTATATTGATACCCTCAGATACAAATTTATGATTACGGATTGTTAAAGTTACCTTAACCGCATCATAAGTATAGTTTTCCATAAAGGCTGCTAAAAAGCGTTTTATTACTAATTCCATTATTTTAACTTCATTACTAGCTAACATCATGAGGTTAGGTACTAGTTCCGTAGGAATAATTGCGTGATGGTCGGTGACCTTTTTGTTATCAAAAACTCTCTTGGATTTTTGAATGGGGGCCATCAATATCTTGTTTACAATATTTTTATATGGCGTATTGACTAAATTTTTAATCCTTTTTGAAATGCCATCATACATATCTAGCGTTAAATAACGTGAATCAGTTCTGGGATAGGTTAAATACTTATAATGTTCATACAATCTTTGGATTATATCAAGTGTTTGTTTGGGTGAAAAGCCGTAATATTTATTACCATCACGTTGCAATTCCGTTAAATCATAAAGTAATGGAGGAGTTTTTGTTTTAGGAGTACTTGTTATATTAGTAATTACACCTAAACCTGTGTAATTTTTAATTTCATTAACGATACTTAAGGCTTCATTATAATCAAATATTCTTTTTTCGTTTTTACTATTTATATAAGTAAAATCGGTTCCACGATAATTAATAATTATTTGATAAAAAGGTTTAGGTAAAAAACTCCTAATTTCATTTTCACGTTCAACCACCATAGCGAGTGTTGGTGTTTGAACTCTACCTGCACTTAGTTGCTCATTGTATTTACAAGTTAGTGCCCGTGTAGCATTTATTCCAATCAACCAGTCTGCTATCGCTCTTGCTTCAGCACTTTTATAGAGATTATCATAAGCAGTTGCCGGCTTAAGGTTTTGAAAACCTTCATTTAAAGCTGCATCTGTTAATGATGAAACCCATAAACGCGATAATTTGCCGCGATATCCCGCTTTTTCAATAATCCAACGTGCTACAAGTTCCCCTTCTCTACCAGCATCCGTAGCGATAATTACTTCCTTAACATCCGTACTAGTTAAGAGTTCTTTAACTATTTTAAATTGCTTAGATACTTCTTTAATTACCACTGTCTTAAATTTTGGGGGTATCATTGGTAATTCTTCTAAAGACCAAACTTTCCATTTGTCAGTATAAACTTCAGGATCAGCTAGTGTTACTAAATGTCCAAGTGCCCATGTTACAACATAAGTTTCATTTTTATAATATCCACCATTTTTTACATTACACTTTAATATTCTAGCTATTTCTTTCGCTACAGATGGTTTTTCGGCAAGAACGACCTTTTTCATACATTACCTCACAAAGAATATTTATCTTAAATACTAATTTTATTAAAATATTTAACGCCCCTAGTAACTAAAAGGGTCGTTACAAAAGCGATAAACAGCAACTGATATCCTACAACAATTACTGCATATTGAAAAGTGCTAAATAATGTGTATAATCCTGCCAAGTAGGCGACAAATGGGACAACCATTATTAAGCCCCCTACGAAAGTTCCAAGAAAACTCGCAATCGAACGTTTTAGTGGTATTTCTTCATTTTCCCAATCCAATTTCGGATACATAATATTAACATACAATCCTGCTATTGCAGAAAATATTGATGATAACATTGGTATCAAAAATATCATCCATGTGTATTTCCAACCAATGACCGATGCCAATAATGGGGTACTAACCAATACGGGAATTATTGTTATTGTCAAATTAACTAAGATTTTAGCAATAAATAAATGAATAGGGTTTACAGGAATAGCTTTGACGATCCAAAATTGTTTGCCTTCAAGGGAAATAGAAGCAGCTGTCGTAACGGTCAATGTTATAATAAGCGAGAATAATAAAACAATAATCATTTCAGGATGACTACTTATTGAAGGACTAATACTTGAAAGTGATCTTAAATAAAGAAGAATTTTATTCAAACCTAATACTTTAATTACAATTCCTATACCTAAGTACATAACAGCACCGATTAATGTATTTAAAACATACACAGGGATGGAAAAATAGTATTTTATTTCTTTTATATATAGGGTTTTCACTGGGTTATTCTTTTTAAATACAAGGGTTTTATTTTTATTATGGTAAGCATGGGTAATACTCTTTCCATAATTTCTAATCATAAGATAAGTAGAAAGTATAAAAGGTATTATTGATATTAAAACAATCCATAAAAGTGAGGTTATTTTTCCTTCTAATATAAAAGATGCCATAATTTTAATTGGCCAAATATTGTTAAAAATAGCCTCTATTTCTGCAACGTTTTGTCCTTCACTTACTTTTCCAACTACCATTTGCATTAGAGTGTAAACAACAATGTAAATCGATATAACAAATAATAAAATAAGCGTTTGAAAGACTTTTTGATATTTAACTTTAGACAAAATTTTATTGGTAGCAGTAGAAATAAGTGATGCAATGGCATTAGTAAAAAATGGTATTATCACTACTAATAGTAAACCTCTTAAGGCAATGGCGATTTTTACAGACATTACATTAGGAACCATCACGGCGTATACCAAAAAGGAAGGAAGTACTATTCCCATTATTGTTAATAAATCAAAGATATAATAATAAAAGACTTTCGACGCAATAATTTCACTTTTTTTAAGTGGTAACGAAAGAAACATATCTGCATTCATTTCTCGTTTAGGGTAAGCGCTACGCATAATTGTTAAAAGAAAAACAATCATCATCGACATAGAACAACTATTGTACATTGCTAGTTTTTCAACTCCCGGATATTCATCCTTAATGTCTAAAAAAACTTTCACACTAGAAATAGCGCTTATCGTAAAAGCTAATACTAATAAAGCGGAAAAAGCGAGAAAAATAATAACTGCAGTAATATATTTCGCATTTTTACGTTTTTTTACGATTGATGCAAGAAAACTCATTGCATAACTTTTGATTAAGAGCCATGTATTACGCATTATCCGTTAACTCCAAGAAAACTTCTTCAAGGGAAGCATCCTTTGTGATTTCTTCCATTGTTCCAGAAGCGATTAGTTTACCTTCTTTTATAATTGCTATTTTATTGCACAATTTTTGAGCAACTTCTAAAACGTGGGTAGAGAAAAAGATTGATCCCCCATCATTACAAAACTTATGCATCATTTGCTTAACCGTAAAAGCCGCTTTTGGATCTAAACCTACAAATGGTTCGTCTAAAATTAGTAATTTAGGATTATGGACAAAGGCGGCCATAAGAGCAAGTTTTTGTTTCATCCCATGTGAATAAGAAGAAATAAAACTATTTAAATCACTCTCTAGACCAAATGCTTTGGCATTTTCTAAAATGCTTTTTTTGCGGTCATCTACCGATACTCTAAATATATCAGCAATAAGATTAAGATATTGTAAACCTGTTAGAGATTCATATAAATCCGGATTATCAGGAATGTAGGCTAGCATCTTTTTACACTCTAATGGATTTTCTTTAACAGATATTCCATTAATAATGATATCCCCTTCTTCAAAAGGAAGAATTCCGACAATTGATTTTATTGTAGTTGTTTTACCAGCACCATTATGTCCAATAAAACCATAAAGATCACCATCTTCTACCGTAATTGTTAAATTACTTACTGCTTTTTTCCCTTCAGGATATGTTTTTGAAAAGTTCTTTATTTCTAGCATAAATGCTCTCCTTTTTCATTGTTAGTTTGATAAATGCTGGTATAAAACCAGCATTGTTTGAATTAATACTCCTATTTTTAAAGCTTCTTCATTAGGGTCAAAGTAAGGGCTATGTAATGGATAATTTTCGCCTTTTGACACACCTAAATTATAAAAACAGCTTGGAAACTTACGACTAAAGTATGCAAATGACTCCGTTGTTAGAAACACTTCGCCATCATCAATAGCTTCGATATCAAGCAAATCAGTTATCTTTTTTAACTTTTCTGTCATTTCAACATCATTTATTAATACCGGATAACCATTAAGAGTATTTATATTATAATTATCATTAAAGTGTTTTCTAAGGGTAGTATGAAGAATTTGAACAATACTATTTTTATCTTCTTCTTCTAAATAGCGAATAACACCGCTTAGGGTTATTCCACTAGGGGTGATATTCCGAACATTTCCTCCTGCAATTTTTCCAAATTTTAAAATTGCTTTACTGATAAATTTTTCTTTTTTTATCGATAAATCTAAATCAGTAACAAATGCGCTACATTTAGTTATCAAATCATCATTCGGCATTACGGCAACGTGCTTTGCATCACCTTTAAGTTCGATATCAATCATTATACTTGAGGCATAAAAAGGACCACTTGTTATTCTCACTTTCCCTAGATCAAGCATCGGATCAACATGCAGGGCATAGCATTTGCAATTTTCTTTTTCCAAAAAAGGTATTATTTTGGTAGCATCACCAAATGTTTCTTCAGCCGCTTCAAAAACGACAATTAACGGATTTTCTAATTCACTCAGATGTTTCTTTACTATTGATATGACACCGAGAGCTATCGTCATATGAAAATCATGCCCACAAGCGTGCATAACCCCTCTTTTTTTTGATTTAAATAAAGTATCAACTTCTTCCGTCAGCAAAAGAGCATCCATGTCCGCTCTAATGACTAGCGTTGTTTTTTCTGCCTTCACCTTTTTTAAAGGGTTAATTCTCACCAATAGTGATGTAGCACCAACACTAGTGATATTTTCCTTGTTAATTTTTATACCCATTTTTTTTAAGCACTTTAGTAGGTACTTTTTGGTGGAAACTTCTTCACCACTTAGTTCCGGATTAGCATGTAAATGCCTACGATATTTTAGTAATGTTGGATATAACTCATTTACTTCTTTATAAAGATTAGAAATTATGTTTTTAATGTTCTTTTTGATATGCAACTACTCCTTCACGAATTGTCATCAAAACATTATATTCGTGATCAAGAATAGTTATATTAGCTTTTTTACCTATTTTTATACTTCCTATTTTGTCATCTAATTTTAGATGGCGAGCAGGGTTAATTGTAGCCATATCAATAACTTTAGTGAATTCAATTCCGACCTTTGTTACAACATTTTTAACAGCATCGTTCATTTTTAAAACACTACCTGCCAAAGTACCATTTATCAATCTTGCTTCGCCGTTTTTAACAATAACAGGTTGTCCACCTAATTCATATTCACCATCAGGCATTTGTTTAGCGCGCATAGCATCAGTGATTAAAGCAACTTTATCAAGCGGTTTATTCTTAATTGCCAATTTAATTGCTGGTGCGCTCAAATGGATGAGGTCACAAATTAATTCACAATATAATTCATCAAAAATAAATGCAGCTCCCACTGTACCGATTTCACGATGGTGAATAGGGCGTTGCGCATTATATGTATGTGTTACGTTAGTAGCGCCATTCAATACTGCTTGATGAACATCTTCATATTTCGCTGCAGTATGACCAACTGATGCTACAACACCAGTTTTATCAAGATATTCTATAAGAGTAAGAGCTCCTTCAACTTCGGGAGCGATGGTAACTATTTTAATATTATTACCGCTAGCTTCTTGATAAGTTTTAAAAGTTTCAATAGATGGTTGCGCAACATACTCGAGTGGTTGAGCACCGATATAATCTGGAGAAATAAAAGGCCCTTCCAAATGTACACCTAGTACCTCTGCTTCATTTGGTCTTAATACTCCAACAAATTCTTTAACATTTTTTAAAGCATTAGTAATATTTTCAGGGCTTTGTGTCATTGTCGTAGCTAAAAAGCCTGTTGTTCCTTCTTTTACCAAGGCCTTAGCGATTGTTTCTAAAGCTTCTTTTGTTGCATCCATCGTATCACATTTAGCTGCGCCATGAATATGCTCATCAATAAAACCTGGAACTAAACAAGCATCTTCCCCAAGTTTAGCAATTTCTTCAAGTTCTAAATCATTCCCTATTGCAGCAATATTACCATTTTCAAAACCGATATCGGTTTTTATTACTCCCATACCTTCAACATATACTTTTACATTTTTAAATCCACGCATTTTATTCTTCTCCTTTTTTAATTTTCACTATTATCATTTGATTCGTTTAATTTTCTACCAACTAGGCAAATAATTGTAAAATAAATGGCTAATATTAAAACAATGCCGCCAATAATTACCATTATATACCAACTTGGCAAAGCTTTCAATTGAATGGTAAACATAAAGATTGTGTATAAAATACTACTAAAAAATATCTCTAAAGTTCCAAACATTGAAATAAGCATTTTATGAATAAAATCATCATTATTAATCGTTACTTTTACAGGCAAATTCCAATTATTGTGAAGTTGAACATAAAGAATTATGCCAACATTAATCAAAAGTCCAATAAAAGGTATTACGAATAACACTATTTTTTTACTACTTGATGCAACTTCGCCGTTTAATTTAAATCTTGTAGGAATTAGATCTGGTAAGCCCTTATAGACAATACAAAGATGTACAAAAAGAGCTATGACAACTAGTAATGCTGTAATATCTAACGCATAATGATACCATTTCTTGTATTTATTTTTAAGCATATCAATTCTCCTAATTATTAATAGTATAGCACATAACCTATTTTTTTTCAAATAAAAAATATATTAATGAATTAAAAACTGTAATTTGTTAATAATAATATTACAAAATATTTATAAGGAGATTTTATGAGTGAAAAAGAATTACTTTATTTAGAAGATGCTTTAGGGCATGAAAAATTTTTAATTGATAAATGTTGCGAGTATGCAAGTAAATTTACTAGTCCTGAGTTAAAATCACTAGCTAAAGGATGGGAACAGAAGCATAAAGCAATGTTTGATAAACTATATCAATTAGTTCAATAAGGGGGATAATATGAACGATAAACAATTAATGGAAAATTTATTGCTGTTGACAAAAGGTGCTTGCGATCTTTACATGCACGCTACAATTGAAGCTTCTACTCCTGTTATCCACAATGTCTTTAAAAACATGCTTTCAGATACTCTTGATATGCAAAATGAAACATATGCGACAATGGAAGCAGCGGGATGGTATCCAAAAGAATATGCACCACAACATAAAATTCAAGAAGTAGAACAAAAATTTACAAACCAAAACTATTAAAATGTTAATAGGACCTAAGTATCAAACTTAAGTCCTATTTTTTTATTCTAATTCAAATGCTCCTGTATAGAGTTGATAATATTGACCTTTTTGCTTAATCAAGTCATCATGATTACCACGTTCAATGATTCTTCCATGATCTAAAACAATTATTACATCAGCATTTTTAACAGTTGATAAACGATGGGCAATAACAAATACCGTTCTACCCTTCATAAGAGCATCCATTCCTTGTTGAACAAGCGCTTCTGTTCTTGTATCAATTGATGAAGTAGCTTCATCCAAAATCATAACCGGAGGATCAGCTACAGCAGCACGAGCTATAGAAAGAAGTTGGCGTTGTCCTTGTGATAAATTAGCCCCATTTTCAGTTAACATCGTATTATATCCTTCTGGAAGACGCGTAATAAAATCATCAGCTCCCGCAAGTTTTGCAGCTTCAATACATTCTTCGTTTGTTGCATCAAGTTTACCATAACGAATGTTGTCCATAACTGTTCCAGTAAACAAATTTGTATCTTGGAGTACCATACCTAAAGAATGCCGCAAATCATCCTTTTTAATTTTGTTGATGTTTATTCCATCATATCTTATTTTTCCATCCGCAATATCGTAAAAACGATTTAACAAATTTGTAATTGTCGTCTTTCCAGCACCTGTAGCACCAACAAAAGCAACCTTTTGACCAGGTTTAGCATATAAAGAAATATTATGTAAAACTTCTTTGCCTTCTTCATATTCAAAATCTACATCAAATAATCGAACATCACCACATAGTTTTGTATAACTAACAGTACCATCTTCTTGATGAGGGTGCTTCCACGCCCAAAGATTAGTTCTTTCACTACACTCTGTTAGTATAACCTCACCATTTTCATTTACTACTTCTTTGGCATTTACTAAAGTTACGTAACCATCATCAACTTCAGGGGTTTCATCCATCAATTCAAAAATACGTTTCGTACCTGCTAATCCCATAACGATTGAATTCACTTGGTGTGATACTTGACCAATATTTCCTGCGAATTGTTTTGTCATATTTAAAAATGGCACAACAATGCTGATACCAATTGGTAACATAGAAAAACCAACATTCTTAATGTTAAAAGTAATCATTAGTCCTCCAGCAAATGCAACAATAACATACAAAATATTTCCAATATTATTAAGTATTGGTCCTAAAATATTAGCATATTTATTAGCTTTATTAGCAGCAGTAAATAATTCCTCATTTAGTTTATCAAAGGTTTCTTTTGTTGCTTCTTCATGACAAAATACCTTGATTACTTTCTGACCATTCATCATTTCTTCGATGTATCCTTCTACTTTACCAACTGTTTTTTGATTTTGCATAAAGTATTTAGCAGAACCACCGCCAATTTTCTTAACAACTAATGTCATCAATATGACGCCTACAACTACTACTAAAGTCATCCATACGCTGTAATATAACATAATGAATAAAATAGCTGTTACAACTATTCCTGACATCATAAGTTGTGGCATACTTTGAGAAATCATTTGGCGTAACGTATCGATGTCGTTTGTATAATGACTCATAATGTCACCATGATTATGAGTGTCAAAGTACTTAATAGGCAAACTTTGCATTTTATTGAACATTTCTGATCTTATCTTTTTAAGTGTACCTTGGGTCATAATCGCGATAAGTTGATTGAAAATGAAGCTAGTAGTAAGTGATGTTATATAAAGACCTACTAAAATAAATACTATTTTAAATATTTGTGGCGAGATTTCACTCCAGTTCCAGTTGCTCGTTTCCCATGCCTCTTGTAATACCGCAATAACTTTTTGTAGGAAAATAGCAGGTATCGCATTTACACATGCACTTATTACCATACAACCTAATGTTATTGGTAACATCACTGGATAATATCTGAAAATCATCTTAAATAGTCTTGGTAAAACACCTTTTGTCTTAGGTTTCATTTTATTCACAAGAATCACCTACCTTATTTTGAGATAAGTATACTTCACGATAGATTTCATTATTTTTAAGTAATTCTTGATGTGTACCAACCGCTTCAATATGCCCGGCATCCATTACAATAATGCGATCCGCATCTTCAACAGAAGCTGTTCGTTGGGCAATAATAATTTTTGTTGTTTCAGGAATATACTCTTTTAAAGCTTTTCTAATCAAAGCATCCGTTCTTGTATCGACAGCACTAGTTGAATCATCAAGAATCAAAATTTTTGGTTTCTTTAAAAGAGCGCGCGCAATAGACAAACGTTGACGCTGCCCACCTGATACGTTGGTCCCACCTTGTTCGATGTAAGTGTCGTATCCATCAGGAAAAGACTTGACAAAATCATCAGCAGCAGCCATTTTGCATGCCTTTACTAGCTCTTCATCTGTTGCGTTAGGATCACCCCAACGCAAATTTTCTTTAATTGTTCCACTAAATAAAACATTTTTTTGAAGAACCATCGCAACTTGATTACGGAGAGATTCAATATCATAATCTTTAACATTAATGCCACCAACGAAAACATCGCCCTCTGTTGTATCATATAAACGGGATATTAATTGCACAAGCGTTGACTTAGAAGAGCCAGTTCCACCAATTATTCCTATCGTTTCACCACTTTTGATTGACAAATTAATGTTTTCTAGAGCCATCTTTTCAGCCGTTTTAGAATATTTAAAATCGACATCTTTAAATGTAATTGATCCATCTTTAACTACGTAAATAGGCTCTTTAGGATTCTTTAAAGTTGGAACCTCAGATAAAACTTCTGCTATACGTTTTCCTGATTCTTGGGCCATCGTAAGCATAACGAAAACCATCGATAGCATCATTAAGCTACTCAACATCATAAAGCTATATGTCAATAGTGCGGAGAACTCACCAACATTTAAATCTAAACCTTGTGATGTAATTAAGATATAAGATCCAAATGTTAATACAAAGATCATTACTGTATTTAAACAAAACTGCATAATTGGCCCATTTAAGCTCAATATTCTTTCAGCTTTTGTGAAATCATTACATACTTCTACCGCTGCTTTATCAAATTTTTCTTCTTCATATTCTTCTCTAACAAAAGACTTAACAACTCTCATACCTTTTACATTTTCTTGAATAGAACTATTTAAGTTATCATATTTCTTAAATACCCGTCTAAACAAAGGCATAACACTTCTAGCGACGAGGAACAAACCACATCCCAAAATAGGTAAAACAAACAAGAAAATAAGGGCCATTTTTCCACCCATAACAAATGCCATAACGAATGCGAAAATAAGCATCAATGGTGAACGAATTGCCGTTCTAATAAGCATCATAAAAGCAAATTGAACATTTGAAACATCTGTTGTCATTCTTGTCACTAATGATGAGGTGGTAAAATTATCAATATTTTCAAAAGAATAATTTTGAATAGCATAGAACATATCTTTACGGAGATTTTTAGCTAAACCACACGAAGCATCTGAACAAGTAAAACCAGCAGCTGTTCCAAATAATAGTGATAATATCGCAAGCAAAATAAGTATTAAACCATACTTAACAATCGTGTTGATATCACATCCATCTTTGATACGATTAACCAGTATTGAGATGATAAACGGAATAATACATTCGATGACAACTTCAAAAGTTACAAGAATGGGAGTAAGAATCGTTTGAAGTAAATATTCACGAACACTTTTTGAAATAACTTTTATCATATATTTCTCCTTTCACAAGCCTACATAATAAAACGAGCAGCTTTCGCTACTCTTATTATTTGTATTATTTTACCACTTTTTTTAAAATTTGTCAAATGGATAAATATGAATTTTAGGTAAATTCTGTTCGTGTACACTAGATTGTGTACACGAACACTGACGGTTTGTCAATCATCGTATGGGTTTTGAGAAAGGACTC
>URLJ01000013.1 GCA_900548675.1 uncultured Mollicutes bacterium
CTATAGCGAAGTGGACACACCTGTTCCCATGCCGAACACAGAAGTTAAGCACTCCAGCTCCGACGATAGTGGTAACCGCCAAAATAGGACGTTGCCAGCTCCTTTCTATTAAATAAAATTTTTTATTAATTGCCTCTTTAGCTCAGTCGGTTAGAGCACATGACTGTTAATCATGGTGTCCGCGGTTCAAGTCCGTGAAGAGGCGCCATTTTTATTTTAAAACCTGCATAGCAGGTTTTTTTGTTATTATTAAGCGAAAAAGTTAAAAATATGATAAAATAAAACGATTTTTAAAATATAATAAAGGGTGTATGCTATGAAAAAAGTTTTAGTGATAGGGCTTAGTGGTAAATCATTATTTTTTGAATTACCATATTTCCCAAGAATAGGTGAAACCATAACTTCGAATTATTTTCATGTGGAGTATGGTGGTAAAGGTTTCAATCAAGCTTTAGCTATTGCGAGAATGGGCTTAAAGTGTGATTTTATTACCAAATTAGGAAAAGATGATATTGCAGAAAAGTGCGTAAAAATAATGAATGATTATGATATAACCTCTCATATTATTTACAGCGCTAATAAATCTAGTGCTGTAGCGGCTATTTTAACAACTATTAATGGTGAGAATGAAGTTATTTTGCATCCTGGTGCAAGTGATGAAATTCTGTTTGAAGAAATAATTAAATACGAAGAAGTGTTTAAAAATACAGATTATGTCCTGCTTCAACAAGAAATACCTTTATTAACATTAGAAAAAATAATAGATCTTGCTTCAAAGTATAAGACTAAAATAATCTTAAACCCTGCTCCTGCAAGATATAAATTGTCAGATTTATATTTAAACAAAATATATTTATTGACACCTAATGAGAATGAATTTAGAGATATGTTTGAAATACCTACTTTTATCAAAACCACTCAATTAGGAGAGTACTACTGCCAAAAGTATAAGAATTCTAGTCTAAAAATAATTGTAACACTAGGCGAAAAAGGTGCTTTAATAATTGAAAATGATAGCTTTTACTTTATTGATGCTGAAAAAGTTGTCGCAGTTGATAGTACAGGTGCAGGCGATGTTTTTAATGGTATCCTCACAGCTATGTTAGCTAAAAATTATTCATTATTTGATGCTGTCAAACTTGCTAATAAAGGTGCAGCATTAAGTGTAACAAAGAAATATGTTATTGATGCTATTCCAACATTTGATAATCTAATAACGAAAAAATAAGTGGTTGTATGATTTGATAAAAAAATACAATTATGATATAATAATAACGATTTTTAATAAATTATAAGGAGATATTATTGTGATTTACAAAACAATTACTAATTACAAAGATGCTAGTAAGGATTTTTTAGAAAATGAAAAACAATTTCATTTAGGTGTTATTCCAACTGAACAATCTAATCCTTTAACTAAGAACCTTAGCGCTACTATTGCTAAAGACACTGCAAAAGGTATTAAAATGATTTTTTCTGCAGATAAATATATAGCTAAGAAAGCTCGCGAACAATTCAACACACCAGAATTTGCAGCATTTGTAGATGATATTAAACGCTGTATGGATGAAAGAAAAAAAGTTGTTTTCTCAAGCGTAGGTGCTTCAGGCAGAATGGCAATTCAAATGGATGGTGCTTGGCGTTCATTTTGGCAAGGACTCGTTGATAAAATTCCTGCACATCGTTTTGAATTTTTAGAAATGGCCGAAGTTGTTAGTAGTTTTACAACGGGTGGTGATCGTGCTTTAGTACGTTCTGTTGAAAATTTTGAAGATTATATGACATTTGGTGCTCGTCAAGTTGATGAAGCTGAAATGGGCCCTGGTGATGTACTAGTTGCTTTATCAGAATGTGGTTTATCAGCAAGTATTAATGGTTCGGCTGTACGTGGATACGAACTAGGCGTTAGAACTTATTATTTATTCTGTAACCCTGAAAAAATCTTAAGAAAACATCTTGATCGTGCACGCGCCGTATTTGAATGCTTAGATGAATATGAAAAAAATAAGAAAAAGGGTATTGATAATGGAAAATACATTGTTAAAATACCTCTATTTGTAGGAAATATGGCTGTTTCAGGCTCTACAAGAATGCAAGTTACAACTGTTGAATTATTAGTTGCAGGTGCAGCCCTTGAAGTAGCAGCAAACAGATGGTTACAAGAAAACTTAACTGAACAAGAATTGTCAGTTATAGGAAAACAAGTATTAACTCTTGATGAATACGCTGATGCATTTGAATCTTTAAATAAACAATTATCTAGCGGCAAAGCTCTTAAAGGCTTAGCACAAGCAGTTGATTTTGAAGTAAATACTTATAATAATAAGGGTTTAGTTACTTATATCACTCATGATTATTTACTTGATATTATGACTGATACAACTGAACGTCAACCTACTTTTACTTTGCCTCCTTTCAGAAAATTTGCTGATCATGAAAGTGAAGTATCATGGGCTTACATAAAAGATCCTCTATATCCTAATGAAGTAGCATGGCAACAAGTATTTAGACGCCCTATTAAAGGTCTTGAATGGACAAAAGAAGATTATATTGAGATGAAAGCAAGCGAAGACATCGTTAATAATCCTCCAAAAGTTAGTGGCGATGAAGTATTAGAATATGTAATTGGTAATGAAGATGACCCTTCAAGATATTCTAGACCTTGTTCACAATTAGTTTTAATCGATGTAAATGGTTCTGCAACAAAAGAAGTTGTTGAATGGTATAAAAAAGAACTTACAAAATATTCAGGTGGTATAGTTGTAAGATTTGGTCAAATCTCAACTGAAAAGATTTCTAAAGATGAAATTAGAATACCAGTTGAACTTCCTAGAACATGCACTGACATTCTATATCACTTACTAGTAAAGGTTGCTTTTAATGCTTTAAGTACAGGAACAATGGCTAAAATGGGTCGTGTATTTGGTAACTGGATGGTACAAGTTTTACCAACTAATAAAAAATTAATAGACCGCAGTACTCGTATTATTGCAAGTCTTGCAAATATCCCATATGAAAAAGCTAATGAAGAATTCTTCTATTCTTACTATAATCGTAAACCTGAAGATGAATATCGTGAATCTTATGTTGTGGAAACATTAACAAGATTAGGCTTTGATCCTACTAAAGATATTAAATAGTATCAATTAAATGAAACTCTTAGATCTGGACTGATGTCTGTCTTTATAAAGACATCACATCCTTTTCTAAGAGTTTTTTATTAAAAAAATAAAAAAATTTTGAAAAAAGTATTGACAAAAATAGAAAAAATTGCTATAATATATTAGCACTCTAAGAAGAGGAGTGATAAAGAGAGGTGAAAAACTATGGAAATGCAAGATTATTCACAAGATGAAAAAATATTAGAAAAATTTGGACGCGATGTTACTGATGCAGTACGTGCTGGAAAAATTGACCCTGTAATAGGTAGAGAAGAAGAAATACTACGAATTATTAAAATTCTTGCAAGAAAAACCAAGAATAATCCTATCTTAATTGGTGCGCCAGGTGTTGGTAAAACAGCTATTATTGAAGGCCTTGCCACAAGAATAGTGAAGGATGATGTTCCAAGTAGCCTAAAAAAATGTCACATTTATGAACTTGATATGGGAGCTCTTGTTGCAGGTGCTAAATATCGTGGTGAATTTGAGGAACGTTTAAAAGCAGTTTTAAAGAAAATTGCTGACAGCAATGGTGAAATTATCCTATTTATTGATGAAATACATTTAATTGTAGGAGCAGGTGCATCAGAAGGTGCTCTTGATGCAGGTAATATGTTAAAACCTATGCTTGCAAGAGGAGAACTTCACTGCATTGGCGCTACAACGTTAAATGAATACCGTAAATATATTGAAAAAGATAGTGCTCTTGAAAGACGTTTTCAAAAAGTGCTAATTAATGAACCTACGGTTGAGGATACAATCAGTATATTAAGAGGCTTAAAAGAACGTTTTGAGCTACATCATGGTGTTAGAATTAGTGATGCCGCAATTATCGCAAGTGCTACTTTATCTGCACGTTATATTACTGATCGTTTCTTACCCGATAAAGCAGTCGATTTAATAGATGAAGCTTGTGCTTCGATAAGAACTGAACTTGATTCAATGCCTAATGAATTAGACACATTAAAACGTCATATCATGCAGTTAGAAATTGAAAAGTCTGCATTAAAGAAGGAAACAGATGCCGCTAGTGTTGAAAGACTAAAAAAATTAGAGGAAGAGCTTCT
Organism: uncultured Mollicutes bacterium; assembly: GCA_900548675.1. GTDB lineage: Bacteria > Bacillota_I > Bacilli_A > ML615J-28 > CAG-313 > UMGS1109. Next base: position 4,229 of record URLJ01000013.1, read on the forward strand.
TAAATCTCAAAAAGAAGAAGAAGAAATGACCCAAAAATGGTTAAATGAAAAAGCTGAGATTGAGAAAACTAAAGAAAAACAAAAACAACTAGAAAAAGCTCGCGCTGATTTTGATAAAGCAATTAACAACGGCGACTATGAAAATGCTGCTAAACTTCAATATAGCGTAATTCCTAATCTTGAAAAAGAATTAGCTCTTTACAAGGACCAAGTAGAAAATGATAAAATGATATCTGAAGTAGTAACTGAAAATGATATAGCTAGTATAATTTCTAAAGCAACGGGTATACCTATTAGTAAGTTAGTTAAAGGTGAAAGTGAAAAATTATTGTCTTTAAAAGATACTATGGCAACACGTGTTATAGGACAAGACGAGGCTTTAAACCTTGTGAGTGATGCTATTATTCGTCAAAGAGCAGGTATAAAAGATGAAAATCGTCCTATTGGTTCATTCTTGTTTTTAGGCCCAACAGGTGTTGGTAAAACAGAAGTTTGTAAGAGTTTGGCAGAGGCTCTATTTGATAGTGAATCTCATATAGTACGTTTTGATATGAGTGAATATATGGAACCACATTCTGTCGCTCGTTTGATAGGTGCGCCTCCTGGATATGTAGGATATGATGAAGGCGGACAATTAACAGAAGCTGTTCGTAGAAAACCTTATTCAATCGTATTATTTGATGAAATAGAAAAAGCCCATCGTGATATCTTTAATGTGTTATTACAAATTCTTGATGATGGACGTATAACTGATGGTCAAGGTAGAACTGTTGACTTCAAAAATACAATAATCATTATGACTTCTAACATAGGTAGTGAATATTTGCTTGATGGGGTAAACGACGATTCAAGAAAGAAAGTAATGGAACTTGTTAAAGCAAGCTTTAAACCAGAATTTTTAAATCGTATTGATGAAATTATCTTATTTAATCCATTATCAAAGGATGTACAATGTAAGATTGTTGAAAAGATGTTAAGAGATTTATCGCAACGTCTTGAAAAAAATAACATCAGAGTAGAATTTACTGATAATTTAAAACAATATGTTTTAGATAATAGTTATAACACGACTTATGGAGCAAGACCAATTAAACGTTTTATCCAAAAAAATATTGAAACTCTTCTTGCAAAAAGTATTATTTCTTCCGAAATTGTACCATACAAACATTATCTTGTTGATTTTGTTGATGGAAATATATCTATCAAAAATGCATAAAAAAAAGCCCGTTTTGATTTCAAAACGGGCTTATAAATTTTCTATTTCTTCTATTAAGATGTCTTTAATTTTGCTTTCATCAACAGTTTTTATAATTTTACCTTTTTTAAAAATCATTATTTTACCTTTGTTTCCGGCTATACCGATATCGGCATCTTTAGCTTCACCAGGCCCATTTACAACACAACCCATAATGGCTATTTTGACGTTTTTTTTGATATTTCTAATTAAAGGGCCTAATTCCTCAATTATCCTTAACATATCGTAACTGGTTCTACCACATGTTGGACAACTTATAAGTGTTGCGCCTGGTATCTTGTTGTGCATTTTTAGAATTTCTTCTGCAACTTCAATTTCTTTTTCTGGAGGAGCACTTAGTGATACTCTTATGGTATCTCCTATTCCTTTACTAATCAAAGTTCCGAGGACATAGCTTGAGCGTACTGTACCACTAATTATATCACCTGCTTCAGTTAAACCTATATGAAGAGGATAATCATATTTGTTAAAGCAGCGCTCATTGGCGGTAATCGTTAGAAGAGGATCTGACATTTTAATACTAATACAGAAATTGTAAAAGTCCCAACTTTCAAACATCTTAATATAATGGTCAACCGTTTCTAAAATAGCGTCAACTTCGGTCTTTTTATTTACAATTTTTGAAATAGAACCACTGTTAAATCCTATTCTGATTGGAATGTTTTTTGATTTTGCTGCTTCAATTATTGCATGTAGTCCTTCGATGTCTAAAATATTTCCAGGGTTGATTCTAATTTTATCGGCTCCAGCCTCTATTGCTGCGATGCCCAATTTATAATCAAAATGAATGTCGCCAACAATTGGGACATTTATGTGCGGTTTAATAAGACTGATTGCAGCTGCGTCTTCTAAATCTTCAATTGCGACACGAACAATTTCAGCGCCTATTTTAGAAAGATTGTTTATAGCTGTGATCGTTTCACTTATATTTTTAGGTTTGGTTGTTGTCATACTTTGAATTACAATGGGATGATTAGGTCCGATTATGACATTGCCAACTTTTATTGTTCTAGTATGTTTCATAAAACCTCCATAAGAAAAAATCGAAAATTATGTGTAATTTAATTTTCGATTAATTATATTTATTTAGTTGCTTTTTTAGTAGTAACTTTAGAAGCAGCGGCTTTTTTTGTGGCAGCTTTTTTAGTGGTATCTTTTACATTTTGAGTAGATTGAGTAGTTTCTTCTACTAGAACAACCTTACGTTTTTTAGTTTTTCTTTGAGGGCTTCTAATTCTGCCACGGCGAAGAAAATTATAAATAGTACTACGTGAAGCTTCAATACCATATTCATCTTGAACTAATCTCGCAAAAGCACTAAAATTCATACCACGATATTCCTTTCGATAAAGTTTACAAACGAAAGTGCTTATTTCAGAATCATAGGTATTATAGGGCTTGTAATTTTTGTTCTTATGAATTACGCCATCAACACCTTCATTCAAAACTTGTCGTTTCAAATTTCTTACTTGTCTTGGTGTTAAATTAAGTTTTTTTGCAGCCTCGGTTCCATTATATTGTCCTTCAATTAGGCGATTAATAACACGTAATTTTTTTCTTTCTATTTTCGAAAGTTTCTTTTTAGGTTTGTTCTGCGCTGCATCATCACTTTGTGCTTGAACGATATTATTATTGGTACTAGTATTGTTATTCATATATAACCTCTCTTAAGTATTTATATAATATCACATTTATTAATAAAAAACAACTAAAATGATAGGAAAAATTCTTTTATTAACATTAAAAAAAATTTACATTTTTATTAATATAAAGTATATTTTAAACTTTTTTGATAACAACATCTTAAAATACTTTTGTATGATTGAAAAAATAGGAGTTGAATGTGCAAGAAATTATGAAAAATATTTTCAAGAAAGAAGTTCTTAAACTAAAAGATCAAATTAATTATCAAGATGGTCAAGTTGTGAGTAAAATATTAATTCAAAATAATAAAGTAAGTATAACAATCTTTTCTTTTGAAAAAGGTGAAGAAATTAGCACACATAAATCAGATGGTGATGCTATGGTTACTGTTTTGGATGGTGTTGGTAAAATTACAATTGATGATACTGTTTACACATTAAAAGAAGGTGAAACAATTATAATGCCAGCAGGTCACCCACACGCAGTAGAAGGATTGGAAAGATTTAAGATGTTACTTGTTGTTACATTTTAATTTAAAATATTAAAGTGAAATTATAGAGACAGTTAGTATAAATGCCTCTTTTTTTATTGAATTAATAGGAAAAATTTATTTAGCAATTATTTAAAAAAGTATATTCAATTTGTGTAAATAATGTAAAAAAAACTATTTTATGATATAATTAATCATCGAGGTAATTATGGAAATTATTAACGTAAAAATAAAAGATAAGAATTATAAAATTGAAATACTATACGAAGATAATCATCTTTTGGTAGTGTATAAACCACAGGGTGTATTATCACAAAAAGATATTAGTAATGATGACAGTATGGTTGATATCCTTAAAAGGTATTTGAAAGAAAAATACAATAAACCAGGAAATGTTTATCTTGGCCTAGTTCATAGGTTAGATAGAATGACTGAAGGAGTTATGGTGTTTACTAAAACCTCAAAAGCAGCTACGCGCTTATCTAAGGATATTAGTCTTCATAATGAAAACTTTACGAAAAAATATTTAGCAGTTGTTAATGGTAAATTTTTAGATAATAACAAACATATTTTAAAAAATTATATGATGATAGATGAGAAAAATGGTATATCTTGCATTATTAATGATGCAAATAACGAAAAAGGTAAAGAAGCGGTGTTGTATTACCAAAAAATAGGTGAATATAATAATACCTCTTTAGTAGTTATTGAATTAGTAACCGGCAGACATCATCAAATAAGATTACAACTAGCGAATATTAATCATCCAATATTGGGAGATGTATTATATGGTGATAATACGCGCAAACTTCCTCTCGCGTTAGCTTGCTTTGTGCTGACTTTTTTTCACCCTATAACAAAAGAAAAATTGCAATTCACGCATGAACCTTATAATGCATTATTTACAACATTTTTATTGCAAAAAAATATAAAAGAAAGTATAATATGTAAGAAGTAAACAAATATTAAGAGGTATTGTATGTACAAAGATAATAAAAAAATATTTACTTCTGAATCTGTAACTGAAGGCCATCCTGATAAAATTTGCGATCAAATATCTGATGCTATCCTTGATGATTTATTATCTCAAGATCCTATGGCTCGTGTAGCTTGTGAAACAGCTGTTACAACAGGCCTTGTGCTTGTAATGGGTGAAATAACTACTACAGGATATTGCGATGTTCAAAAAATTGTCCGCAATACAATAAATGAAATAGGATACAACCGTGGAAAATTTGGTTTTGATGCAGAAAATGTAGGTGTAATTGTTTCAATTAATGAACAATCGCCTGATATTGCCCTTGGTGTTGATACTGATGGTGCAGGAGATCAAGGCATGATGTTTGGTTATGCTTGCGATGAAACTGATGAATATATGCCTATGCCGATAGTTTTATCGCATAAATTAGCTTTACAACTTTCAAAAGTTCGAAAAAATGGTATTGTTACATGTTTAAGACCTGATGGCAAAACACAAGTTGGCGTTGAGTATGACAATGGTGCTGTTAAACGAATCGATTCCATCATTGTATCATCTCAGCATGATGAACACGTATCTCAAGCAGAATTACGAAACTTGATTATTGAAAATGTGATAAAACCAGTTGTTCCTAGTGAATTAATGGATGAGAATACTAAAATATATGTTAATCCTACAGGAAGATTTGTTATAGGTGGACCTAAAGGTGATAGCGGTCTTACTGGTAGAAAAATAATAGTTGACACATATGGTGGTTATGCAAGACATGGAGGTGGCGCTTTTAGTGGTAAAGATCCTACAAAAGTTGATCGTAGTGCCTCATATATGGCAAGATATATCGCTAAGAATATGGTTGCGGCGGGTTTTGCTGAAAAGATGGAAATACAATTATCTTATGCAATCGGTGTTGCTGATCCTACATCAATAGCAGTTGATACATTCGGAACTTCACCATATGACGAAGCGACTTTAGTAAAAATTATTAGAGATAATTTTTCATTAACACCAAAGGGTATAATTGAAACATTAAATTTACGTCGCCCAATATACAAGCAAACTGCTAGTTATGGACATTTTGGTAGAAATGATTTAAACCTTCCGTGGGAAGCATTAGATCGTGTAAATGATTTAAAAAAATTTAAATAAGGAGAATAAGAAATATGAAAATTTGTATTATTGGTTCTGGAAGTACTTATACACCTGAATTAATTGAAGGTTTAATAAATAAGAGAGAAACTTTACCTGTAAAAGAATTATATTTAATGGATATCGATGAAAGAAAATTAAATATAGTTGGTGGTTTATGTCAAAGAATGATTAAAGCAGCAGGTTTGGATTGCAAAGTTGTTTTAACAATGGATTATGAAGAAGCACTTATGAATGCCGATTTCGTTTTAGGCCAAATTAGAGTTGGAAAATTGCCTGCTCGTGCATTAGATGAAAAAATACCACTAAAATATGGTATGATTGGTCAAGAAACTTGTGGTATGGGTGGAATGTTTAAAGCTTTTAGAACAATTCCTGCTATGCTTAAAATTGTTGAACTAATGAAAAAATGTTGTCCAAATGCATGGCTTATCAATTTCTCTAATCCTTCTGGTTTGATTGCGCAAGCTTTGCTTAATTACACAGATGTTAAAATGATGGGATTATGCAATGTTCCAATTAACATGATAGATGGTATTAAAAAACGTATGAATCTTCCTAATGCTCATATTGAATATTACGGCCTAAATCATTTTACATACGTTACGGCGATAGAAGATAATGGAAAAGACTATCTTCAAGAAGCCTTACAACAGGGTGTAAATAGTGAAGCTATGAAAAATATTCCCGTGGCTGGTTTTACTAAAGAACAAATTCAAGCAATTGGTGCTATACCATCTAGTTATTTAGAATATTATTATTTAAGAGATGGCAAATTAGATAAACTTCTTCACGCTGAGCACACACGTGCAGAAGTTTGTATGGAAATAGAAGAACAATTATTACATCTATATGAAAATAGCGAATTACATGTAAAACCTGAATTGCTATCTAAACGTGGTGGTGCTCGCTATTCAGAAGTTGCAATTTCGTTAGTGAATGCTATTTACAATGATTTACAAGAAGTTCATGTTGTTAATGTATTAAATAATGGTGCTTTACCATTCTTAAGAGATGATGATGCTGTTGAAATTCAAGCAGTTATTGGCAAAGATGGCGCTAAACCTATCAAGGCTAAACATGTTGATAATGAACATATTATTGAATACATCCAAATGATTAAAGCATATGAAAGACATGCCGTAAAAGCTGCAATGACAGGCGATCGTGAGGAAGTTATTAAAGCAATGACAACTAATCCGTTAATGCGTGACATGAATACGTCTATGCAATGCTTCGAAGAAATGCTTGAAGCTCATAAAGAATATTTACCTCAATTTAACAAATAGGAATAGTTATGAAGTATATTCTTGGCGTAGATGGTGGAAATACCAAAACAGATTATTTGTTGTTTGATGAAAATGGTGAATTTATTGATGGACATAGATCAGGAACATGCAGCCATGAAGCACTAAAAGATAGTTTTGAAGGAACATATCGTGTTATGGGACAAGAAATTGAAACATTGTTGTCACGTAATAACATAAAAGTTACCGATATTATAGGTGCTGCTTTTGGGTTAGCAGGAGCTGATGTAAAAGATCAAAAAGATAAATTAAACGAAGTTATAAAAAAAATAGGTTTCAAGAACTTTGAAATGGATAATGATGGATTTTTAGGCTTGAAAGCTGCTGCACCATCAGGCTATGGCGTTTGTTCGATTAATGGTACCGGTACAGTAAGTGTAGGAATTGGTGAGGATGGTAAGCATGTCCAAGTTGGCGGTGTAGGCTATATTTCTGGTGACGAAGCAGGTGGAGCTTATCTTACAAGAAGAACTTTTCAAGCTGTATATGATGAGCTATATCGAATGGGACCTCATACTATTTTAACTGATGAAGTTTTAAAAATTCTAGAAATATCTAACAAAGAAGAATATTTGTCTAAAATTATTTGGTTAACAGATAAAAGAATGATCGACCGCACAAAAATTATTAAATTGCTTTTTGCTTGTGCTAATAAAAAGGACCAAGTTGCAAGTAATATCTTAAGAGTAGCAGGAGCATGTATGGGCCAAAGCATCGCAGGATGCATAAATGAATTAAATTTTACCAATGAAATACCAGTTATTTTAGCTGGCTCTGTATGGGCTAATGCTACGGCACCTGATATGTTTGAAGGTTTTAAAAACGAGGTTGAAAAATATACTAAAATACCTTGCAAATATATTGTTTTAAATACAGCCCCCGCATGTGGAGCAGTTATTTGGGCTGCAGAAGTAGCTATGGGGTCAGTTCCAACTTTCGATGTTAAGAAAAAAATAATTGATCACGTTAACAAATATCAAGAATCGCAGTTTCAAACAAAATAAATAAAAAGCACATTGGATAGGTAATCGTTTAACTGATTACAAATCTAATGTGCTAATTTTTATTTTAATTGTTCAAGAATATTTAAAACAACCCTAACCATTAGTTCCATTTCATACACGTCAGCGTATTCTCTCGCTCCATGGTGATTATAACTTCCTGTTCCAAGATTAGGGGTAATGACGCCATTGTATGATAGTCTAGCACCATCTGTGCCTCCTCTAATAGGTTCAAATTCTGGATTGCAGTTTTCTTTTATTAAAGCTTTAGCAGGATAATCAAGAACATATGCTTTCTTAAGGACTAATTCCTTCATATTAAGATAACTTTCTTTAATTGTAACACTTACTAATTCATCATGATATTTTTTATTTAAGTAATCTTTTACATTTAAAAAGGCGTTTTCCTCTTCATGAAGTAGGTCAATGTCGTGGTCTCTTATTATATAATGAAGGGTTGATTCTTCAACGGTACCTATCATATTAGTCAAATGATGAAATCCTTCGTAGTTTTCTGTATGCTCGGGTGTTTTACAAGGGTTTAACATGCTGTTGAATTCCATAGCTACTAATTGACTATTAACCATTTTGTTTTTAGCTGAACCTGGATGAATTGCTTTTCCTTTTATTGTTACCTTCGCACTAGAAGCGTTAAAGTTTTCATAGTTAATAATATTTGGACCACCACCATCAAGGGTATATGCAAAATCAACTTTAAAAAAGTCGTAATTAAAGTGACTAGTTCCCTCACCTATTTCCTCATCAGGTGTAAATGCTACATAGATAGTTGGATGTGCTAAGTTTTCTTTTATAATTCTATCTAAAGTTTCCATTATTATGGCGATCCCAGCTTTGTCATCAGCCCCTAGTAATGTATTGCCACTAGCAGTGATAATTTCATGACCTTTAGCCCTAGCAAGTTTAGGAAACTCGATGGGTGAAAGAAAAACGTCATCACTAATTTTAATAGTTTTTCCTTCAAATAGATGAATTTGTGGTAAAACATTTTTACCACTAAGTTCTGTTGCTGTATCGAGATGAGCAATCAATCCAATAGAAGTAGTACTTTCAGTATTTTTCTCTACTACGGCATAAACATAACCAAATTCATCAAGGTAAGCATTTGACACTCCCATTTCATGTAATTCTGACACTAATGCTCGGCCAAGATCTAATTGTTTCAATGTGCTAGGAGTTGTGGTACCATTTTCATCAGATTGTGTGTCATATGTAACATATTTTAAAAATCGCGATTTAACACTCATATAAGCCTCCTTTTTGTTTTTTCATCATTTATTATAGCATAAAACAAAATTCATTTGTTATGATTTAACACCTTTGTTATAAAAATAAAAGTTATGCGTAAAATGTAGTATGAATACTGCAATTACAATTTTAATATTTTTAATTTTTTTAGGTGGAATCTTTTTTAGTATATATTTAAAAATGCCACAGTTCAAAGCTTTCAAAGCTCTTAAAAGCATTAAGGGAACACCTAGTTATCATGCTTTTTTGGTCACTCTTGCAACAAATATAGGTACTGGTAATTTAGTTGGAGTTAGTTCAGGGATCGTTGTCGGAGGGCCAGGTGTAATTATTTGGATGTGGATATTTGGCTTTTTTAGCTGTAGTCTTAGTTATTTGGAAAATTACTACGCTGTCAAATACCAAACGACCATTGAAAATGAAAAAAGGGGAGGAGCATGTTATTATATTTTAAAGGGGCTTAATTGTAAAACTCTCAGTATCATTTTTGCGGTGTTTTTACTTTTAACTAATACCCTATTTTTTCCGCCCCTTCAAGTCAATACAGTAGTAACGGCTATATCGAGTTATTTTGAAATTTCCAAAATATTAGTTGGTATAGTTTTATTTCTATTAATAGTAATTGTAGCTTTTAGAGGGACAAAAACAATTGTAAAGGTTACGGAGTTATTTGTACCTTATATGACAATTGGTTTTGTTTTGCTAACGATTATTTTAATGTGTGTAAATATAAAGGCTTTGCCTATTGCAGTGACAAAAATTTTCAATAGTGCTTTTAACATCAAGTCATTTGGTGTAGGTTATATCATAAATAGTATCTCAACAGGTTTCAGAAGAAGCTTGTTTTCTAACGAAGCAGGTCTTGGTACAACTCCTTCAATTACGGGAATGAGCGATGGATGTCCCGAAACGCAAGGATATTTACAAATAATCGGTGTTTACGTTGACACGCTTTTAATGTGTACATTAACGGGAATTTTTATTGTGCAGATGAATATAAATACAGGTGGAGTTATTAGTAGTGATATGATTATTAAAGTTTTTGATGCGGGTATGGGAAAAATAGGGGCATTTTTTGGTTTTTTATTTTTAAGTGTATTTGCTTTTGCGAGTGTTGTTGGACAGTTTTATCTTGGTGAAAGTAATGCGTTGTTTTTTAGTGAAGTTACTAATATAAAGCCCAGAACAATTGTTTTTCTTTATAAAATAATTTATGCAGTAGGAATAATTGTAGGTATTATAACTTCAACTGAAGCGGCGATTAGTCTTTTAGATATTGGGATGATTTTACTTGGAACCATTAATTTGATTGCCATTATTATCTTAGAAAAAAAGCGAAAACATCTTGCAAAAATAATCGATTAATGGTATAATTAATATGCCTGGTGGGTTCGTGTTTCACCATTTTATGCGACCCGAACATTACGACATAGGGAGTCTAAAGTACTTGTTGTTGAAAACCTGCCATTGAGTAGGGATCCTGAAGAGTATTATTTTTGACTTGCCACCATATTTAACTTGCGGTTGACGCAACTGTGATAACGGCTCTCTGGGTATATAAATTAAAAAAATAATTAAAAAATTAAAAATAAAGTTGAAAAAAATTTTAAACTTCCAAAAGAGGTGTATCATCGTCTCTTTTGGCTTTTTTATTAAAAATTATTTTAATTGAAATATATAGAAAAAAATGGTATAATAGAAAAAAAGTGATATTGGAAAAATAATAAGGAGCTAACTATGATTGTAGACTTAATGAATAATATTAAAAAAGAAATATTAAATGTAGTATTTAGTTTGGGTGTAAGTGATTTGAATGAAAATGATATAGTTCTTGAAGTGCCAAAAGATTCAAAAAACGGAGATTTTTCCACTAATATAGCGATGCGTTTGGCTCGCTCTCTACATAAAGCTCCGCAATTAATCGCTACAGATATTAAAAATGGTTTGGATTTAAAAAAATGCCACACGTCGAAAGTAGAAGTGGCTGGTGCTGGATTTATTAATTTTTATCTAGATTTAGATTATTTGCTTGAAGTAGTGCCTTTAATATTAAGTCAAAACGATAAGTATGGATCATCTAATATTGGTAAAGGTGAAAAAATCAATCTTGAATTTGTTAGTGCCAATCCTACAGGATATCTTCATATCGGTCATGGTAGAGGGGCAGCCTATGGTGATTCACTTGCTCGTTGTATGAAAAAAGCCGGTTATCTAGTTGACCGTGAACACTATGTTAATGATGCTGGTAACCAAATCACTAATATGGGTTTGAGTGTTTATGAGAGATACAAAGAACTTTTTGGTTTACCAATTGAATTTAAAGAAGATTATTATCATGGTAAAGAAATTATTACCATTGCTGAAATGATTAAAAGTGAATATGGTGATAAGTTTATTAAAGAATATGATTTGGAATTTTTTAAAAACTATGGCACTAAGTTTTTATTAGGTAATCTAAAAAAAGATTTAAAACATTTTAATGTTGAATTTGATACATGGTTTAGCGAAAAAACTTTATACCAAACAGGCCAGGTACAAAGTACATTAGAAAAATTAAAACAAGGTGGCTACACTTATGAAAGCGATGGGGCACTTTGGCTTAAGACTAGTGCATATGGTGATGAAAAAGACCGCGTAATCATCAAGAGTGATGGGAATTACACATATTTATTGCCAGATATTGCTTATCATGCTAATAAACTATCACGTGGTTATGACCATTTGATTGATGTTTTAGGATCTGATCACCATGGCTATATCGCAAGATTAAAGGCTGCTGTTAACATGGTGGGTGGAGATAGTAATTTAATCGATGTTGAAATTTTACAAATGGTTAGAGTAATGGAAAATGGTGAAGAAGTCAAAATGAGCAAAAGAAGTGGTAAAGCCATTACTTTAAACGACTTAATTGAAGAAGTAGGTACAGATGCTCTACGTTACTTTTATGTTTCTAAATCGTTATCGACACACCTCGATTTAGATTTAGATTTGATGAAGAAAAAGAACAACGAAAATCCTGTATACTATGCTCAGTATGCTTATGCAAGAATTCAAAGTATCTTTAAAAATTTTGAATCATTAGGTGAAAAAATCGTTTATCAAAATTCATTTGATTCAATAGATAAAAATAGTTTTAAAGCAATACTAATGCTATTAGTTAACTATCAAGCTGTAATTGAAGAAGTCGCTACTAAACGTTTAGTTCACAAACTATGCCATTACTTAGATAGTTTAGCTTATGCATTACATAGTTATTATAATGATCAAAAAGTTATTACTGATGATAAAAAACAAACATTAGAGAAATTAACAATTTTAAAAGCACTACAAGTAGTAATTAAAGATTGTTTATATCTACTTGGAATTAGTGCTCCACAACAAATGTAAATAATAAGGGGTTTAATATGGAAGAAAAGTATTTATTTTTAAAAGAAATTACAGAAGCTAAAGCAATTAGTGGTTTTGAAGGTGCAGTTCGCCGCATAATGGAACGTGAAATGAAAAAACTAGATGTTGAAATTTCATATGATAATATTGGTAGCATTATTGCCACTCATAAAGGTGACGCTGAAATGCCTAAAATTGCGATAGCAGGACATATGGATGAAGTCGGATTTATTGTTACAGAAATTACTGAACAAGGATTCTTGAAATTTCAAACAATTGGCGGTTGGTGGAGTCAAGTAATGTTAGCCCAACAATACGATGTTACTGCTTCAAATGGTAAGGTATACCGTGCAGTTATGGGGTCTAAACCTCCTCACATGTTAACGGCTGAAGAGCATACTAAGGCTGTAAACATTGATACAATGTATTTAGACCTTGGCGTAAAAGATAAAGCTGAAGTAGAAAGTCTAGGAATTAAGGTTGGAGATATGGTAACACCTGCAATCGAATTTCAAGTTATGGCCAATCCTGATTACTTACTTGCTAAAGCATTTGATAACCGTATCGGTTGTGCTATCGTTTTAGATACTTTAAAGAATATCAATGGCAAAAAGACTCCAAATACTGTATTAGGTATGGGAACAGTTCAAGAAGAAGTTGGTCTTCGCGGAGCTCGCACGGCTGCTCAGATGACAAAACCTGATGTTGTGCTTGCTTTAGATGTTACCATCGCAACAGATGTTCCAGGATTAAGTAACAGTTGTAAAATGGGTAGTGGACCTGCTTTATTAATCTATGATGGTGCACTAATTGGTCATGTAGGATTACGTAAATTCATAACAAGTATTGCCGATGAATTAAACATCCCTTATCAAATAGATTATTTGAAAAGAGGCGGTACTGATGCTGGAGCAATGCATTTAACAAATAGTGGCGCTCCTGCTATGAGTATTTGTTTACCAGCACGTTATATTCATTCACATACTTCGATGATTTCTTATTCAGATTATCAAAATACCGTTAAACTATTGACGGCCGTGATAGAAAGACTTGATAAGAAAGCTCTCGATGAAATAAAAAATTTCTAAACACTTGCAAAAAACAATAGATTCTTGTATACTAAAGAAAGAAATATATTAATTCTTCGTTGACGAAACTGACAATTTCTGAGAAGAACGCATTTTAAAGCGATAAAATGAAAATAAGAGCAGAAAAAACTGAACTGAGGTGGTACCGCGCTGTTTCAACGATAGCGTCCTTGGAATGTCTTTTTTGCTCATTTTTATTAGAAAGGTGTAATATGAAAATAACAAAACTAAAAGGAACACTAGATTACGTAGATAATGAAGTCCTAAAATATCGTCATATCGAAAACAAATGTACAAAAATAGCCCAAAAATACGGTTTTTCAGAAATCATAACGCCTATAATTGAAGCAACAGAGTGTTTTACTAGATCTGTTGGGGACTCTAGCGATATTGTTCAAAAAGAAATGTACACTTTCACAGATAGAGGAGACAGATCATTAACCTTACGTCCTGAAGCTACAGCGGCGGTTATGCGTCACTTTATTGAAAATAAAGAATACGTAAAACCAGGCATAAAGAAATATTATTATTTTGGTCCAATGTTCAGATATGAAAGACCACAGGCAGGTCGTTATCGTCAATTCACCCAATTAGGTATAGAATGTTACGGTCCCCAAAATCCTTTAATGGATGCCGATATTATAAATATGGCATGTAAAATGCTCAATGCTTTAGGCCTTAAAAATTTAAAAGTATGTATTAACACAATCGGTGGGAAAAACTCTCGTATAGAATATTCCAAGGTTTTAAAAAAATATTTTTCAGAACATTTAGACAGTCTTTGTCAGGATTGTCAAAATCGTTTTGAGAAAAACCCTCTACGAATGCTTGATTGTAAAGTTGATGGTTCATCGCCAATAATTAAAAATGCTCCTAAAATAGCCGATTACTTAGAACCTGAAGATAAAGAATACTTTGATAAGTTATTAAATAGTTTAAAAAATTTAAATATATCGTACGAAATAAGTGAACGAATGGTTAGAGGATTAGACTATTATACTAATGATGTCTTTGAAATAATTTATCAAAACCCTGAATCAGCATTGAATGGCTTAGCAGTGTGTGCTGGTGGTAGATACAATGATATGGGAAAAGAATTCGATGGACCTGATGTAGAAGCGATAGGTTTCGCTATGGGCGTAGAAAGATTAATGGCAATAATGGATGAACTAGGAATTAATGATTATTGCGAGGCTGAAAGAATAGTTGCAGTATTATCAATTGGTGAAACAACAAAAATACCGGCTTTGAAATTGTGCAATTTTTTACGCGATAGAGGTATAAAAGCTGAAATGGATTACTCAGCTGTAAATTTAAAACCACAATTTAAGATGGCAGATAGATTAGAAGCTACTGATATCATCATAATAGGTGATGATGAAATCGCAAATAATGAAATAGTTGTGAAAAATACTATCACAAAAGAAGAAAAAAGAATTAAATGTACAGAAATTAATGAATATTTTGAAATAAAAGAGGAAGAAAAGTATGCGTACTAAAACAAATGGCGAATTAAAATTAGAAAATGTTGGCGAAGTTGTTACGTTAGTAGGATGGTGCAGTAAAAAGCGTAATCTTGGAGGGCTAATATTTATTGATTTGCGTGATCGATATGGTATCACTCAATTAATTGTTAATCCTGAAAATCCTAATTATAGTAAAGCGCTAGAAATAAAAAACGAATATGTCTTGAAGGCTACTGGAAAAGTTGTTGAAAGATCAAGTAAAAATCCTAATATACCAACAGGCGATATCGAGGTTCAAGTAGAAGAACTTGTAATTTTAAATACAGCTGAACAGACACCACTCTTAATTCAAGACCAAACTGACGCTCTTGAGGATACAAGAATGCGTTACCGTTACTTGGATTTAAGACGTCAGCCAATGCAAAAAAACATGGTATTACGTCATAAAACATGTATGTCAATTCGTAATTACTTCGATAGTTTGAATTTTGTGGAAATTGAAACACCTATGCTAGGTAAATCAACTCCAGAAGGAGCTCGCGACTTTTTAGTTCCTTCAAGAGTTCATAATGGTTGTTTTTATGCTTTACCACAATCACCACAATTATATAAGCAATTATTAATGGTTGCTGGTATGGATCGTTATTTCCAAATTGTTAAATGTTTCCGTGATGAAGATTTAAGAGCTGATAGACAGCTAGAATTTACACAAGTAGACCTTGAAATGAGTTTTGTTGATGAAGAAGATATCTATCAAGTTGTAGAAGGTTTATTGAAAAAAGTATGGAAAGATATTCTTAATATGGACATTAAAACTCCATTCACAAGAATGAAATGGCAAGATGCTATGGATTATTATGGTAGTGATAAGCCTGATACGCGTTTCGAAATGCTCTTAAATGACGTTTCATCTTGGGCTAAAAAAGTTCCATTTGTAGTATTTAATAACGTGCTAGAAAATGGTGGCTACGTTAAAACAATCGTCGCAGAAGGTGCAGCACCGAAATATTCACGCAAAGAAATTGATCGCCTAACTTTACTTGCTAAAAAATATCATGCTCAAGGCTTAGCTTGGTTAAAATTAGAAAATGACGCATTTACAGGATCAATTGCTAAGTTTGTTGATGAAAACAGTTCTAAAGAATTAATTGAAAAACTTCATTTAAAAAATGATGATTTAGTACTTTTCGTTGCCGATAGTTTAGAAAATTGTAATTCAGCTCTAGGCGCACTTCGTTTAACGATTGCTAAAGAACAAAACATGATTGATAATTCTAAGTTTAATTTCTTATGGGTTGTTGATTGGCCGCTTTTTGAATTTTCTGAAGAAGAAAATCGTTATGTAGCAGCTCACCACCCATTTACATCTCCTAAAGATGGTGATGAAAATATTCTTTTATCAGATCCAAAACATGCGATGGCCAAAGCCTACGATATAGTTTTAAATGGTTATGAATTAGGAGGCGGCAGCATTAGAATACATGATCAAGCTATCCAAGCAAAAATGTTTGAAGCGATAGGACTATCAAAAGAAGAAGTAAACCTAAAATTCTCATATTTTGTTGATGCTTTAAAATATGGTACTCCTCCACACGGAGGTCTCGCAATAGGGCTTGACCGTTTGGTAATGTTATTAACTTATAATAATAATCTTCGTGAAGTAATAGCTTTCCCTAAAGCTGCTAGCGCTAAATGCCTAATGAGTGATGCCCCTACTCCTGTGGCTGATGCTCAATTAAAGGAATTAAAAATAGAAATAAAATAGGAAGAGGAGCTTTTATGAAAGATCAAAACTATATTAATTGGGATACTTATTTTATGGGTGTTGCAATTTTATCTAGTATGCGCAGTAAAGATCCTAATACAAAAGTTGGTGCTTGCATTGTTAATAAAGCAAAACGGATTATTGGAATTGGTTACAATGGTTTTCCTTTTGGATGTAGTGATGATGCATTTCCGTGGGATCGCGATAAAGGATTTTTAGATTCTAAATATCCATATGTTGTCCATGCTGAACCCAATGCTATTTTGAATTCTAGTTCATCTTTAGAAGGTGCCACAATTTATGTAACGCTTTTCCCTTGTCATGATTGTACTAAACTTATCATTCAAGCAGGTATTAAAGAGATAGTTTATATGAATGCTAAGTATGAGGGAACTGAATCTGACATCGCTGCTAAAAAAATGCTTGATGCTGCGTCGGTTACTTATCGTAAAATTCCAAATATTGAATTGGTGATAAATAGTGAAAAAGTTATTTAAAAAAAATTGGTATTTTATCGTTCCATATCTTATATTCACCATTATTGTATTAGCACTATCAATTATTAAAGTTCCTTACAACCTTAGTACTCCAGGATCAGTAAATAGTGTTGCTAATGTTATTGAAATTGATAATGGATTTAAAGAAAGCGGTAGTTTTAATACTGTTGCAGTATTTTCTCATAATAAAATATCAATATTAAAATATCTTCTTGGTAAAACACATAAATCTTTTAGAGTATATCCCGCAAGCAAATCGTATGATATGAATCTTGCTGATCAAATTAAATCTGGAAAAATTCAAAAAGAAGTGAGTATCAATAATGCTTTAATCAGTGCTTATACATTAATGGGAAAAGAGTTAAATTATGAATATAATGGTAAGATAATAGATATTCTTTCAATTTATGCTCCTAAACAACTTAAAATTGGTGATATTATTACCGAATTTAATGGTAATAAAGTTACTACTGATATTGATTTTCTTAAAGGTATAAAAAATATTCCTTGTGATGAAAATCACAAAGAATTCACTATGAAAGTTGTTAGAGATAATAAAGAAATTTTCTTAAATGATACTTTCAACTATAAAATTAAAGATGCTGATGGCTTAGAATACTTTTATTTAGGTATCTCCACTTATGATTACTATATAATCGATAGTAGCAACGCTAATCCTAATTATAAAATTAAAAGCTCTTCAACATTAGGACCTAGTGGGGGATTGTTACAAGCTCTTATGATTTGTTCTGCTTTATCTAATGAAGATATCACTGGCGGATTAAAAATAGCGGGTACAGGAGAAGTGACAGCGATGGGCGAAGTTGGAGAGATTGGATCTATGTATCAAAAAATATACACCGCTTTCTATAATGATGTTGATATTTTCTTTGCCCCTATAAAAAGAAATCTTGACGGATCAATTGACTATGAAAATAGTTCTAATTATGTTGAAGCGATAAAAGCTTATGAAGATTTGGGAAAACCAACTAATTTAGAAATTGTACCTGTTGCATCTCTTAAAGAAGCGTATGATTATCTCGTAAAAAGAAATGTGGAGAAATCATTATGAAAATAAAAGAAATGATTAAAAAAGGAAAAGAATGTAGTGCCTTAGTGGAAGAATATTTGAGAACTGAGGATGAAAACACCATAGTTGTTGAACATAATTGTTGTAATTTTATAAAGTATTTTTTAGGTGAAGTAGTTTTAAACTTTTTTTCTAAAGAAAATATTTCCAAAAAACATTATATGCATTTAGCAACAATGTGGAGTTATTTAGTAATCATTATTGCTGCTTTACCTATAGCTGTTTTATTTGTTAATATTTTAACAATTTTTTCTAAAAATTTTGTAATTTACTGGATAATTATGATTGCAATACCTTTTATACTCGTTATACTAATTGCATTTGGAAATACAATATATATTAAATTGTTACAAAATTATTTTCCTAATGCTGAAATAATTAAAAATACCGATGTAAAAGCAATATTTACTTCAGAATTTTTTAACTATGTTTATTGGATTTTTGCTATTTTTGTGGTAGCTATAATATATTTTATAATTTAAGGAGGAGCATATGGCTTATCTTATATGTACAATACTTGTAACAGTGTTAGTTTGTTTGGATCAAATTACTAAATATATCTTCTTAAATCCACCATATCAACTATACGAAAGTGTTACTTTCATTAAAGGTTTATTCAATATACATCCATGTTATAACACTGGTGCCGCTTGGAGTATGCTGAACAATCATCCTGTATTACTTCAAATTGTAAGTGTGTTAGGAGTTACCTTATTGATTTATTTATTGAAAGATTTTAGATTAAAACGTCGACCATTTTACTCATATGGTTTGGTTTTAGCTCTAGCGGGGACTGTTGGAAACATGATTGATAGAATCTTTAGTAAAAATGGCGTTGCCGACTTTATTCAATTTGCATTTTGGACAGATTATCCTACTTTTAATCTTGCTGATTCCTTTTTATGTATCGGCGTTGTGATGATATGTATTCATTTAGTTTTCTTTGAAAGTAAGGATCCAATTAAAGTATTGCCAGAGTGGATGAAGAGAAAAAAGAAAGAAACTAGTGAAGGTAATGATGATGAGTAAATTGACCATGAATAAATTAATAGTTAGCCTTGAAGATGATGGCATAAGAATTGATAAATTCTTGGTAAAGCATAATCATAACGAAACTAGAAGTGCTTTAAAGAATTACTTTGATCAGGGTCTTGTTTTAGTAAATGGAAAAAATGTGAAACCGAGTTTCATCGTTCATGAAAATGATGCCGTAGATATTAGTGATTTAGCAATTAAAACATCGACTGTTGAAAAAGAAAATATACCGCTAGATATTGTTTATGAAGATGAAGATGTGTTAGTAGTTAATAAACCGAGTGGCATGGTTGTACATCCTGCGTTTGGACATCATAATGGTACACTAGTGAATGCTTTAATGTATCATTGTAAAGATTTATCTGAAATTAATGGTGTTATAAGAGCTGGTATCGTTCACCGTATCGATAAAGATACATCAGGGCTATTAGTTGTTTGTAAAAATGATGCTGCACACCATTCATTAAGTAATCAGTTAAAAGCCAAAACAACAACGCGTAAATATATTGCACTTGTAAATGGTGTTATTGATCATAATTATGGGAAAATTGTTGCGCCAATCGGAAGGGACCCTAAGAATCGCCAACGTCAAGCTGTCGTTGCTGATGGTAAAGAAGCGATTACCCATTTTAAGGTTTTGGAACGTTTTAAAGATGCAACATTGATTGAATGTCAACTTGAAACTGGGAGAACTCATCAAATTCGCGTTCATACGGCATATATTGGCCATCCTGTCATTGGTGATTTGTTATATGGTACAAGAAGAGCTGCAAGCCCTTTTGGACAATATCTACACGCTAAAACCTTGGGATTTATTCATCCTAAAACCAATAAATACATGGAATTTACTAGTGAATTGCCAAAAGAATTTGAAGATATGATTGCATCATTAAAAAAATAAAATATTTACTTTAGTAAAAAAACACCTCATTTATTATAAATGAGGCGTTTTTAAATTTAAAAATAGAATTTTAATCTCTAATTTTAATATTATTTGATTTCATATAATTGATGATTTTATCCGTATTTGCAAATTTACGTTTAGCGATTTTATTTAAAATGTTAATACCATAAGATTTGATTATACCGACAGCTTGGTGATCGACTGCGGTAGAAGCACCTTTTAATAAATCAACCTTTACTAGTTTTGACAACTCTTTCATCTCTTTTAGGAAAGCTGCTCTAGCTAAAATTGATGCAGCGGCGACAGCTACGTGGGCTTTTTCTCCTTTAGGAATGAAAGTTATACCAGATACAACATTTGGAACATTTTTTAAATAATGGTAGTATTTTTCTTCTGGTGTAAACTCGTCAATAATAATCGCGTCATACTTTACATTATCAAGCTTTTTTAGTATACTATTTATAGCATTATTGTGAAGACATGCTTTTATAAAATTTAAATTATCGTTTTCGGTTTTGTGAAGGGCATTGAAACGTTCAGGAGGTAAAACTAATATTGAATATGTGATGATATTGCGCAATTTTAAGGCAAGGTCTATTATCACATCATCCATCAAAAGTTTTGAATCTTTAACGCCTAAATGTTTTAATTCTTGTACTTGATTAGCATTTACAAAAGCACTGCATACGACGATGGGGCCGAAATAATCACCGGTTCCCACTTCATCACAACCGATAGCGGATAGCTGTTCATACATTGTATAATTAGGATTGGAATTTGCAGATTTTTCTAATCCAAACTTTTCAGCCCAAATATTATACTCTGTTGTTTCTTCAAGTCCTTGAAAAAGTATTGTGTTAGTTGCATAAAATGTTATTACAGTCTTTTCTAAGCGAACTCTTCCAAGTGTGCTTGCGCTATCACATTTTACTAAATACCCTTTATAGTATTCCAACATTTCTTGGATTTGTTCAGATGTTGCTTTGATGGTTTTACTCATAAAATCATCCTCCTGCCCATATTATAACATAATTTTTAAAAAAAGTGAAGCCAAATGAGGTAAAAAATGATGAGAATCAACGATTATTACTTAAAAAAGTTAGAATTTGATAAAATACAAAGTATGCTTGCAGATTTTGCAGTTATAACTAATACTAAAGAAAGATGTTTGAAACTACGTCCTTATGATGATATAAATGTTCTCAATGAAGTTTTAAATGAAGTTGATGAGGCTCTAAAAATTATTCTTAGAATGAGTTCTGCTCCCATTATCATTACATCTAACTTGCTTCCAATTATCTTGGTAGCTTCAAAAGGCGGAGTACTCGCAGGATTAGATTTATACGAAATTATTAAATTATATAGTAGTATGAATTTAATTAAAAAGCATCTAGCAACTTTAATTAAAGAGGAAATTGATAGTAGCATTTACCAAAAATATGTTGAAAAATTATATTTCAATGATGAACTCTATAAAGAATTAAGTAAGGCTATTTATGAGGATGGTAGTATTCTTGATGATGCTAGTTTAGAATTACGAGCTATTAGAAGTAATTTAAAATTAATGGATGTAAGAATTAAGAATAAACTTCAAGAAATAATTGCTAAAGAAGGAAATAAACTTAGTCAAGCAACGATATCGTTAAGAGATGATCGATATGTAGTTCCTGTAAGGGCCGAATATAAAAATTCTTTTAAAGGTACTATTCGCGATGTTTCAGCTAGTAACCAAACATTTTACATCGAACCTATTCAAATTAGTGAACTTATGAATGAGAAGAAACATTTAATCGCCAAAGAGAAGGAAGAAGAAGAAAGAATTCTTCGAATGTTATCAAAAAAAGTAGCTGAGAATAGTGATGAAATCAAAAATAATTTCTTGACGGTTGTTGATATTGATTTTATTTTCGCGAAAGCTAATCTCGCAAATAAAATGCATGCCTCAAGAGTGTCCATAAACACTTCTCATCATTTTAATTTAATAAATGCCTATCATCCTTTATTGAATGTTCCTAAGGTGATACCTAATAATGTTAATTTTAAAGAAAATTTAGGCATCGTTATTACAGGACCTAACACTGGAGGAAAAACTGTTCTATTAAAAACAGTCGGACTTTTGGCATTGATGACCAAGTATGGTTTGCTGATTCCTGCAGACGCAAAAAGTGATATAATGATTTTTGATACGATAACTTGCGATATTGGTGATGATCAAAGCATTCAGGCCAATCTTTCAACATTTTCTTCACATATGAAAAATATTATTAATATAATTAATTATGTGACTAGAGATTCATTGGTTTTATTTGACGAAATAGGTGGTGGTACTGATCCATTTGAAGGCTCTAATCTTGCCATTGCTATATTATCATACTTATTAGATAACAAAATTTCTTTTATAACTACTACACACTATTCTGAGTTAAAAGCATTTGCTTATAATGATGAAAGAGTCGTTAATGCATCGATGGAATTTGATGACAATACCCTTTTACCAACTTACAAGTTAAGAATAGGTATCCCTGGATCTTCAAATGCCTTTAATATAGCTAGAAATTTAGGATTAAAAGAAGAAATTATTGAAGCTGCCGAAAGAAAAAGTGCTACTTCTAAAACTGAAGTTAAAAACTTAGTTGAAAAATTGGAAAAAATGACAGATGAGGTAGCCAAAAAAGAAGAAGAATTGGAAAACACGAAAAGTAAATATAATGAAGCAATAGCTTTATATGATAAAAAAATGGAAACAATTGAAAATGATCGCCTTAAGATTATGAAAAATGCTGAAAAGGAAGCTGAAAAAATAATAAGTAAAGTAACTATTGATGCCAATAATTTACTTGAAGAATTAAAAGAAAAACAAAAAGCTTCCAATATTAAACTTCATGAAACTATCGCGATAAAAAAGGAACTAGATAACTTAGAAATTCCTAAAAAAGAAGAAATAACCATGAAAAAACGAGACTTGCGATTAGGTGATGACGTCTATGTTAAAAATTATGAACAATATGGTCAAATTATCAAGATGTTAAAACCCCATCAGTATGAGGTTTTAGTAGGCAACGCCACATTAGTGTTGAATGATAAGCAACTCGATTTGGTTGAAAATTTACCTAAAAAGACCACTGATTCATCAAGTAGATTTATAAAAAAAGCCTCCAAGCAGTCTCTTAAACTTTCGCTCGATTTACGAGGTGAACGCTATGAGGATGCTAAGATTAAATTAGAAAAGTATTTCGATGATTGTTTGTACTCCGGTGTTAAACAGGCCACTATAATTCACGGATTTGGAACCGGTACCATCCGTAATCTTGTTCAATCTTTTGTAAAAGCTAATCCTCACGTTGAAAGTTATCGTTATGGAGGAGCTGGTGAAGGAGGACAGGGTTCAACAATCGTTTATTTCAAATAAGCGTATAAGATGTAAAAGATTAAATATTTGACTTTTTAAAATAGAAATAGTAAAATAGAGCTATAGATATACTAAGGAGTAACAAATGAATAAAAATGTTAAACCTAAATTAAGAAGACAAAAGGGTAATAGAACCTTACCGCCATTTTCAAATGATTTTTCTGAAAATCAAATAAATGAAACTTGGGTTAATCCAAATCTTGTTGATGATAAACTAAAAGCAGAACTTGCAAAAATTGAATATCAATCATACAAACACCGTACGGGTGTTCCTAAGTTGCAAAGAACTACAAAAAGAATACTTTTTGTTGAACCTGATGATTATGACGCTAAAAAATTTAAAAATCGTGATAAACTATTAAACCAATTGCTTAAATCGCAAGCTGATATTAAGGATAGCTTATTAGATGCGAAATTAAGAGACAAATAAGTATTAAAGTGATATTACACGTTTTAAAGAAAAGTTTATGCTCATCCATAAACTTTTTTTGTGAAATTTATCTGAAAGTTATTAAATTTAAGTTTAATAGGATGCTTTTTTTTAAAAAATGTGGTAAAATTTATATAGATGTAAGGAGTGGTAACATGAATCTATTAGAAAAAAAAGCCTATGTTGATGAAAATCTTCACTATGTTCCAAAAGAAGAAATTGAGCTATACGATCAAAATTTTGCATGGGTTTATACCCGCAATTCTGCTTGTATTGAGGGGCATGAAATAAGTTTAGAAGAAGTTGTATCGATAACTAAAGGTATGGGATTTTCTGTAAAACGTGATGGCACATTAGTAAGAAGTGTTTACAATCATTTTCTTGCTTTTAATATGGTAAAAGAACGTGCTAAAGAAACTAGTGAACTAACAGAAGATTTCTTTAAAGATGTCCATGAAGAACTTATGAAAGGCATTATTAATGGTGGTTTATACCGCAATGTCAATATAACAATAAAGGGTTCTAACCATACACCATGTGACTATGTCAAGGTATATGATAGAATGAACAAGTTTTTCTACGACATAAATCATTATAATGGCACCGCATTGGAAAGAGCGGCGTATGCACATTTACAAATTGCTAAAGTACATCCTTTTTTAGATGGAAATGGCAGAATGGCACGATTGATGATGAATTTTTGCTTGATAAGTGCTGGCTTCTTACCAATAAGCATTTCACGTAAAACCAAAATTAAAACAGAGTATTTCGCAAGTTTAGAAGCATTTAAAGTTGATAAAACAATGGAACCATTTATCTCATTGTTAAACCAATTGTTAAATAATGAATATGATAGATTAATATTATTAATAGATCAATACAAAGATAAAGTACAAAAGTAGCGTAATTTTTACGCTATTTTTTAAATTTAAGGGTTAATTAGTATTAAAAAAAACTGATTTGTGTTATAATATGGCAGTGAGAAAGAAGGGATTATGTGAATAACAAAATAGAAATTATTAGTTATAAGCATAATGGTGCTCTTCACAGAGTATGGCAATCAGCTTATATTGTAAAAGAAACTGATGACATGCTAGTAGTAGTAAATGATAAAGCAAACGTTATTGATGGCGATGGCCGCCGTTGGCGTACAAAAGAACCTGCTGTTTGTTATTTCTATAAGAAATATTGGTTTAATATTATATGTATGTTACGCAATAATTCAATTTACTATTATTGTAATTTAGGTTCACCATATGTACTTGATGCTGAAGGGTTGAAATACATTGATTACGAATTGGATGTAAAGGTATTTCCAAGTGGTGATCGTCTTATATTGGATCGCGATGAATTTGAATTTAATCAAATTGATTTTCATTACACTGAGGATTTAATCCAAATAATTGAAAAACAACTTCAAATTTTATTGAATCATATTGATAAAGGTCTAGATCCATTTAATCAAAAGTGCGTATTAGACGATTTTGAACTTTATCGTAATGCAACAGTAAAAAATAAAGCATCTAAAAAAACTAATTAACAACAAAAGAGAACTAGTTTTAAAGAATTATATTCTTTTAAAATTAGTTCTTTTTTTTGGAATATTCTTTTTTATATAAACATATAACTTATTGAACATATGATGTTTAAGGGATAAAATAAGGCGAAGGAGAGTAAAAACGTATAAAAGAAGTTATCCCCCCATTAATATGGGCTTCTTTAGTTTAGTATGTGAATATATGAATGAAGATGTAATTCGTGATGTGGCGATACGTACAAAAGGTGAAATATATCTAGGTGTAGTTGGTTCAGTTAGAAGTGGAAAAAGTACTTTCATTCGTCGCTTTATGGAACAAAAGGTTTTACCATTAATCGATGACACAGATTTTCATCAAAAAGTATTGGATGAATTGCCTCAAAGTGCTGAAGGTAAAACAATTATGACAGTTGAGCCGAAATTCATACCTAGTAATAATATCAAAATTAATATTCAAAATGATGTAAGTTGCAGTATAAGACTTGTTGATTGTGTTGGCTTTGTAATTCCTAATGCAAAAGGCTATTTGAATGATGATGGAAGTAATCGAATGGTGAAGACACCATGGTTTAACGAGGAAATTCCTTTTCAAGATGCAGCGACAATAGGTACTAAGAAAGTTATTGAATCGCATTCTAATATTGGAATAGTTGTAACTAGCGATGGTTCTTTTGGAGATTTTACAAGAAGTGATTATGAAAGTGTTGAAGAAAATGTCATTGATAATTTAATATCTTTGGAAAAACCTTTTGTAATAGTACTCAATACAACAGACCCATATTCTCCAACAAGCAAAGCTCTTGTACAAGAACTTAGCGAAAAATATAATGTAAGTGTAATAGCGGTCGATGCTGCCAAAATGACAAGTGATGAAGTCGATGAAATTCTTAAAAAAGCTTTGGATGAATTTACAATTGCCGAAATGAATATTAATGTACCAGATTGGGTAGATTCTTTAAATGATAATATCAGTTATAAACATAGCTTTAATGAAGTAATAAATAATACGACGACAAATTACCGTAAAATGAAAGATATTTTTAGAATTCAAGACGAATTAAGAAATTCTAATTTATTTGATTCAGTTACAATAACAGATATTAATCCTGGTGTTGGTAGTGCAACGTTAGACATAACGCTTGATGACGGAATATATGAGAGCATTTTGACAGAAATTATAGGTGAAGATGTCAGTAATAAAGCTCATTATATTGAAATTCTTCAAGAAATGGCCGAAGCAAAAAATACTTATTCCAAATTAGCACCAGCTTTAAAGAATTTAAATGATTGCGGATATGGAATAGCTGTTCCAACACCAGACGAAATGGTATTGGCCACTCCAGAGCTAGTAAAACAAAGCGGCAGATACGGCATAAAACTTAAAGCTACTGCTTCAGCTATTCACCTTGTTAAGGTAGATGTTGAATCTACATTCGAACCTATAATAGGCTCACAAGAACAATCGCAAGTACTTTTAGAACATATGCTTG
This sequence comes from uncultured Mollicutes bacterium, assembly GCA_900548675.1. Classification (GTDB taxonomy): domain Bacteria; phylum Bacillota_I; class Bacilli_A; order ML615J-28; family CAG-313; genus UMGS1109. The sequence continues at coordinate 31,415 of URLJ01000013.1, forward strand.
AAAATTATGAGCATAATCCTAAAGTTATATGGGATAGTGAAATATTTGGCCGTAAACTAAGTGATGTAATTTGTGATGGTATAAAATCAAAAATACATAATGTCCCTGATTCTATTCAAACTAAGTATAAGGAATCTTTAACAAAAGTAGTAAATGAGGGAAAAGGCGGAGTAATAGCGATAGTATTATAAAAAAAAGCACTTAAATGGTAATATACCATTTGGGTGCTTTTAATCTTTATTTTAATTTTGTCAATAACTTTGCAAAATGTCCCAAAAAAATTTAATTATAAGCGTAATCTTCAGTACGTTTATTACTAAGAAGAT
>URLJ01000014.1 GCA_900548675.1 uncultured Mollicutes bacterium
TTTTTTTTGAGTTTTCTAGGTATTCTATATATAATTGCTACTATAGTTTATTTTTTTATTATTGTATATTTTTTGCGTTTGCTAGGTATGCTAAATATAATTGCTACTATAGCGAATAAGAAGAGACTTCAAAAGGTGTTGTGTTTGCTAGGTATGCTAAATATAATTGCTACTATAGGGTGCAGTTACTGGGTTATCAGTTTTTGGTGTTTGCTAGGTATGCTAAATATAATTGCTACTATAGCGAATAAGAACTAACTTCAAAAGGAGACGTGTTTGCTAGGTATGCTAAATATAATTGCTACTATAGAGTTGCAGGAGACTTCCATTCACGATAGCCGTTTGCTAGGTATGCTAAATATAATAGCCCTATAAAAAAATCTTAAATATAATGTTATTACAAAGAAAGATACAAAAATAATTGTTAAAAAGCTAATCCAATAATTCTTCTAATTTGTTGTCCGCTCATATGACGTTAAACATGGAGCATGGAAAGGAAACGACATAGAAAACCGAGTACAGTAAGTTGACCTTTAGGTATCGTTAGCCCAGGGTCTATTTATAAAATATAATATTTTAATGTAAAAGAAAATTTTGGTTTTAATTTTAAATTTAACACAGTAAGATAGCTGATTTATAATAAACAAAAGCCACTATAATCATATAGTGGCTTTTATGTTAAACTAAAAGTAGTAAATACTAAAACATTACCCCTTAAATTGTAAAAAAATACGATATATGTTATAATTAATATATATTTAGAAAAAAATGACATTTTTATTAGTTATTTTAATAATAATAAAAGATATTTTTAAAATGAAATAGAGGTTAGGTATGAATAATAGATTTTTAACAAATTATAGTGAAACTTCTTTTTTAGACTATATAATAACTGCTCTTAATAATTGTAAATCATTTTATTTTAGTGTAAGTTTTATTAAGAAGGCAGGCTTAGTACTTTTAGAAGATGCAATAATTTGTGCACTTGAAAGAGGAGTAAGAGGGAAAATCATTACGTCGACATACCAAAATTTTACTGATGTTTCATCTTGTTATAAATTTTTTGAATGGATGGAGAAATATCCTAATTTTTCTTGTCATTTAGATGATGGTTGTTTTGGAGATAATGGTTTCCATTCAAAAGGATATATTTTTGAAAATGAAAACGATTATGAGTTAATCATTGGTAGTTCTAATATTACCCGCTATGCTTTAAAAAAAAATATAGAGTGGAATCTATCAATTAAGGCTATTCAAAAAAGTGATTCAATGAATGATGCAGTAAACGAATTTGACTACTTGTGGAATAAGACATATACATTAACTAAATCTTTAATAGAAAAATACTCTAAAAAATTGGAGTATGCTATTGAAAGATGGGACATGGATAATATTGATCCACTGAGTGAAAAAATTAAACCAAATGCTATGCAGAAAAAAGCTTTAAAAGAGCTTCAGAGATATCGCGATATGAATGTAAATAAAGCGCTAGTTGTGGCTGCGACAGGTTCTGGAAAAACATATCTTGCTGCATTTGATGCTTTTAGATATGGAGCTAAAAGAGTTCTATTTGTGGTTCACAGGGATAAAATAATTCACGATGCTCTTACATCTTTTAAAAAAGTATTTGGAAATAAATATAGTTATGGTTTGTATTTAGGAAAAGATAAAGAAAAAAATTGTGATTTTGTTTTTGCATCTAATATTCTGCTTGTAAAACATTTAAATGAGTTTGAGCAAGATGAATTTGACTATATCGTTATGGATGAATGCCATCATGCGGCTGCTTACACGTATAAAAAAATAATGGATTATTTCAAGCCTGGATTTATGTTGGGAATAACTGCTACTCCTGATCGAATGGACAACAAAGATGTATATGAATTATTTGATAAGAATGTTCCCTATGAATTAAGATTAAGAGATGCTATTATAAATAATTTAGTAGTGCCATTCCATTATTATGGAATAAGAGATAATCTTGTAGATTATTCACATAAAGAAACAATAAAAATTGCTAAAGAAATTTCTAAAGTAGATAATATTAAATTTATTAAAGAAGAAATAAAAAAACACCACCCATCTGGTAAATTAAAAGCACTAGCATTTTGTGCATCTATTGCTCATGCGGAAGATATGGCATATGCATTTAATGAAGAAGGAATTACTGCAGTTAGTTTATCAGGTAAAGATGACTATAACAAAAGAAGTAAAGCTTTTACAGAATTACAGAGTGATGACTGTGAACTTGAAATGATAACTTGTGTTGATATCTTAAATGAAGGTGTTGATATACCTGCTGTAAACATGGTTTTGTTCTTAAGACCAACCGAATCTTCAATTATTTTCTTGCAGCAGCTAGGAAGAGGATTGAGAAAATACGATGGTAAAGATTATGTAACAGTTTTAGATTTTATCGGTAACAATTACAAAAGATCTGTACATCTTGCGATGGCATTAGGTTCATTAGGCACAACTACCATAATTGAAAAACCTTATTTAATGGAACTTATTCAAACAGATTTCAATTCTCTTCAAATACCTGGTGTTATAATTAATATTGATAAGCTATCAAAAGAAGATATCATTGACTATTTGAAAAAAACTAATTTTAATACTAAAGAGTTTTTGTTTAAAGATTATGAAAATTTTAAAAAATACTTAAAACGAGAATCTTATCCAAGCCATATGGATTTTTTGAATAATGATTGTGCGCCTGATTTAATGAGATTAATAAAGGCGAGTCTCGATGGAAAAAATAAGAGTTATTATTCATTTTTACTTAAAAAAGGCGAAGACTCTTTGCCATTTTTTACAGAAATTCAAAAAGAATTTATTGACGAATTGTCAGATCTATTACCGCTTGTGAGAGTTGATGAATATTTAATAATTAAAGAAATAATTGAAAATGGTTCAGTTGATTTAAATAAATTAACATCTTATAATTCTAAGATTACGCATGAAACACTTGAAAATGCAATGTACCATCTTAAAAAATCTAATATATTAAAAAACGATAATAAATTAAACATTGATAGATTCACGGGTGAATTCAGCGATTATCTTAATGATTTATTAGAATATGGGCTAACAAGATATGATATTGAATTTGGTGAATATAAAGGTACTTTTAAACTTTACGCAAATTATTATAAAGAACAGGTAATGCGTGTGCTCTGTAAAAAATCCTTATCATACATGAAAGGAACGATGTTTGAAAATGAAGGTGTTACATATCTTTTTGTAGGATTGAAGAAGGATAAAGAAAAACTTGAAAGAAATAATTATAAAGATAAGTTTTTGTCAGCATCCATGTTTCAATGGGAATCTGAAAACAATACTACTGTTAGTAATAAGATTGGTGAAAAACTTCTCAATACGTCAATTGTTCACCTATTTGTTAGAAAAATGGATAGTGAAGATGGCATAACTCTACCATTTACTTATTTTGGAACAGGTCATTTTACCAATATGCGAGATTCACAAGTAGAAATATTTGATAAAAAAACTCTTTCAATATCTTTTGCTAAAACCTTACTGTTTGACGTGATGTTAGATAATAGTGTAGATGAAGAGTATTATTTTGATTTTGAAATACCACACGAGGAAAAACTATGAAACATTTAGAAGTAGTATGTGCATTAATAATTAATGATGATAATGAGATCTTTATTTGCAAGAGGGGAAAAGGAGTTCTTAGTGGCAAATGGGAATTTCCAGGTGGAAAAATTGAACCTTCAGAGAATAAAGAACACGCTATAGTAAGAGAAATTGAAGAGGAATTAACCGCTAGTATTGAAATAATAGCGTATCTTGGTTCATCTAGTTATGAATACAGCGACTTAGATAAACCGTTTAGTATTACGATGTATGGCTTTCTAGCAAGATTGGTTAAAGGTAATCTTATACTTTTAGAACATACTGATGCAGCATGGGTGAAGTATAGTGATTTTGATAAATATGATTTTGCAGCTGCAGATATAGAATTGATAAAGAATATAAGAAATAGTCAATTATTAGATTAGGTGCTATTTTGATTTTGAGGTAATAGGATATGAATGATTTTTATATTAATGAGTACACTTTCAGTAATGATGGCAAAATAGAAGTTGCAAATGAAAAATATAGTAAGGACTGGCCTGTTGTTTATCTAATTCATAATGATAAAAAATTATATATTGGCGAGACACAAAATGTTTATAAAAGAATGGAACAGCATTTAAATAATCCAAGTAGAAATACTCTCAAAAAAATAAAAATTATTTTTGATAAAGAGTACAATAAATCAGCAGTATTAGATATTGAACAATCACTTATACAATTATTTGGTGCTGACAATAAATATGAAATTCAAAATTTAAATGGTGGTCAATCAGAAAAACACAATTATTATCAAAGAGAAAAATATCAAAATAAAATAGATTTTATATGGGAAGAGCTATCTAAAAATGGTATGACCAATATGCCCATTGAAGATTTAAGAAACACTGATCTTTTTAAATATTCTCCATATAATACTCTAACCATTGAACAAAATGAAGTTTGTAAAGAAATAATATATGATATTATTGATAAATTATCAAAAGGCATTGATGCGACATCTATCATTAATGGGGGAGCAGGAACAGGCAAAACCATCATACTAATCAATATGATTTTTAAGTTAATTAGTGTTAAAAAAATGGATATTGATTTTAGTGAAGAAGAAGATTCCTTAACAGACAATATGCAGATGTTACACGATTTAAAAAAATTTATTGAGGATTATGGCCATGATTTAAAAATAGGATATGTCGTGCCGATGACATCAATTAGAAAGACTTTGAGCACCGTTTTTAGAAAAACTAAAAATGGTTTAAAGGCAAGCATGGTTATAGGACCATTCGATGTGGCCAAAGAAAATTATGATGTTGTTTTTGTTGATGAGGCACATCGACTTTCTCAATATAAAAATATTGGCTTCAGAGGGGAATTTAAAAAGAATGCTGAAATGCTCGGTAAAGATCCTAATGAAGTAACACAATTAGATATGATTATTGCTAATAGTAAGTACCAGGTACTTGTGTATGATAAAAATCAAACTGTAAAGGGCTCAGATATTACAAATGAACAATTTGAAAAGGCAATATCTAATTCAAGTGTTACTAGATTTTATTTAACAACCCAAATGCGGTGTGCTGGTGGAACACTTTATACAGAATATATTAACGGCATTTTTGATTGTTCGCAATCTCCTTTACTAGATGTTGAAAATTATGATTTTAAACTTTTTACCAATGTTAACGATATGGTAGAAAAAATAAAAGCATTAGACAAAAAATATGGATTATGTCGTAATGCGGCAGGATATGCTTGGGAATGGATATCAAAGGGAATTAAAAATTACAATGATGTTATTGCTGAAGGTAAGGAAGATATTAAAATAGGTCCATATAAATACGTATGGAATATGACAAACGAAGAATTTATTTTATCCCCTAATGCTGTAAATGAAATAGGATGTATTCATACTCTTCAAGGATATGATTTAAATTATGTTGGTGTAATTTTTGGTGAAGAAATAGATTATGATCCTATAACAAACAAAATAATAATAGATTTTAGTAAATTTTATGATAAATATGTTAAGCAAGGAAATGATGCGGCCACAGTAGAAAAATATATCATAAACTCTTATAAAGTAATAATGACAAGGGGCATAAAAGGATGTTACGTTTATGCCTGCAATAAAAATATGCGTGAATATCTAGCAAGATTTATAAAAGAGGAGAAGAAATAATGGAAAAATTAGAAATATTATTAGAACGCATTGATAAATTTAATAAAGATCGAGATTGGGATCAATTTCACTCTCCTGTCAATTTATCTAAATCAATTTCGATTGAGGCAGGTGAACTCTTAGAATGCTTTCAATGGAGCAATGACAAATATGATGTTGAAGAAGTTAAAGAAGAACTTGCTGATGTATTAAATTATTGCTTGCAAATGTGCAATGTATTAAACGTCGATCCAATTGAAATTTTAAATAATAAAATGGATAAAACAGAAAAAAAATATCCTGTTGAAAAAGCAAAAGGAGTCTCAACTAAATACAATAAGTTGTAAAAATAGGGGGAAGACATGTTTAAAAGGGTAATTGATTCATATAAAAGGATAAACCATAAATTATTTTTTGCGTTACTTGTCATGGGACTTGTACCTACTATTTACACAACGAGTAGAGTTTTTTGGTTGGGCAACTTACCTGGTGAATGGTCATACTCTATTGCTGGTCAATTAACATGGGTAAATTTAATATATGAGGTAATAGATGAAGCGATTATTTTACCACTATTTTATTTTATAGGTAACACTGTAAACGCAAAAAAAGAATTAACAAATAGAGTAAAAACTGGTTTACTAATCACGCTTATCATATATATAATATTGTCAATTGTTATTTTGGTTTTTGCAGAACCGCTCTTATCGCTTATGGCAACAAATCATGCGATTATTGCTGATAGCGCTACATATATAAGAATAGAAGCTATTGCCAATATATTTGGCATACTACAAAAATTCGCCTTAGTTGTATTAGTAACTTTAGGTAAAGAAAAACTTGTCTATATTTTAACTTTTGTTAAACTTATTTTATGTTTACTCTTTGATACCTTCTTAGTATCAACGCTAAATATTTCACTTAATTTAGGTGTTAATGGAATAGGTATAACAAACATTATTGTAAATGCTCTTTTATTTATCACAACAATGGTATTGTTATATAAAAATAAAATAAATATTTTTAATAAAGAAAAAATGGATTTTACATGGGCCAAGGAATTTGCTAAAATAGGAGGAATATCCGGTGCCGAATCACTTGTAAGAAATATTGCTTATATGCTCATGGTAGTTAGAATGGTTAATGTTGTAAATGAACAAGGTACATACTGGGTTGCTAACAATTTTATTTGGGGATGGTTAGTACTTCCAATAACACAACTTGCGGAACTCATTAAAAGAGAAATAGCGGTTTCGAAAAAAGCTGTAAAAGAAAACTCTTTAGGGTATTTTATGATTACTTTAATTATTGTGTTATTATGGTGTGCGTTCATACCTTTATATAAGCCATTTATGCAGTATGTTTTAAACTATAGTGATGTTGACAAACTATTTAAACTTGTAATGATCTTATTTGGATTTTATGTATTATATGCAATTCAAAATGTTTTTGATGCAACATTTTATGGTCTTGGTAAGACTAAATACATGTTATTTGAATCAATTGTAACTAATTCGATATACTATGGCACAGCTTTCATTCTTTGGAAGTGTGGCGTATGGTCGCCAACCCTAACAAGTATCGCTTTATTGTTTGGAATAGGTATCGCATTTGACGCGGTTGTATCTTTCTTAGCTTATATTTACTTGCTTAAAAAAGATAAAGAAATCCTAATTAAAAATTAATTAAACTTACGGAAGGTGTGGCATGTATGATCCACAAAATGAAGTTATGGAATGAACCGTACCAAATGATAAAAGAAGGTAAAAAAACGATAGAAATGCGGTTAAATGATGAAAAGAGATCACTCATAAAAGTTGGAGATATAATTGAGTTTAATAACAATATAACGCTAGAAAGACTAGTATGTGAGGTTATTAATATCTTTAAATATCCTAACTTTTATGAATTATATAGCCATCATCAAAAGACTTCAATTGGTTATTGTGAAGAAAATATTGCTGATGCAAAAGATATGTATTTGTATTATGACAAAGAACAAATTGAAAAATATGGTGTGCTAGCAATCGAAATAAAAGTAGTATAATAAAGAGCTTGATTATAATGTTTTATTATAGTCAAGCTTTTTTAATTTATATATAATAAGGAATGTGGGGGAGTTAAATTTTAAAATAAAAAAATGTTTTAACAAAAATAATAGGAAATAATGCCTTAGCATTAATTTACTCTTTTGGTGTAATCTACTAATTTTTAAAAATAAATATTCATAAATAAAGTGTTCAAACATATATTATATGGTGCCATAAATTTTAAAAAAAATATTTTTTTGAAAACGTATACATTTTTATTTGCATTTTAAATTAAAGTGTGATATAATATACGTCACTATGTAATTAATATAAAAAATAGAAAATATAAAACTAAAAATTTTAAAGAAGGAGGAAACTAATTATGCCTGATGTATATGAAAAATTTGGTATTACATCCCCTATTGCTATAATCATCATATCAGTCGCCTTGATGCTCTTTTTAGGATTTCTTGCGACTAGAATAACTAAAAAATTAAAACTACCGAATGTCACAGCGTATATTGTTACGGGTATTTTAATAGGGCCTCATATCTTGAAGTTAATCCCTCAAAACATTGTCGATGGTATGGACTTTTTATCGGATATAGCTTTAGCCTTTATTGCGTTTAGCACCGGTGAATTTTTTAAATTTGCTGTGTTAAAAAAGAATGGACTAAAAGTAATAATAATAACAATTTTTGAATCACTTTTAGCCTCATTTGTTGTTTTCGCAGTAATGTATTTTATCCTTAATTTGAATTTCTCTTTTTCAATTGTCCTTGCAGCTTTAGCCGCAGCGACAGCTCCTGCATCAACTTTGATGACAATTAGACAAACAGGAGCCAGAGGAGACTTTGTCGATACCCTTCTTCAAGTAGTAGCACTTGATGACGTGGTTGGCTTGATAGCGTATAGTGTCGCAATATCAATCGTTCTTGCTACTAAGAGTAACGAAGGTTTCAAAATCGCTAATGTTTTATTACCGATTGCGAAAAACTTATTTACATTGCTTCTTGGAGCTGGATTCGGAGTTTTACTAAAACTCTTAATGCCCAAAAATCGTTCCACAGATAACCGTTTAATCATTTCTATTTCAATGATTTTTATGTTTTGTGGTATTTGTGCGATGATAGATGAATCGCCACTTTTAGGATGTATGGCGATGGGAACAATCTATATAAACATCACTAATGATGAGAAATTATTTATGCAACTTAACTATTTCTCACCACCGATATTACTACTATTCTTTGTAAGATCAGGATGTAACTTTAATCTTGATATGCTCTTTAAACCATCAAGTGATGTCGGCTCAATTCCACTAGTATTGATTGGCGTCATCTATTTTATTGTAAGAATCGTCGGAAAATACTTAGGAGCATTCTTAGGATGTCTATCAGTTAAGAAAGATAAGGCAGTACGGAACTATTTAGGTTTAGCTCTTATTCCTCAAGCTGGTGTCGCAGTAGGGCTCGCTGCTTTAGGGGCTAGAACACTAGGTGGCGCTGCTGGAGATGCCCTCAATACAATCATCTTGGCCTCGAGCGTCTTGTATGAACTAATAGGACCTGCTAGTGCTAAATTATCACTATATCTTTCTAAATCATACTCTAATAATCTCGATGAAATTACCGATGTTGTACCAACAAATGAAGATGGTAGTGTTAAAAATTCGGTGGAAGTTTTAATCGAGAGAATTAACAAAATTCAAAATACAATGCCTAAGCATGAAATGTCAGAAGAAGAACAGGCATTTAATGAAGCAGCCGAAGAACAATATCTTGCATCTTCACGTCGTGGCTTCATTAATAAACAAAAATATCGAAGATAGAATAGGAGGAAAAATAATGTTGAATTTTAAAGATCCCATTGCGGAAGCATTAGGGTCATGGTCAAGTGAAATTAATATTTGGAGTGTTGTTTTAAAACTAGCTTTAGCTTTAATATTATCTTCCATTATTGGGTATGAGCGTTCAAGTAAACGACATGCTGCAGGTCTTAGAACCTTTATTTTTGTAACCCTTGCATCGACAATTGCGATGATAATAGATATATCGCTTTTAAGAGATAGCGTAACATCATTATTAGTTATTTCTGCCGCAACCATTATAGCTGTTGCGATAATAAGTGCTAATACGATTTTATATAGTTCAAAAAATCAAATTAAAGGTTTAACAACCTCAATCGCCTTATGGGCATGTGGTATATTTGGTTTATTAATTGGTACAGGATATTACACAGTAATATTAATTTGTTTCTTTGTGTATATAGTGGTACTATCAATATTACCTGCCGCAGAAGTTTATTTTAAGAATCGTTCTAATCATTTTGAAATACATCTCGAATTAAAAAATATCAGCTATTTAAAAGATTTCACTACAACCATTAGAGAATTAGGATTAAAAATCGATGATATTGAAGCTAACCCTGCTTATATCAATTCGGGCTTAAGCGTATACACGGTATCAGTTTCTATCGTTAGTCCCGAACTTAAAAAGTATAAAACACATAAAGAAATTATTGCTGCTTTAAAATCATTAGATTATATATATCATATTGAAGAAATATAAAAGAATTCATTCTAGGTTTTTCACCTAGAATGCTTTTTTTATAGGCTTAATTATTTGCGAAAAATAGCGAAATAAGAGATAATATAATAATGTTAAAATAATATGGAGGTATATATATGAATATGACTTGGGACTTAGATATAATGTATAAAGGATACGATGATCCAAAATATCTAAATGATCTAGAAAAACTAAAAAATGTAATCGCTTCATTAAATGAATTTTGGGAAGAAAAAATGGTTGATGATAGCATCCAAGTAATTGAAAAAGAACTGCAATTAGAAGAAAACTTGCAAGCTCTTGTCTTAGAATTATATACATATTCTTCTTTAAAAGCATCATGTGATGTAAATGATTTAAAAGCTGTAGAAGAAATTACAAAACTAAATATCATGTTACAAGGTACGGTAGCACCAGCAGTTGCTTTTAAAAAATATTTAAAAAATGTGGATTTAATTTCTTTAAAAGAAAAATCAAAAATGATCGAAACATATATGTTTTATCTTTCAAATCTAAAAGAAGAAGCGAATCACATGCTTTCTGATAAAGAAGAAGTTTTAGAAAGCAAATTACGTCTTGTTGGCTCAAATGCATGGAGCGATTTACAGTCGCAACTTACCTCTAACCTTATGATAAAAGTAGATGGCCAGGGTGTAATGCCACTATCTGCAGTAAGAAATCTTGCTTATAGTGATTTAAAAGAAGTAAGATATAATGCATATAAAGCTGAATTAGCAAGTTATAAACAAATTGAAGCGAGTGTAGCTAGTGCCTTAAATAATATTAAAAGAGAAGTTAATATTATGATGGAACTTCGCGGATATGATAATGCTTTAGAAAAAACTCTTAAACAATCAAATATGAGTAAAGCAACTCTCGATGCAATGATTGGTGCCATCAAAGAAGAGTTACCACGTCTTAGAGAATACTTTAAAATAAAAGCTGAGGCTCTAGGTCATAAAAATGGTTTACCATTCTATGAATTATTTGCTCCTATGGGCCATCTTACTAAAACATACACCTTCGATGAAGCTAAAATGGCTGTTCTTGATGTTTATAAATCATTTTCCGAGCCTCTTTATGAAATGGGAAAAAGAGCCTTTGATAACCGTTGGATTGATGTCCTTCCTAGAGAGGGTAAAGTTGGCGGTGCATTCTGTGCGGGCCTTGATAATCACGTAGAAAGTAGAGTTTTAACTAATTTTACAGGATCACTCGGTGATGTTCAAACCCTCGCTCATGAATTAGGACATGCTTATCATGGTCAAGTAATTCAAGAAAATGCGCCATTAAATAGAGCCTACCCCATGCCTTTAGCCGAAACTGCCTCTATTCTTTGTCAGACACTTATGGCTAAAAAAATGTTCAATGATATCTCTAGCGATGAAATGAAACTAACTATCATCGAACAATCGCTTGAAGAAGACACCCAATGCATCGTTGATATTTTATCACGTTTCTTATTTGAAGAAAAAGTTTTATCGACACCTATTGAAAAACCACTCTCTAGCGACGATTTATGTAAAATGATGACGGATGCGCAAAAAGAAAGTTATGGCGATGCCCTTGACTATAACTTTGGTCATCCATATATGTGGATATGTAAGAGTCACTATTATAGTGCTGATTTAAACTATTATAATTGGCCTTATGCATTTGGCGAATTATATGGCAAAGGTTTATATAAAGAATATCTAAAAGATAAGAAAGCATTTGTTGAAAACTATGATCAAATGCTTAAAAACACCGGTATGATGAGTGTTGAAGATGTAACAAAAACGATGGGGATCGATGTTACAAAGAAAGAATTTTGGTTAGAAGCTTTAAAATCAGTTGAAGAAGATATCGAAATATTCAAAGAACTCATTTTAAAATGTAATAAATAAATTTGCAATTAATTAAAAAATAAAAAAAGGAAATAATATTATGGAAGTATTACTTATAGTAACTTTATTAGTTATAAGTATCATATTAATAGTAAAAGGTGGCGACTATTTTGTCGATGCAGCAAGTTGGATTGCTGAAGTTAGTGGCATTCCTAAATTGATTGTTGGAGCAACTATTGTTAGTCTCGCTACAACATTGCCAGAAATGTTGGTATCTGTCTTTGCTGCAACAGAAGGTAAAGTTGATATATCAGTAGGAAATGCGGTTGGAAGCGTTACTGCTAATATTGGCTTAATAATGGCAATATCAATCATTTTTATTCCTAGTGTAATTAAGAGAAAAGACTATTTAATGAAGTTTATTTTAATGATTTTAGCAGCAGCAATCATCGTTGTATGTGGCTTTTTCGGTGAAGTTAATATATATTTATCAATAGTTCTTTTAGCTGCTTTTGTTGTTTTCATTTTTGAAAATGTACGTTCAGCATTAAAAACGAAAAAAGAAGAAAGCGCGACAAATGCTGAAGAAGAAACTAAGATTAAACCAACGGGAAAAGTAATTGTTACAAATATCATTAAATTTGTGCTTGGGGTTGCAGGTATTGTCGGTGGCGCACAACTACTAGTCGACAATGCAAGTGCGCTAGCTAGATTAATGCATGTCAGTGAAAGAATTATTGGTATTACAATAGTAGCAGTTGGTACCTCTCTTCCAGAACTTGTAACAACGGTAACAGCTATCGTTAAAAAACAATCGTCGCTATCAGTTGGCAATATCCTTGGTGCTAATATCTTAGACTTGACCCTTATTATGCCTCTTGCATCAATTATCTCTGGTAAGTCACTGCCAATCTCATCATCATCAGCGATGATAGATTTACCCGCAGCATTAGTTGTCGTACTAGTTGCTACTATCCCAACAATTATTACAGGAAAATTTAAACGTTGGCAAGGAATACTTCTAATGGTATTATACGTCATCTATCTTGTACTTTCTTGTTCAGGCATTTTTGCATAAAAAAATAACATAAATTACCATTTAGAAAGACATACCAAAAAAAATATGTTATAATATTTACGTCTGATGGACAAAATATTTTGGGAGGAAAATAAAACAATGAAAAAAATTTTTACTATTTTTGTTGCAGTTATGGCGCTTTTCTTAGCAGTTTCTTGTGGACCAAAAGAAAACACTGATAAAAAAGGTTACGACTATGACGCAATTCCAGACACTATCACAGCTGATTCTTATGAAATAGCTTTCGTTACAGACATCGGCCAATTAAAAGATAAATCTTTTAATCAAGGTACATGGGAAGGTATCAAAAGATACGCAAAAGAAAACGACAAAACTTATAAATACTATCAACCAGCTAATGGTGATAAAGCTACTACTGATGATAGATATAATGCAATGAAGAGTGCTGTTGATGGTGGTGCTAAAATCATCGTTTGTGCAGGCTTCATGCAAGGTGATGCTTTAGCCAGAGCTATCGTTGATTTCAAAGATACTAAGTTCGTATTTGTTGATGGTTGGGCAATGGGTGCTTCTAACCTTACAGCTATCGTTTTCAAAGAAGAACAATCTGGTTATTTAGCAGGTTATGCAGCTGTTAAAGAAGGCTATACTAAACTTGGCTTCTCTGGTGGCGGTAATGGTACAAACCCTGCTTGTCAAAGATTTGGTTATGGATTCATTCAAGGTGCTAATGACGCAGCTAAAGAATTAGGCAAAACTGTTTCAATGAGATATAGTTGGTTATATGGTGCAGCATTCTCTGCTTCTGATGAATTAACAGCTATGTTAAAAGGTTGGTATACAACAGGTACAGAAGTTGTTTTCTCTTGTGGTGGTTCTATGTGTAATAGTGCTTTCGCTGCAGCAGCAGAAAACGGTAAGAAAGTTATAGGTGTTGACGTTGACCAATCTAACCAATCATCTACAGTTATCACATCTGCAACTAAAGGTTTAAGAGAAGGTACAATGGAAGCATTAGCAGTATTCTTCAATGGTGAATGGGATGCAAAAGCAGCTGACAAAGCACAAAATCTTGGTGCTGAAAAAGACTGCGTTGGTCTTCCAACTGACACATGGTCAATGGTTAATTTCACTAAAGAGCAATACCAAGAATTATTCGCAAAAGTAAAAGCTGGTAGCATTTCAATTGATAATGATCCAGCTGGTGCTGAAACTAAAGAATATTCTAACGTTAAATTAGAATGGTTTAAATAGTTGATCCCAGAAAGGTACATATTGTACCTTTCTTTTTTTCTTTTTAGGTTTTTTTTCGCTTTTTAATAGCGAAAAATCTCAGAATAATGTATAATAAACACAGTAGTGCTTAAAAATACAAATAGCGAGGAGGAGTACTTGATGGATGCTTTTAATAAAAACCCTGAATATGTTATTGAGATGCTCAATATCACAAAAGATTTTCCGGGAATTAGAGCTAACGATAACGTTACATTGCAACTTAAAAAAGGTGAAATTCATGCATTATTAGGTGAAAATGGTGCAGGAAAATCAACATTGATGAGTGTTTTATTTGGATTATACCAACCAACATCTGGAGAAATTAGAAAAAATGGTGAAGTAGTAAATATAACTGATCCTAATGATGCTAATAAACTAGGCATTGGAATGGTTCATCAACATTTTAAATTAGTAGATGTTTTCACTGTTTTGGATAATATTATTCTTGGAGCTGAAACAACGAAATTCGGTTTTATTCAAAAGAGAAAAGCGCGTGAAAAAGTAAAACAATTATCACAAGAATATGGCCTCCAGGTCGAACTTGACGCTTTAGTTGAAAATATTACAGTTGGAATGCAACAAAGAGTAGAAATATTAAAAATGTTATATCGCGATAATGATATTCTAATTTTTGATGAACCTACAGCAGTCCTTACTCCTCAAGAAATTGAAGAGCTTCTTATAATTATGAAAGAAATGGCTAAGAAGGGTAAATCAATTTTATTTATCACACATAAATTAAATGAAATAAAAGCTGTTGCCGATCGTTGTACGGTTTTACGAAAAGGCAAATGTATCGGAACAGTTGACGTAAAAGATGCTACAGTAGAAGAATTATCAGAAATGATGGTTGGACGTAAAATTAGCTTAGTTGTTGATAAAGCGGAAGCCACACCAACTGATGAAATCTTAAAAATAGAAAATTTAACAGTTCACTCAAAACTAAAAAAACTTGACGTTGTAAAAAATGTTAGTTTTAATGTTAGAAGAGGTGAAATTGTTTGTATTGCAGGTATAGAAGGTAATGGACAAACCGAATTAATCAATGGAATTACCGGTTTAACATCTTTATCTGGTGGGAAAATTTTCTTTAAAGGAGAAGATATCACACACTTTTCAATAAGAAAAAAGAACACATCAGGTATTAGTCATATTCCCGAAGATCGCCATAAACATGGATTAGTATTAGACTTTTCTTTAGAAGATAATATGGTCCTTCAACGTTATTTTGAACCATTATTTGAAAACAAAGGTTTTATCAAAAGAGCTGAAGTTAGAAAATATGCTAATCGCTTAATAGAAGAATACGATGTAAGATCAGGTCAAGGTCCGGTTACTATCGCAAGATCAATGTCAGGTGGTAATCAACAAAAAGCGATTGTCGCAAGAGAAATGGATCGTCCTCATGAACTTTTAATCGCCGTTCAACCAACAAGAGGTTTGGATGTTGGAGCGATTGAAACAATTCATAAACGGATTATAGAACAACGTGATATGGGGTGTGGTGTCCTTTTAGTATCGTTAGAACTTGACGAAGTAATGAATCTATCGGATAGAATTTTAGTAATGTATGAAGGTAGAATCGTTGGTGAATTTAATCCAAAAGAAACAACTGTTAATGAATTAGGTTTATATATGTCAGGTGCCAAATCTGATATAAGAGAGGAAGAATAATATGACGTGGTTAGTGTTATTGTTATTAGTAGCTTGTATAATAGTAGAAGCTGTAGTAGTTTTAAAAACGGTTGATATTACTTTAATTGCTAAAGGTAAACCAAGCTTCATCAAAAAAGAGTGGGAAAAACCCCGTACAAAAGTAATTACTTCATCTTTAATTTCTATCATTATTGGGTTGTTGGTAGGTTGTATCATCATTATATGCTTCTGCAAAGGTAGTTTTAAGCAAGCTTATGAAGGTATTCAATTAATATTTTCAGGCGTATTTGCTTTAGGTAAAAACGCTAATGGTCAAATAATATATGGGTTTAACTCAACTAACATCGGTAATATGTTATTTAACGCAATGCCTTTAGTAATGACAGGTTTAAGCGTAGCTTTAGCATTTAAAACAGGATTATTCAACATTGGAGCACCTGGACAATACTTAATGGGAACAGCTGCATCTTTGATTATCGCGTTAGCTATTCCAACAAGTGTTGTTCCAAGTTTCATTGTATGGATTTTAGCTTTCCTTGGAGCAATGATAGCAGGAGGACTTTGGGGATCAATTTCGGGATTTTTTAAAGCGTTCCTCAATGTCAATGAAGTAATAACTTGTATTATGGCAAACTGGATTGCAGCTAACTTTGTTTCTTATCTATTTGATTCAAATATTGGACCATTTAAATGGTGCCTTGATCCTAGCAACACAAAGAACTCTGTTTATGTATATCAAACAACTCATAATAATGTTGCGACAAGCAAAATGGGCTTAGATTTAATATTCCCTAACTCACAAGTTAATGGTGGAATTATCATCGCTATTGTTATAGCAGTATTAGTATTCATCATCATTAATAAAACAACTTTTGGATATGAATTAAAAGCTTGCGGTAGTAATCGTGATGCTGCTAAATATGCAGGTATCAATGCGAAACGTAATATCGTTTTATCGATGGTAATGGCAGGTGCTTTAGCAGGAGCTGGGGCTGCATTATATTACTTATCAGGTAATACTGAATTCTATGCTCAAACATACCAAACACTTCCTGTAACAGGATTTAATGGTATACCAGTCGCTCTTCTTGCGATGAACAGTCCTATTGGGGTAATTTTCTCATCAATCTTTATGGCGTATCTTGATGTAGCTGGTATGCAGTTAAAATATCTTACAGCTTATAACGAACACATCACAAGTGTTGTAGCTGCTATCATCGTATACTTTAGTGCATTCTCATTAATCATTAGAGAATACCTAAGCAATAGTAAAAACTTTACATGGTTAAAGAAAATCTTCAGTAAGAAAAATGCGAAAAAGGAGGATGTAGAATAATGGTATATTTTGTTCAACAAACATTAACTTTTGCACTTCCTTTGATGATAGTTGCTTTGGCAGGGGTATTCGCTGAAAGAAGTGGTATTATCAATATTGCACTTGAAGGTATTATGGTTTTTGGTGCTTTCATTGGTGTAATTGTAATTAGATACTTAGCACCACTTGGCTTTACACATGAAAATGGTCAATTGTTATTGTTAATCGCAATTTTAGCATCAACCATAGGTGGAGCACTATTTGCCCTTCTTTTGGCCTTTGCTTCAATTAATTTAAAAGCCGATCAAACGATTGGTGGTACGGCGCTTAATTTATTAGCCCCAGCTATCGTTCTTTTCTTAATTTATACAATTAATCAACAAAACTCATTAGGTATTGTAACTGATACATTTAGAACCGAACCAGCTACTTTATTTATGTTGAGTTATAAAGATTTTGGTTTCAAAACCGATTTAGGAATGAACACATTGCAACAAATTCTATTCACTAAAATATACCCAACAACGTATTATGCAATAGCGGTATTTGCAATTTTATCGGTTGTATTATATTTTACTAAATTTGGTTTACGCCTTCGTTCATGTGGTGAACACCCGCAAGCAAGTAGTTCGGTAGGTATCAACGTAAACAAAATGCGTTATATCGCAACTTCGATATCGGGTGCGTTAGCAGGATTTGGAGGATTTATCTATGCTCTAACAGCTACAGGATGCAACGTTAATGGTGATGTTGCAGGTCTTGGTTTCTTAGCCCTCGCCGTAATGATTTTTGGTAACTGGAAACCACTTAACATTGTTGGAGCAGCCCTACTATTTGGTGCTTTAAAGTGTGTTGCCGTTGGTTACAATTACATTGATTTTAATAATGATGGTATATACTTCCTAAGTACAATAGGTATTAGTTCTCATATATATAGATTATTACCTTACGTAATTACACTTGTCGTTTTAGCATTCACTTCTAAACGTTCAAGGGCACCTAAGGCTGAAGGACAGCCATACGAAAAAGGTAAACGTTGATGAAAAAAACTTTTATAGATATAAGTACATGGAAAGGTAAAAAACACTATGAGTGGTTTATAAGATATCCTGTACATTACTATAATGTAACAAAAGAAATCAACATTTCCAAATTTCTTTCATACTTAAAAGGAAAAACAATTAACGATACTAAAGTATCATTCTTTATTGCATTTTTGTATATAGTAACTAAAGGCTTAAACGAAATAGAAGAAATGCATTTAAGAATTCAAAATGGTAAAGTTATCAAATACGATCTTATTAATCCTGCCTATACTATTATGACGGATGCTGGTGTGTTTGAAAACTGCGATAATGAATATGACGAAGATTTTAAAACATTTTATCTAAAAACTAAAACTGCTATTGATAAAATAAAACATGGTATCAATGATTTTCCTTACAATAATTTGAATGAGTTTAATCAATTCTATATGACATGTTTACCATGGATCGACTTCACGGGTTTGTTTCATCCAATGCCAAATGACGACTCAGCTTTTGTTCCTCGCATTTGTTGGAGCAAGTATTATGAAAGAAATGGCGAAACATTTATCGCGTTAAACATTCAAGTAAGTCACGCTCTAGTAGATGGATACCCTTTATCACAGGCATTTATTAAAGTAGAGGAATACTTGAATATGCCAGAAATTTTAAAATTATAAAAAAAGAGCTTTTGATAACAACTATCAAAAGCTTTTTATTTGTCTAGTAATTTATTAAGTAATGCCTCTTGTAAGAGATTTACGGTTATAAATTTTCCCTTGTAAAAAAGGGCATAATTATTAAAAGGGGCAGGAATCTTAAGCGCTTCAGTTCTACTAGTAATATGAATTAAATTTAAGGGAATATTTCGCTCTTTAGTAACTTTTACTGCGTCATTTATGGCCTTTAAAATAAAAGGACATTGATCACTATAATAGATGGTGAGGTCATTTGTAGAAACACTTTCTTTAAGAGCATCACTAGAAAAGGTTGGGATCGTGCCATCAAATGATAAATAAACGAGATGATAACCTGCGGCTGTATCAGGTGTTACTTTAAAGCCGTTTTTTAAAAGAAAGGCTTCGCTAGATAACCAAGCTTTTTGTTTAGTAGCCCCTAGCATACAAATTCCTAATTTGTGATTTGCTTTAGCATCATTAATCGCGTACTCAAGTAATTCTTTGCCGTACCCTTTGCCTTTAACATCGCCCGTTACCCATAAGCAATAAATATAATAAAAGTTATCCGCAACGACAGGAACAAGAGCGTTTTCTACTTCATCATATTCGATAAAAGCAGTAACTTTATCATCTATTTTTCTAAAAATATGATGGTGAGTAAGTTCTTTCTTTAGCCAACGTCTTTTAGTTTCTACACCCTCATGTTTAGTTTTAGTTCTAATAATACAACATAAATGTTCGTTTTCAATATTGTCAGTATTTAGATTTATAAAGTTATTCATAAACATCCTCGCGAAAAAAATATATTGAACAATATATTTTATCTATATTCTAGCGTATAGTATACACTAAAAGGTTAAAAAAAACAACGTTTTTATTATAAATATTACCAAAATGTGTTATAATAAAACAAATAGTATTAACAGGAGGTAATTTATGAAAAACTATGAACTCATTAAAGAAAAATATATAAGTGAGGTTGCTTCAAATGTGAAACTTTTGAAACACTTAAAGTCGGGTGCTCGAATACTTTTATTTGAAAATGACGATGATAATAAAGTATTTTCTGTAGGTTTTAGAACAACACCTAAAGACGATACTGGTGTTCCTCACATTCTTGAACATTCAACCTTGTGTGGTTCTAAAAAGTTCCCTGTTAAAGATCCTTTTATCGAATTGTTAAAAGGCTCGTTAAACACATTCCTTAACGCTATGACATATCCTGATAAAACAGTATATCCTGTTGCTAGCTGTAATGACAAAGACTTTGCCAACTTGATGGAAGTATACATGGACGCGGTATTCTATCCTAATGTTTACATTCATGAAGAAATCTTTAAACAAGAAGGTTGGCATTATGAATTAGAAAACGCTGATGCTGATGTAATCTATAATGGTGTCGTTTATAATGAAATGAAAGGGGTATTCTCAAGCCCTGAACAAATCGTTATGAGAGAATCGCGCCACTCTTTATTTCCAGATACAACTTATGGTGTAGAATCAGGTGGTGATCCTGATGCGATACCTGATTTAACTTATGAAGAATTTAAAAACTTTCATAAGAGTTTGTATAGTCCATCTAATAGTTATATTATTTTATATGGTAAGATGAATATGGATGAAAAGTTAGAATGGCTTGATAAAGAATACTTATCAAAATTTGATACTATTAAAGTAGATTCAGACATTCCATTCCAAAAGGCTTTCAGCGCTCCAAAAGAATGTAAAGTAATGTATCCAGTAGGTAAAAGCGATTCTTTAGAAGATAAAACTTATTACTCATATAACGCAGTTATTGGAACATTTGCGGATGCTACACTTAACTTTGCTTTCCAAATCTTAGTTCACGCATTACTCGATGCCCCTGGCGCTGTTTTAAAACAAACAATTCTAGATTCTGGTATTGGCACAGATGTTTTAAGTGATTTTGATAGCGGTATGCTTCAACCAGTATTAAGCATTATTGTTAAAGATGCTAAGAGTGGTAAAGAAAAAGAATTACAAAATATCATAAGAACAGCTATTCAAAAACTTGTCAGTGAGGGTATTGATAAAAAAGCTCTTGAGGCTGCAATTAATTACTATGAATTTAAGTATCGTGAAGCCGATTTCGGTGGTGCTCCAAAAGGATTAGTATATGCTTTAAATGCGATGGAAACATGGCTATATGATGAGGCAGATCCATTCTCAAGACTTGAATATAATGATATCTTTAAAACATTAAGAGAAAAACTTCAAACTAATTATTATGAAGAGTTATTAGATAAATATGTATTAAATAATGCTCATACAGCTTTCTTAACTGTATCACCTAGCAACACTTTAGGTGCGGAAAAAGAAAAAGCCTTAAAAGAAAAACTCGCTGCTTATAAAGCTAGTTTAACTGAAGAAGAGGTTGCAAAGTTAGTAGAAGATACTAAAAAACTAAAAGAATATCAAGCGACACCTTCAACTGAAGAAGAACTAAGAACGATTCCTCTACTTACAAGAGAAGATATTGAAGATAAAGTAGAACCACTTTATAATGAAGAAATAGTTGTTGATGGTGTTAAAGTAATTAAACATGATATCGAAACAAATGGTATCGCTTATCTTGATTTCACATTTAACACAAAAGGTGTTCCGACTGATCTTATTCCATATATTGGTTTACTAAAAAATGTTTTAAGTTATGTTGATACAGCTAATCATACATATCAAAACTTAACTCAAGAAATCAACATTAATACAGGTGGTATTACCCCTAAAACACTAGCAGTATCGGTAGAAGAAAACGATGTTACACCATTATTTGTTTTTGAGACAAAAGCTCTTTTTGAAAAACTACCTTTTGTATTTGAAACAACTAAAGAAATTATCACATCATCAAAACTTGATAATAAACGTCGTTTATTTGAAATTCTTGCAGAAAACAAATCGCAACGTCAAATGATGATGTTGGGACGTGGACATATCACAACTTTAAGTAGAGCATTATCATATATTAGAAGTAGTAGTCACTATAATGAACTTATTGATGGTGTTTCACAATATCATTTTATTGAAAAACTATCTCAATCATTTGATGAAGTGTATGTTGATATAGTAGAAAAATTAAAACTAGTTATGAAATATATTTTCCGTAAAGAAAACTTAATTATTTCATATACAGGTAAATGTGATTCATATAAAGAACATATTAAGAGCTTTGTAGAAGGATTATGTGAAGAAGAACTTCCTAAAGGTGATTACAAATTTGTACCAAATCTTCTCAATGAAGGATTCAAGACTCCATCTGCTGTTCAATATGTAGCACGTGCTGGAAACTTTAATGGTGCATATGAATATACAGGAGCATTACAAGTATTTGCGATGGCACTTCGCTATGATTACTTATGGATGCAAGTAAGAGTATTAGGTGGAGCATATGGATGCATGAGCAATTTCTCTAGAAATGGTAATGTATTCTTTGTTTCATATCGAGATCCTAATCTTGAAAAAACGATGGATGTATATATGAATATACCTAACTATATTGATAACTTTAATCCATCACAAAATGATATTACTAAGTATATTATAGGGGCAATAGGAACTCTTGATACACCACTTAGTCCTAGTGCTAAAGGTGATAAATCATTTATGGCATACTTACAAAATACAACATATGAAGATTTAAAGAAAGAACGCCATGAAATATTAAATGTTACTCTAGATGATATCAAAGCTTTAAAACCATTAATTGAAAAAGTATTAAGTGATGATGCTTTATGTGCAATAGGTAATGAAAATAAAATAGAATCATCTACTCTATTTAAAGAAACAAAAAACTTATTTAACTAAATCATAAATAAAAAACGATAATAGTGAGAGAATCTTCAACTATTATCGTTTTTTTATGCTTTTTTATTGAAAAAGAAAAAAGTCAAAAAGTTATACCTTTATAACTAACCCATTTTTAATTAAATACATGATAATTTTGGCCAAATAAACTAAATTATTAGTATCTTTTACCATTTAGTGATATAATATTAGTGGTTGTCTAATAGTCTAAAAAGGTTATACCTTGTCAGACCATAAGCAGTCACATATGTTTTAGGCTAATCAATAAGATAACAGGAGGAAATATATATGGCAAATTCAAACAAATCAAAAGTAGTTGCAGCATTATTATGCTTCTTTTTCGGAGGATTAGGTGTACATAGATTTTATGTAGGTAAAGTTGGAACAGGAGTTCTTTGGTTATTAACAGGTGGCCTATTTGGAATAGGTGCAATTGTAGATTTCATCATGATTTTAGTTGGCGCTTTTAAAGATAAAAACGGCAACCCAGTAAAATAGTAAATAAGTAAATAATAAATAAATAGATTAGCCTAAAATATAAATATAATAGAAGGAATATATAACAAAAGATTATTATTAAATATGATTGTTAGAGAAGAGGTAAAACTAATATAAAAAAAATATTTAATTTAACATTTTGTCTTGTAATATTATTTTTAATAACAAGTTGTACATTTGGGCCAACAAAATGTGTACATGAAGCTTCAGAGTGGATAATAGATAAAAAAGCAACATGTGAGATAGAAGGTACAAGACATAAAGAGTGTACAATATGTCATAAAATTTTAGAAGAAGAAACATATATTTTAAGTAATCATCAATATGAATTGCGTAAAGCAAATGAAGCAACTGCTAATAAAGAAGCATATATAGATTATAGATGTATTTATTGTGATTATACAAAAACACAAATAATAGATAATTGGTCGGATTTACAAATAGATGTAGATACAATAAGAGTGTGTGATAGAGCATTTGAAGGATGTAGTAGTTTGACAAGCATAGAAATACCAAGTACTATAACGAATATAGGACTCTCTGCATTTAAAAATTGCAATAACTTAACAAGCATAACATTACCATTTGTAGGTAATGGAAGTGATCAAACGCATTTTGGATATATCTTTGAAGCGAGTTCCTATTACGATAATAGTAAGTATGTGCCATCAAGCTTAAAAGAAGTAATAATAACAGGTGGTACAAGTATAGGAAATGAAGCATTCAATGGTTTCAGTAGTCTAATAAGTATAGAAATTCCAAATAGTGTCACAAGTATAGGAAAAAGTGCATTTAGAAATTGCAGTAGTCTAACAAGTATAGAAATACCAAATAGTGTCACATATATAGGATGGAATGCATTCAGGGGATGTAGTAATCTAACTATATATTGTGAGGCTGATTCTGAGCCAAGTGGTTGGGATTTTTTTTGGAATTGTGATGACAGACCTGTTGTATGTGGATATAAAATTAAAAGAATGTAGAAGTTTGCTATGAAATGCACCCCATTTCTTGGACACATTAAAAGTGTGGTATAACATAAGAAGGGGTGCTTTTTCTATGACGAAAAACAAAAGAGTTAACTCCTAATCAATTTAGGAAGTTAACTCTTAATGTTTATCTATTTATCTGTTTTTAACGAACTCTCTCTAATAGTTTCACATATAGAACTAAAGGTTTCATCTTTTAAGCTATCAAATTGTTTACCACCATAAGAAAATAGGATTTTAGCTAGTTGCAAGCGGCTTCTGTTTTATAGTAACACCTTTTTTGTTCAATAAATTTAGGATAAAGTTTAAGATCAGCAACGCTTTTAATATCTTTACCGCTTAACTCACTACATACTTTGAAAAGTTTTGTTACATATAGAAATTCATCATTTTATCTTTATCATAAAGGTTGGATAATTCACTAGTACAAGCTTTACTAAGTGATTTATTATCATTACAGATAGCTCTTAAAGTATTGTTGTTTTCATAGTTTAATAAAGGGTTTTCAACAATTTCAGTAGTGAAGGGGGCCATAAAAAATTATGTCGTGTTACAATTGAAGTGCGATCAAAATAGTTAATACCTTTACAATTAAATTACAAAATAGTAAAATATGTATATAGATAAAAATAAGTTAAAGGAGAAATGTATGAAAGTATTAATTATCAATGGGAGTCCAAGATTAGATGGCAATACATCGTATACTTTAAATGAAATGGAAAAGGTATTTTTAGAAGAAGGAATAGAAGTAGAACAATTTCAAATTGGAAGTACGGATATAAGAGGATGTATCGCTTGTGGAAAATGCCATGAAACAGGAAAATGTGTTTTTGATGATGTTGTCAATGAATTAGCAGAAAAATTAACTAAGTCTGATGGCCTTGTTATCGCTTCACCCGTTTACTATGCCTCGGCTAATGGGTCTTTAATATCTTTACTTGATCGACTTTTTTATAGTAATAGAACAGACCTCACAATGAAAGTTGGAGCCAGTATCGTTATCGCAAGAAGAGGAGGATTATCTTCAACATTTGACCAATTGAATAAATACTTTACAATTAGTGGTATGCCAATTGTTTCAAGTTGTTATTGGAATAGTGTTCATGGAAGATTAAAAGGTGAAGCAGCAGAAGATAAAGAAGGTTTATATGTTATAAGAATGCTTGCTAGAAACATGAGCTTTTTGATGAAATCAATTGCTTTTGGTAAAGAAAAAATAGGTTTACCAAAAAAAGATAAACGTGAAATTACTAATTTTATTAGATAAATAAAACGAAAATTGTGCAAGATTTATTTTAAATAGAAAAGATTGTGGTAAAATATTAACATCTAAAAATAACTGAGGATACATATATGTTTACTTATACACATTTTATTTGGATTGCAATATCCGTATTAATTATTTTAACATTACTTTTTCTAACAAAAAGATTAAACGTCTCTCATAAAAACGTTTTGACCATAATGTGCATCATTAGTGCTTTAAGTGAAATTACCAAAATATCTTTGAATATGGTTGATGGCGTTTCAGGCGGAAAAGTTCTAAGTCCGGGAAGTCTTCCTTTTCACTTATGTAGTATTCAAATTTTCTTTATTTTTGGTCTTCGCTTTTTTATTAAAAACGAAAACGTGAAGAAAGTATTGTATAACTTTATGGTGCCAACTTCCCTTATTGGTGCTAGCATGTCACTTTTAATACCTACGGTAGGGACATCATTTTTAAATGTACAAGTATATCAATACTTTATATATCATGCATTTTTAATTTTCTATGGCATATATTTAATAAGAGAACATTTAGCTGAACTATCTCTAAAGGTTTTATTTGTAAATTACGGCCTATTATTAATGTTTGTTTTATTTGATTTATGGGTCAATAGTTTTCTAAGCTTTTGGGGAGCAAATTTTATGTATTTGACAAGACCACCAATGGAAAATTTACCAATACTTAATTTGAATCATGGTTGGTATGTATATATTATAAATTTACTTACCGTTGGAACGGTACTAATGGTTATGTTCCATTTACCATTTATTATTATTAATTGTAAGAAAAAACCACGAAAGAATTAAGCTTGTGCCCTAAAGAACGAAATATAATTTCTTTTTTAGGGCTTTTTTAAAATATAGTTAAATTCTTTACAAAGAAGAATTTTATAGGTATAATTAGTACAAAGCAATGTAACAAAATTTAGAAGAGGAAAGCAACATGAGAAAAACTAAATTAAAAATTGGTGATGCAGGACATCTATCAGATCTTCACAGGGGGCAAAAAGCGCTAATAACTGGTCTTCACAACGAAAATAAAGAAGTAAAACGTCGCTTACTTGATATGGGGCTAACAACTGGAGTAGTTGTTAAAATAAAAAAAATAGCCCCACTTGGTGACCCTATCGATATTGAATTGAGAGGCTATGAATTATGTGTCAGAAAGAGTGATATCGCAGAAATAGATATCAAGGTGGTTGAATAATGAAAATAGCATTAGTCGGTAATCAAAACAGTGGCAAGACAACCCTATTTAATCTTTTGACTGGTACTAACCAAAAAGTAGGTAACTGGCCTGGTGTTACAATTGAAAGAAAAGAAGGAAAAATTAAAGGTAGTGATGATACTTTAGTTGATTTGCCAGGGATATACTCATTATCACCATATACTGCTGAAGAAGAGGTGTCGCGACAATTTGTCATTAATGAAACACCAGATTTAATTATTAATATTGTTGATGCAACGTGTATTGAAAGAAGTTTATATCTTACTACACAATTATTAGAGCTTGATACGGATGTAATAATTGCCCTTAATATGTGTGATGCTTTAGAAAAAAAGGGTATTACTATTGATGAAAATAAGATGGGAGAAATACTTAATGCATCTGTTGTTAAAATATCAGCTTTAAAAGGTATGGGGATAGATACTTTAATAAATATTATTAAAGAAAAAAAGATAAAGAAAAATCTTCATCAAAAAATATTTCCCACAGATATTGAAAAACTAATCGATGATGTCAAGATTGGGAGCATTCATAAACGATTTATAACTATTAAAATGTTAGAGAATGATCCAAAATATGTTGAACTCTTAACTACAAAAATAAAAAGTGAAATTAATGATATTGAAGAAAAATATGGTACAGAAATGGAACAAATTATCGCTAATGAGCGATATAATTTTATCACTGCTTTAAAAAAACAATGCGTTATTGAAAAGGAACGAAATGAATCAGTTACGGATAAAATTGATAAGGTTATCCTAAATAAATGGGCAGCTATACCAATTTTTGTTGTTATAATGGCGCTAGTATATTATTTAGCTGTTGGGAAAATAGGAAACTTAACAGTTGATCTAATAAGTAATGGCGTAAGTATTTTTCAAACTTGGCTCTATGATAAACTTTTGAGTATTAACGCTTCACCATGGTCAGCATCACTCGTTTGTGATGGTATTGTGGCAGGAGTAGGAGCAGTATTGGGATTTTTACCACAACTTATAATCCTATTTATTTGCATAGCTATTCTTGAAACGAGTGGCTATATGTCTAGAATCGCTTTTTTCTTAGACAGGATCTTTCATAATTTTGGTTTAAGCGGAAAATCATTAATTCCTTTTATCGTTGGCTCAGGCTGTTCAGTACCAGGAATAATGACGGCACGTACAATTGAAGATGACACTGAAAAAAGAATAACCATAATGTGTACACCATTTATTCCATGCAGTGCTAAACTTCCAATAATTGCTTTATTTGCGGGATATTTCTTTAAAGATCATTCAGGTTTAATCACTGTGTCGTTATATTTCTTAGCTATTTTCGTGATTCTTCTTTCATCGTTTATTATGAAAAAATTCTTCTTTAAAAAATCACACTCGGCTTTTATCTCAGAACTACCTGAATATAAATTCCCCTCAATTAAGTATGTCGCAAGAGATGTTTGGGATAAATCAATTGCTTTTATTAAGAGAGCAGGGACAATAATTCTTTTATGTTCTGTTATTATTTGGTTTCTTTCTAAATTTAATTGGCGATTTGAAATGTTAGATGGCACAAGAATTAATGAATCTATTTTAGCTTCTATAGGTAATGTTTTTGCATTCGCATTTTATCCAATGACAGGAAAATGGAGTTGGGAGCTAGCAGTTTCTTCCATTCAAGGTCTAGTAGCTAAAGAACAAGTTGTCGCTAGTATGAAAGTAATAGCAGGATTATCTGATGCTGCTAAAGATGGAGCGATGTTTGAAAGTGGGGCCGCATTTAGCTTTTTAACACCTCTTTCGGCATATGCTTATTGCGTATTTAATCTATTTAGTGCTCCTTGCATCGGGGCCATTGGTGCTATGCGTAGAGAACTTGGTTCTAGAAAAAGAATGTGGCAAGCAATTTTATTTCAAACGGGACTTGCTTGGGTCCTTTCATGTTCGATATACGGCATTGGTAGACTTATTATGTTAATAGTGGGGGCATAAGATGACTTCAACAGATGTAATTATTTTAATTATCATTGGCATGATAATATTTTCGATAATTTATTTAAACTACTTTAAAAATAGAAAAGAAAAAGGTAAAGGTTGTACATCTTGCCCATATAATAATAATTGTAAAAAGAATACAAATAGTTGTGATCAAAACAAAAAATAACTAACAGTTTAATATGACATAAATTAATAAGAAAAAGGCAATACAGGAGGTATCGAACCCAGTATTGCCTTTTTTTATTGTCCATAAAAGCTAAAATTAAATATCACATAAATTTCACTCTTTCTACTTGACAACTAAAATATATTATGATATTATATACCTAATCAGATTAGATAGGAGCATGATATGAGTTACTCGAGTGAAATGTTACGTGGAAACACGGAAACAATTATTCTGGCTATCCTTGTGAAAGGTGATAGCTATGGCTATGCAGTATTAAAAGAGATTAACACAAGAGGCCAAGGAATATTTGATATTAAAGATGCAACAATATACACGACCATTCGTAAGATGGAATTAGACAAATTAATAACCACATACTGGGGTGAAGAAGTAGGAACGGCAAGAAGAAAATATTATCAAATAACAGATAAGGGCCGCGATTATTATAAAGCCAAAGTAGATGAATGGCATGAGACAAATCGCATTTTAAATAAATTAATTCTAGGAGAGGATCAAGATGGAAACCAATAAGTCAATTGAAAAAATTATCGCAACGGTTAACCGAAAATTTGCCTTTTACCCTAATACCCAAGAAGTGTTAGATTTAAAAGAAGAATTAATATCAATTATGATAGATAAATATCATGACTTACCTGAAAAGATGACAGAAAAACAAAAAATAAAATCTTGTTTAGAAGTAATGGGATCATATAAAGATGTATTATATGATTTAGAATCGATAACAGTAAAGAAAATCATGAAAGTAAAAATGATTGATTTTAGTCTTTTTGCATCAATATATGTCTTTTTAACAGTTGTTTTATATTTAGTATATAGTTTGGTAATTGCTAAAACATTTGAAAAAACATATTTTATTGTTGTAGCATCAGCAATTATTTTTGTTTTTATCAGTGCGATACTATTATATTACTATTTTAAACATTTAATGTTTGAAAAAATGCAAAGAGCAAGTTTATCGTTTATATATACTGGGGCTATTGCATTTATATATGTAATACCTAATTTATATTTAACTTTATATAAAAACATTAATGTATGGCATCCTACATGGATTGTAATAATTTTGATAGGATTAGTATATTCGCTTCATGATACCTTTAAATATCAAAAACATATGCATAAAGCGATAAGAATTATGCGTCGTGTTATCAACACTCTGCTTCTCGCAACGGTTTTATATCTTGGAATATCTTTCTGTTATGGACATTGGTAT
Organism: uncultured Mollicutes bacterium; assembly: GCA_900548675.1. Classification (GTDB taxonomy): domain Bacteria; phylum Bacillota_I; class Bacilli_A; order ML615J-28; family CAG-313; genus UMGS1109. Next base: position 30,354 of record URLJ01000014.1, read on the forward strand.
TTAACTTGGTTGATTTATGTTGTATGGCTCTTCGCATCAGAAATAGAGGTTTTCGCAACATACAAGTATTATCAATACAAAAAATTGAAAATAAATAATAAAAATTAGAAATAAGAAAAAAGCCTACTATAAAAAAGTCAAGTAAATTAATAAAATAATTTATTTAAAAAGTTTAAAGTACGCAAAAAAGGG
>URLJ01000015.1 GCA_900548675.1 uncultured Mollicutes bacterium
TTAGGTTATACACATTATAACATATAGATTTTTTTCTTTTTCAATTTTGGTCTCACATCATTGACAAATCAACATATGTTATTTTTCTTTAAAAGCTTTTAAAGCTACTTCTTTTAAATAAACACCACTATTATGTTTTTCATATGATGTGAAGAAACCATTGTAATATACTTTGTTGTAAACGTAATCTATTATTCCTACATTATAAATTCTGTTATTCATAACATTAGATAATTGACTAGTTGCAAGATAATCTCCAGCATATGTTATGAAATTCTTTAGAGCACTGCCGGGCATCCTTATAATGTAAAACTCATTATCAAAAGGCATTGCTTCATAAATATCTTCAATTAAAAGTGGTCCTTTATTAAAAGTTGTTCTAATAGCACCAGTATTTATTATTGCGATATCAACAGGTAAATCTTCTTTAACTTGTGTAAGAACAATTTTAGCAATTTCACTTTTGGACATTTTATTATTCAAATTGTTTATTACTACTTCTCCTTCGAAAATTTTACTTTGATATTTGTCATATATTTTCATAATTTTTTCATCACTGTCATAGTCTGATGGATAAAGATGCGTAATTGTCGGAGTTGAAGCAATTTTAGCTGTGTCATCAATAAGAAAGTTTATATTTCCAATTGAGTAATTTTTAGTATTTGACTGAATAACAGGAAGCTTAATACTATCATTTCCTAAATAAGTATTTATCTTTTGGTGAGTATGTCCCGTAATTAAAGCATCTATTTTATAATTTCCTTTAAGTGCTGCGATGGCACTATTATAAGATTCTTCGTAATCATGAATAGATGCAATTACGATATCGCAATCTTTAATATTTCTCAATTCATAGGCATATTTCTTGGTGCTTTCTAAAGGATCTGTAAAAACATAATCATCAACATATTCAGTATTAATAGAACTTTCTAGTTTGCCAATTAAGCCAATTATTCCGATAGTTAAGTTACCAATTTTTTTAATTATGTAAGGCTCTGTCCAATTAAGCCTTTCCGAAGTGGATTTTTTTAAAATGTTGGCAGCTAGAAAGGGAAAATCTGCTTCACCATTAGTCAAATCACCATCCTTGAACCGGGCAATTTCTTCTATTCCCCAATCAAATTCATGATTACCTATAACAAAGGCATCTATGCTCATCTCGTTTAACACTTCTACCATAGCGAGCCCTTTCGTTTCATTGGAAAGATATGTTCCTTGAAACATATCGCCATTAGCTATTTTTAAAAGCGTTTTTTGATTATAATTTTCATTACATATTGTAGCAACTTTATCCATACCACTATATTTACTATTTGTAAAAATTGCTCCATGAGTATCATTGAAAGCTATTATATTTAATTCATTAACTTTGAAATTGTTATATAAAGTGTAAATAAGAGGTATGCTGAAAGGACTATTACAAATTGTATCTTCAGCGATTGCTTTAACTGTTATTTGATATTTTCCATCAGGAAAGTTGTTAGCGCTTAAATCAATTGACCACTGGGTTTCTGTGGTTTCACAATAGAAATTGTCATTAATAAAAATTTCATATGATGTAGCCCCTTGAACCGATGACCATTTAACTACATCATCATTTAGAGAAATATATGGTCTTGGTAGAAGTTTTTTTATTTCGCCACCGCCATTAGGAGTTGAAATTCCACAGCCGCTAAGCAAAATAATATTTATTATTATTAGAAAAAATGTAAATAGTTTTTTTATTTTCATAATTTTACCTCAAGTTATTATAACAAATAACTTCATTTTTTGCAAGAAAGTATTCTCATTTAAAGCGTTTGAAAAATTAAAATAAGATATTTATCCATTTCACTCGCTCAAAATTAAGATAAAAAGGCTCATGTGAATATCACATGGCCTTATTATTTAATGTCTATTTTTTGAAGATATTTTTAAAGTCTTTTTTTAACTCGTTTAAAACAGACTTTGCAGTTTTTTTGCGAGGGTATTTTATGTTAGCATGAGCTGCAGCTAAACGTGCAATTGGTACACGGTAAGGTGAGCAAGAAACATAATCTAAACCAATTTGATGACAGAATTCGATAGATGAAGGATCTCCACCATGTTCGCCACAGATACCTAAATGGATATCTTCACCGCGAACTTCACGACCTGCTTCTGCAGCCATTTTCATTAGTTTACCAACACCATTTCGATCAATGTGTGCAAATGGATCATTTTCAAATACTTTCTTGTTGTAGTAGTCTTCTAAGAATTTACCAGCATCGTCTCTACTGAAACCAAAAGTCATTTGTGTTAAGTCGTTAGTTCCAAAACTGAAGAATTCAGCTTCTTTAGCAATTTCACCAGCTGTTAAAGCTGCACGTGGAACTTCAATCATTGTACCTACTTTATAGTCTAATTTAAAGTTCTTTTCTGCCATAACTTTTTCAGCTGTTGCTGCTACTACTTCTTTAACATATTTTAATTCTTTTACATCACCAACAAGTGGAATCATAATTTCAGGAGTAATCTTAGTTCCTAAATTCTTTTGACTTACTTCAATTGCAGCTTCCATAACGGCTCTTGTTTGCATTTCGGCAATTTCAGGGTATGTTACAGAAAGACGGCAACCACGATGACCAAGCATAGGGTTAAATTCATGTAATGATTCAACAGTTGCTTTCAATTTTTCAAAAGTAATGTTCATTTCATTAGCAAGTTCTCTAATGTCTTCATCACTATGAGGTAAGAATTCATGTAGAGGTGGGTCTAAGTAACGAATTGTAACAGGACGTGGGCCCATAACTTCATAAATTCCGATGAAATCTTGACGTTGCATTGGTAAGATTTTTGCTAATGCTTTACGTCTATCTGCTTCATTATCAGCAACGATCATTTCACGAACTGCCATAATACGATCTGCTTCGAAGAACATATGTTCTGTACGGCAAAGACCAACGCCTTCTGCGCCGAAACTTACTGCCACTTTAGCATCACGTGGGTTGTCGGCATTTGTTCTAATTTGTAATGCACGATTTTCATCAGCCCATTGCATCAATGTCGCAAAGTCACCTGATACAGATGCATCAACAGTAGGGATTTTTTCACCATAAACATATCCTGTTGAACCATCGATAGAAATCCAATCAAGTTCGTTGTATTTAACGTCATTTACTGTAAAGTATTTTTCTTCTTCTTTAACTAAAACTTCACCAGCACCGGCAACACAGCATGTACCCATGCCACGTGCAACAACGGCTGCATGGCTTGTCATACCACCACGAGCAGTTAAAATACCTTGGCAAGCTATCATACCTTCGATGTCTTCTGGACTAGTTTCAAGACGAACTAGGATTAATTTAGCATTTTTATCTGCTGCTTTTAATTCTTTTGCGCGTTCAGCTGTGAAAACAACTTGACCACAAGCAGCACCTGGAGATGCGTTAAGACCTTTAGTAATTGGCTTAGCTGCTTTAAGAGCTTTTAAGTCAAAGCCAGGGTGTAGTAATGCATCAAGAGATTTTGGTTCAACCATAAGAATTGCATCTTGTTTTGAAATTAAACCTTCATTAACCATATCGATAGCAATTTTTAAAGCTGCTTGAGCTGTTCTCTTACCATTTCTTGTTTGTAACATGAATAATTTACCACGTTCAATTGTAAATTCCATGTCTTGCATATCATGGTAGTGTTTTTCAAGAGTTTCAGAAACCTTTTTAAATTGATCGTATAATTCTTTATTGTCTTGTTCTAGGTGGGCAATAGGGAAAGGAGTTCTGATACCTGCTACTACGTCTTCACCTTGAGCATTAAATAAGTATTCACCATATAAAACTTTTTCACCAGTAGATGGGTTACGTGAGAAAGCAACACCTGTACCAGAGTCATCGCCCATGTTACCAAATACCATTGATTGAACGTTAACAGCAGTACCCCATTCATAAGGTATATTGTTAAGACGACGATAAACGTTAGCACGTGGATTATCCCATGATCTAAAAACTGCTTTTACAGCTTCTAGTAATTGAACATTAGGATCTTGTGGGAATTCTTCACCTTTAAGTTCAGCGTAACGAACTTTGAATTTTGCAACTAATTCTTTTAAATCATTTGCATCAAGATCTGTATCTTGAACAACGCCTTTTTCTTCTTTACGAGCTTCAAGCAAAGCTTCGAAATTAGCTTTATCGATTTCCATTACGACGTCTGCAAACATTTGGATGAAACGGCGATAAGAATCGTATGCAAAACGAGGGTTATTAGTTAATTTTGCTAATCCTTCAACAGATACATCATTTAAACCTAAGTTTAAAATTGTATCCATCATACCTGGCATTGATGCTCTTGCACCACTACGAACAGATACTAATAGCGGATTGCTGCTGTCGCCAAATTTTTTACCATACATATTTTCAATAGTATGTAGAGCAGCATAAATTTGGTCAACAACTTCTTTAGAAAGTGTGCGACCATCATCATAATACTTTGTGCACGCTTCAGTTGTTACAGTAAAGCCTTGAGGAACAGGTAAACCAATTGATGTCATTTCGGCTAAGTTAGCGCCTTTACCACCAAGTAATTCACGCATTTTCGCATTACCTTCACTGAACAAATAAACATATTTACTCATAATTTTCTCCTTTTGATAATTTTGGTTTAAAACCTACGGGTGTAATTATATCACAATGAACATTTTTTTGCAAATAAAAAGAAAGAGAACAAAAAGTTCCCTTTCTTGAAAAGTTTTATTGTGAAACTTTTTCTAGCATATCTAATATATTCTTTTTACTACGATAGCCAATTGCACTATCAACTATTTGACCTTTTTTAAATATAAGAATAGTTGGAATACTTGATATATGATATTTATTTGCTAGTTCAACTTCGTCATCAACATCTACTTTTATGATGGTAATTTCATCTTTTTTTGCTTCTGCTACTTCTTCTAATACTGGTGACAACATTTTACAAGGTCCACACCATGTTGCAAAGAAATCAACTATGACAATGTCTGTTTCATTAATTACTTTGTTAAATTCTTCTTTATTTACAACTTTCATCATAATCACCTCAGTTTATTTTATCACATTTTTTAAGTTTTAAACATTTAAATGCATAATTATTACTTTAGTGTTGTAAATGAAATATTTTTTTCAAATACAAAATATTTCGATTTTTTCTTAGTTGTAATGTTTTATAAGATAAAACGGCTAGTATTATCATTATCCCATATGATTGATAAATAAAAGCTATTATAAAAAGTGCGGCTATTAAAAGCATTGAAACTAGCGAAAGTAAATCGTTTAAATATTCTTCTTCATAAATACAATTTAAAAAATGTCTAATAAGTTGAAACCCATCCAAAGGATAAATTGGCAAACAATTAAAAAGTGCTAAAATTATGTTTATTTTCATGAGGTCTTTCGTTATAACTCCAGGAATATAAATAGTTATTAAGACAATTAAAATATTAACAATTATTCCTCCAAGGGAAATTAATACTTTTTTTAATAATGATAATTTATAGTAATCACTAACATTAATAAATATACCTATGCCCGTTATCGATACACTACTTATTTTTGCTTTAAATAACCTTATTAGAAATAAATGACCTAATTCATGAAAGAACAAAGAAATTAATAAAATGAGGGATCTTTTAAAAAATCCCCCAAATAAACATAAGACTATCAGTAATAAAAATGATGGAGAAATACTAACTTTATTTAGTTCATTCACTTTCAATTTCATATAAACTAAAATGCTTATTTCCTTTAGATATTTCAATCTTAAATTGATATTTACCATTTTTATACGGCGCAGCACCAATTATTTCGTTTGTTTCGAGATATTTATACAAATAATGATCAATACTTTCTAAACCAATATAAGTGTACAAGATATCATCTTTTCCTTTGATAGTTACATTATAAAGTCCATTTGTTTTTTTGATCTTCACTATTATGCCACTTTCAAAATTATTAACTCCATTGTAATTTTCATTAGTAATAATATTTACGCCATCGATATATTCAATTGTCTCATATAAAGTTAAATTAGCAGCAGGGACTACAGTAGAGTCTTTAAATTTTCCTACTAATTTATCTGTTATTTTAACGATGTTCGCATGATTTAAAACTGATTCTTTTAAGTCTAGTTTTGTATACTTGCTGAATAGAATTACCGCTAAAAGAACGAAGGAACTAAGAAAAATTCTAAAGAAAAGTTTATCGAAATACGAATGTTTCGCTTTTTCGCTTGTAAAAGCAGGTGTTTTCTTTTTTAAAAAATGTGTCTTTTTTCGATTTTTAAAAAACTTACGCTTGTACTTTTTCTCCATCATATCACCAATAAATTATATGCTTAATTAGTACTTATTATTAATAATTTTATTATGAAACAAATACTATTTAGCAAATAAATTGGTTTTTTCACGCATACTATAATAATTATTTCCGACAATGATATGATCTAATACAATAAATCCTAAATACTCTGCCTGTTTTATGAGACGTTTTGTGGCGATGATGTCGTTTGAGCTAGGCTCAGTGTTCCCACTTGGATGATTATGACAAAGAATGATGGCAGACGCCGCAAGTTTATATGCCCATCTGAAAATAGTTTTTTCATCGATTAAAGTATTGTTAATTGTACCGATGGAAATAAGTTCTTTTCTTAAAAGGTGTCCTTTTGTATTTAAATAGAAGGCATATAGATGTTCTTGTTTCAAATTAGATATTTCATTTTTTAAACTGTTGTAGATATCTTCAGGGGAAATTATGGCATTATTTGTTAAACGTGTACTATTAACTCTTTTTCCTATTTCCAAAGCGGCCATTATAGATGTGGCTTTACTAATGCCAATGCCTTTTATTTTTAATAATTCTGTCAAAGTTATATCTGCTATTTCATCAAAACTATTAAAATGACTTAATATTTCATTTGCTAAAGATAAAACATCCTTTTGATGGCTCCCTGTCCTTAAAACTATTGCAAGTAATTCTGCATCTGAGAGATCCTTAATATTGCTTTTTGCACGTTCGCGTGGTCTGTTCCATATAGGAGTTTCTTTAAAATCCATTTTCCCCTCTTTTAGGGTAATTTTATTTCAACAATGGTCTAATTTCACTAATAAAGTATAAACTTCCTATAAAAAGATTAAAAGATAAAGGATTCTGTTTCACATATTCTACCGCATCATTAACATTATTAATTATTTTTTTATTGGAATGCGAACATAAACGATTTAGTTCTTCAATTTCGCTATGTCTTTTGTATGTGAAAGCAGTTAAAATAATTTCATCAAAATATGGTTCAATAAGAGAAAGCATCATTTCTTTATCTTTATCACTTGAACATGAAAAAATACATCTTTTATTTTCATAAGGAAGAGTTTTTACAAAATCCATAATTCTATTAATACAGTCGCTGTTATGACCTCCATCAATGACTATTAGTGGATTACGCGACACGATTTCTAATCTTCCAGGCCATGTTGTCTTCTTCAACCCTCGCTTTAATATTACGTTGGAAATTACTATTTTCTCGTTTAAATGATTTCGAAAATTGAGAGAATTAAATACTTCAATTGTTTTTATAGCGATCATTGCGTTTTCTATTTGGTGTATTCCTAATAACTGCAATTCGATTTCACCATATTTTGGCAATATGAAAGTAGTTTTTTCCAGACTACATTGGTGTTGTGGGTATGTGGTAAGCAAAGGAAAATTAAAATTTCCAGATAAATTATGAAGTTTTTTATACTTTAAACATACATTTTTTAACTTTTCATCTTTTATGCCTATAACTGCTGGTATATCATTTTTAACAATTCCTAATTTGTTAATCAATATTTCCTCTAAAGTAGATCCTAAAACATTCATATGATCCATACCAATATTGGAAATAACGCTGATTATGGGCATAATTACGTTTGTAGAATCCAAAACCCCGCCTATCCCTACTTCGATTATCGCAAGATCTAATTCCTTATGTTCGCTGAAATATATAAATGCCATTAATGTGATGAATTCAAAAAAAGTAGGGATTTCATAATCTTCGCTTTCTATTTGATCGAATTTTTCGATAATTGCATTTCCAATTTTTAGTATATCCTCATCACTAATCATATCATTATTAATCATAATTCTTTCGTTAAACTTAACAATATATGGTGATGTAAAAGTTGCGACATTGAGTCCATTTTCCATAAAAACGTTTTTTAAATAGGAAACAACAGATCCTTTTCCATTTGTTCCAGTGACATGAATAGATGGAAAATGTTTCTCAGGGTTATTAAATAATTTACATAAATACTTCATTTTATCAAGAGATTTTTTCCTACTAAATCTCTTAAGATTTTGAATCCATTCGATTAATTCACTCGTTTTATTAAATGTTTTATACATACTATGAAATCTTTTCTATTTTTTTAAGAAGCTCTCTTACATCATTTAACTGTTGTTCATATTGTGATAGTTTTGCTCTCTCTGCGTTAACTTTTTCTGCTGGAGCCTTACTAATAAATGATTGATTATTTAACATTTTATTTGAGCGTTCTACTTCTTGAATTAGACGTATTTCTTCTTTTTGAAGCTTACTTATCTCTTCATCGATATTAATTAAATCGTTTAAAGGAACAACAACCGTAACTTTTAATAGCACTTTGTTGACTGCATCAAGAGGAAGATTTTCGGAATTTTGTGTTATATAGTTAATTACATTGTAATTTGTGAAGCGTTCTAAGAAAGGTTGAACAGTTAGTAATTCATTTTTAACATTTTCATTCTCGCAAAGAAGGGTTAAAGTAATTTTTTTACTAGGTGATACATTTTTCTCAGCTCTGATATTTCTAACCGCTGTGATAATATCAATCATCAAATCAACTTTTTCGGAAGTTTTCTTAAGTGTCTCCTCGTCTTTTGGTAGAGTGAGTGGCTTTGGCCATGCAGATACCATGATAGAACCTTCGTTAAATTTTTGATATATTTCTTCTGTTACAAATGGCATAAATGGATGTAATAGTTTCAAAATGGTAATTAGTACTTCTTTTAGAACAGCACATGTATTAATCTTTTGTTTTGATGTACCATTATTGAATACTACTTTAGTTAGTTCTATATACCATGCTGCAAAATCATTCCATGTAAAATTGTAAATTGCGCGAGCTACTTCGCCAAAATCAAAATTATCAAAGTTTTGATTAACCGTTTTTATAACACTATTAACCCTTTGTAAAATCCATAAATCGATGTCAGATAAATTATCATAATCAATAGTTTCGTTATGATAATTTTGATTATCTAAATTCATTTGAATATATCGAGCTATATTCCATATTTTATTAATATAATTCCATGCAGCAGCGATTTTTTCTTCTGAATATCTTAAATCGGCACCTGGTGTGGAGTTGGTAGTTAGGAAATAGCGAAGGGCATCGCAACCATATTTTTCAATTAACATGAAAGGATCAATACCATTTCCTAATGATTTACTCATCTTACGCCCTTGTTCATCTCTGATTAGTCCATGAATGAAGCATTTTTCAAAAGGTCTTTCATGCATAAAATGTTTAGATTGAAAGGCCATTCTAGCAACCCAAAAAAATATTATATCATAGGCTGTTACTAAGCAGTTCATAGGAAAATAGCGGTCTAAATCTGCGGTTTTCTTAGGCCATCCTAGTGTTGAGAAAGGCCATAAAGCACTTGAAAACCATGTGTCAAGAACATCTTCATCTTGTCGCCACCCATCACCAGGACAGGTTTTTGAAACAATTACTTCATCTTCTTTGTACCAAGCAGGTATGCGGTGTCCCCACCATAATTGTCGTGAAACGCACCAATCCTGGGTATTTTCTAACCAATTTTTAAATGTATTATTAAAACGTTCAGGAATAAATTCTATTTTTTCCTCACTATTTTGCATATCAAGAACATCGCTTGCTAGTTTGTCCATTTTAACAAACCATTGTTTTGATAAACGTGGTTCAACGACTACACCTGTACGCTCAGAATGGCCAACAGAGTGAATCATTTTTTCTATTTTAGGACATAATCCTTCTTTTTCTAAATCTAAAATAATTTGTTTACGAGCTTCAAAACGATCTAATCCCTGATATTTACCTGCCCACTCATTCATTGTGCCATCTTCATTCATACATATAATTCGTGGCAAATTGTGGCGATTACCAACTTCGAAGTCATTCGGATCATGAGCAGGAGTTACTTTAACAACACCTGTTCCAAATTCTTTATCAACATATTCATCGGCTATTACAGGTATTTCTCTCGTAGTTAAGGGGATTATAACTGTTTTGCCAATAGCACTATTGTATCTATCATCTAATGGATGTACCATCAATGCTGTATCACCAAACATAGTTTCGGGGCGCGTAGTCGCTATTTCTAAATATCCACTTCCATCAGTAAAAGGATATTTTATATGATAAAATGCTCCCTCGATATCTTTATACTCAACTTCAATGTTTGATAAAGCTGTTTTACTTTGAATATCCCAGTTAATTATTCTTTCACCACGATATAGTAACCCCTCATTGTAAAGAGTTATGAAAACTTCATTGACAGCATCATTAAGTCCTTCATCTAGGGTAAAACGCTCTTTATTATAATCTAGAGATAGTCCTAACGCTGCCCATTGTTTTCTTATAATGCTAGCATATTCAGCCTTCCAATCCCAAGCTACTTCTAAAAATTTTTCACGGCCAAGGTCATAGCGGCTAATACCTTGTTGTTTTAATTTTGCATCTATTTTAGCTTGTGTTGCGATTCCTGCATGATCCATTCCAGGAAGCCACAAACAATCATAACCATCCATACGCTTTTGTCGAATTATTATGTCTTGTAATGTAGTGTTCCATGCATGACCAAGATGTAATATACCAGTTACATTTGGTGGTGGAATAACAATAGCATATGGCTTCTTGCTCATATCGCCGCTGTTAAAATATCCATTTTTTAACCAATAGTCATATTTACCATTTTCTACTTCTGTATGACTATACTTCGGTGCCAAGTAATTTTTTTCGTTCATATTTAACCTCCATAAAAAAGCACCCTTGAAATCCAAGGACGCTTATTGTTAATAATAGCGCGGTACCACCCTAGTTTATGTAAAAAATTGTTTACATACGCTCAAATGGGATTAACGCTCCTTTACGTCAAAGCTTACTAAATATTTCTGCTTTGCTCCTCCTAGGCTACCTTCAACTTGTCCATTTAAGTTTTTCACCAACCAACTTATCTCTAAAAGATGAACAATATTTACTCCTCCTAATCATAGGATTTAACATAACGCATTAATTATACCAAAAATAAATAGTGTTTTCAAGAAAAATAATCTAATTTATTATTTTATATCACCATTAATATATAAATCAGAACGTGGTGATAATGAAATATCAAAGATTTTTACACCTTCAGGAGCTGTTAAGCGTTTAAATTGTTGTGATTTAAATCTACGAATAAATCTATTATAATAATTTTCAGCATCATCTACTGTTAGATTATACACTTCTTTTAATAAGAAGAGTAATTTATTTTTTGAAGATCCATTATCTAAAAGTTCTTCTAAAATGAAGTCATTGATATCGTAACTTCCTATGCTATCTTCGGTTTTTTGGGTATCATCAGTTAATTCAGGGGTTATTGGAGCATCTGCTATTATTGTTAAAATATCTCTCATTTGATCATGTTTTTCAGCAAAATGTCTTACTAAGGAGCGAACTGCTGTTTTGGGCAAACCTGCATTTATATCATACATTGACATATGATCACCATTGAAAGTACACCAACCTAATGCAATTTCGCTCATATCGCCCGTTCCTAACACAATACCACGATATTTATTGGCAAGATTCATCAACAAATAGGTCCGATATCTAGCCTGAGCATTTTCGTATGTGATATCATGAGTGTTATGGTCGTGTCCAATTAAAGTTAAGTTATTCAAAACTTCGTCTTTTATATTTATCTCTTTAAAATCGATATCTAAGGTGCTAACTAAACGTAAAATCTTATCTTTTGTTTTTTCGCTTGTAGCAAGAGCGGGAATCGATATGGCATGAATTGTTTTTGTTGAAAGTTTTTTACTTTTAAAAGTTTCTACCGCTATCAAAAGAGCTAGAGTTGAATCGAGACCACCACTAATGCCAATAACGATATCTTTAGTGCCTATATGAGAAAGTCTTTTTGATAGGGCAGCAGATAACACTTTTATTACTTCTTCGGCCATAGTTTCACTTAACGCAAAAGGAAGTTTTACTGGTTTTGTATGAAGTCCTCCACTAAAGTTTTTTTTTAATTCAAAAAAGACATTTTTATTAGTGATTCCCTTCGTTTTAAAAACTTCATGGTAAGCATGTTTTTGAAGTCTTTTATAACGAATTTTTTCAATATCAATATCCACATAGTTAATTATCGTATCATCTTCAAAGTGTTCTGAATTATATAGCACATCTCCCATCACGGAAGCAATTTGATGGCCAGTATACAATACATCACTACTTGTTTCTAAGACCCCATTAGAACAATAAATATAAGCACCAGTACCTTTTATTGCAGCGGCATTAACAAGCGTTGCACGCAAATCTTGTTTAGCATTTCTAAAAGTACTTGCGGAAAGATTAAAAACAATTTCAGCACCATTAGCATATAAATCAAGGTGAGGACTATGATTAACCCATAAATCCTCGCAAATCTCGATACCAAAATTAAATCTATCAGTGTTTTCACTAAATAAAAGTGATCCAATTGGAACATTTTGCCCTAAAACATTAACATATCCTGCTTCACTATACCATCTACTACCATCTTCAAAATAACGATTTTCTTTAAATTCACGATATGCAGGAAGATTAATCTTTGGTACAATTCCAATAATATCATGATTATTGATAACGTATGCTACATTATATAAGTTATTCTCCCATTCTAGGAGTCCGCCAATAATAATCAAGTGGTCTTCGTTGGCATCTATAATACTTTTCAAAGCTCGATCATGTTCAATTCGTAATTCGGTGTTGAAAAACCAATCATTTAATGAATAACCTGTTACAGCAAGCTCTGGAAACACTAAAATAGCTCCGTATTTATCTTCTTTCATAACTCTGATTATTTCTTTAGCATTTTCCTCTGGTTTTCCTAAAATTGTTTTAGGAGTAATCATTGCAATTTTTACAAAATTTTGGTCATAATTATTCATTTAAAAACCTCTTTTCTAATTATTTATTTACTATAGTTTATCGGCAACAAATTTTTATCTTTTGTTTCTTTATATTTTGATGATGAAACATCCAAATCAAAATCATCAATTATGATGAAGTGATCACTATATTTTGAAAGCAATGTTGTATTATTAATAATTCTACGACAATTTAAATTATGTCTATTGAAAACAATAAAATTATTTTCATTAATTAGTAATTCTGGTTCTATCCATGTAGGAATATCCTTCAAACTATCAGCACCTATTACAAAATATGGATGTCTCAATTCTCTTAGAGTTTCGTATGTGCCATTGAAATCCTTATGTAATTCTATAAGGTTTAATGATACGCTTGGAAAAAGATCAGCAATTTCTTTTAAACTATCTATTCTAGAAGAATTATTGGATAGTGTTTTTAATTTATATGAGGAACCATTTGGAAGAATTTCAACTTTCTTAAGTAGCATATTAGCTAAATAACCTATTATTTCAAAATGAGCAACAGTAATAGGATTAAATGATCCACCAAAAACGACTGTTTCACATTTAGATAGCTTTTCACTTATTTTAGCACATATTTTAATTTGGGATAAAAAATTTTTTAAAGCTTGCTCAAGATTATTGAAGTCACCAATTGAAAAAGCCCGAGGATAGTTTTTATTTTTAAATTCGGTGAAGCACTCAGCATCATCATAAAAGACAAATGCCGACTTTGCATATACTTTTTCAAGACTCTTAGATGATAAAACAGCGTCAATGTATTCGCCACCACTACTTTCAAATTTTTCAATAACGCTAGTAGGGTAAATTACAGCACTATGTACCATTACAGAAAAATTATTTTTTAGTAATAATAAAGCTATATCTAAACTCTGTAAGTGGTTACTAACAACAGCAATTCTTCTCTTTTTAGACCACTCAGAATCTAATAGATGAGTTTGAAATAACTTGTTTAGTTCTATTTCATAATTATTTGAAAAAAGATTAGCCATATTTTACCTCATTTTCTTTTTATATTTTATCATATAATAAAAATATTTACAAGAAAAAAACTATCTAAGAGCTAAAGTCTTAAATAGTCTTAAATTGTTTATTAACAAGTTCTGTAAATAATTTACCTCGTTCTTCATAGTTGCTAAATTGATCGTAACTTTGAGCTGCTGGTGAGTATATAACTATTCCCTTAAAGTCGTCTAATAGCTTTATTAAACTTTTAAAAGCGCTTTTTAAAGTAGTTTCTTTTACAAAATCTAAGTTTAATAAACGAAAGTTTTTTTCCAATTTTTCGCTTAATTCCCCATAGCCTATTATTTTATAAAAACAATTTTTTTTCTTCTTAAGTAAGAAAAGCAGTTGTGCATAGTTGTCATCATTGGTTTTGCCTCCAAATATTAAAATTACTTTGTTTTTGTTTTGAAGACAAGCATTTAATAAGACCAAAGTACAGCTAGGATTTGTTGATTTAGCATCGTTAATGATGGAAAAATTTTCATTTTTATATATTAACTCATTACGGTAATGTTCTTTTTCAAAAGTATTTAAACCTTTGTTTATTTCTATCAATGGTATACCTTGTTTTAGAGCTACAAAACAAGCGATAATCGCATCAAACAATTCAAAGTTTGTAGATAGTTCATCATTGCGTATAGTAAATACTTTTTTATTATTAATTAGTACTTCTTTGCTTCTACAATCAATGCTGATATCGTCAATCATCAGACTATTATTCTTTTGAATTACTTGATAGATTTTAATAAAGTTGCATAGCTTTACATTAATTCCTAATATGGCTATACCTTTATCTTGCTTAATACAATCTAACATATGCAACTTTGTATTTTTATAATCCTGAAGGTTCTTATGCCAATCTAAGTGATGTTCAGTAATGTTTGTAATGACTCCTACTTCCAACTGTAGTTCACTAACATCATGTAACATAAAACTTGATAGTTCTATTACAAAGTAATCTTTTTCAAAATCTGCAGTAGTTTCATTAAAAATAGGATTTCCAATATTGCCGCAGAGATGTACAGAATACGCTTTGTTAAGTAAACATGCGATAAGTTTAGCAGTTGTAGTTTTTCCATTAGTCCCTGTTACCCCAATAATGTGTTTAGGTTTAAACAAACGATAAAATAATTCAATATCATTTATTATTTGTTTCTCCTTTGAGTGCGCCTTTTCTAAAAGTATAGTTTCAGGTTTTATTCCGGGCGACTTAATTACTACATCAATTCTATTTAAAAGGTCATCAATTTTAGTGATAGTATCATTATCAGTAAATTCTAAATACGTGTAATTATGCTTGTCAAAAAATCTCTTTACAGCTTGATTAGAAACGCCATTTCCATATAATAAATAACGTATATTTTTATAATATTCCATTTAATGCCACTCCTAATATTCCACACAGTAAACCTACACTCCAAAATAAAAGATCAATTTGCCATTCGTTCATTCCATAATATTCAAATGTATGATGAAGTGGAGCCATTGGAAACACTCTTTTGCCCTTTGTTAGTTTAAAATATGTTACTTGTATTATAACACTTAAAGTTTCTATAACAAAAGGCAAACCAATGAACAAAAGAATTAATTCTTTTTTTAATATTAATGCGGTTATAGCTAAAATTGCCCCAAAGGACATTGACCCAGTGTTCCCCATAAATATTTTAGCGGGATGAAGGTTAAAAATCATAAAAGATATCAAACTTACCATAAAGCTAACTAATAAAAGTGTAATATCAATGTTATCATTTTTATAAGCAATTATAGCGAATGCTGCAAAAGCGATAAACACGAGTCCTGATGCCAATCCATCGATTCCATCAGTAATATTGACAGCGTTTGAAGTAGCCATTATGACTAAAACTAACCATACTCCATAGATAAAAAATATATTAATACTTTTTCCAAACAAAATAATTTCATTATTGTAACCTGATAAATGATAGAATAAATAAGATAATAACCCCACAAATATTTGCATTATTATTTTTGTTAAAGGTTTAATCCCCTCATTATTATGGAAATGAATATTTCGATAGTCATCTATAAAGCCTATTACAAAATATCCTAAAATTGTTACCCATAAAAGTAAATTATTATACGTGAGTAAAGGCCGCTTCAGAGCGATTGAAATTAAAAAGTAAGTGAAAAATCCAATTAAAACCACGAGGGAACCACCTAGGGTAGGCGTTCCAGCTTTTTTTAGATGTTCTTTAGGACCATCAATTCTTATTGATTGACCAAGTTTTTTTTCTTTTAAGAAAGGTATTAAAAAAACAAAACCAAAGTATGATAAATAAACACCCAATACTAAACAACCAATTATCATTTTCATATTATCAACGTACTCCCTCTATGTACTTTTTTACTAATTGCTCATCGCTTAAACCATCATTATCAATAGTGCCTTTTTCAGAACCTTTACCAAGTATCAAAATAGTATCATTTGAACAAGAAATTTTAAAAGCTTCTTTAATTGCTTCATATCTATTGGTAATAATTTCATACTTTTTATTTTTAATCCCTTTAGCAATATCATTTATGATATTATTTTCACTTTCAGTTCGAGGATTATCATTAGTAAGAATTATATGATCACTATAAAGTGATGCAATTTTACCCATTAATGGTCTTTTTGATTTATCTCTGTTTCCGCCACATCCAAAAACTGTTATAATTTTACCTGTTTTTATGCTATTAAAAGTTTTTAAAACAGAACTAAAAGCACTAGGAGTATGAGCAAAATCTATTACTACCTTCCGTGACATACAATTTATAATGTTTTGGCGCCCAGGAATTTTTTCAAATGTCTTGATAAATTCAGAAAATAAATTTGTATCAATATTAAGACTTTTAATTAAAACAAAAGCAAGAGTGATGTTTTCAACATTATATTCACCTAGTAAATTAGTGACAAAACAATATTTTCTATTATGAAATTCTATTTCAAAAGACATTTCAGCATTAGATAAAGTTAATAATTGATATTTGTAGGAATCTAATTTATTACTCTTACCATAACTAATTACTGGATTTATAACTTGATTGATTAATTTCTCGTAATGCTTACAATCATCATTTAATACAATAAATCCATCATTTCTAACTTGAAAAAGCAAAGTTCGCTTAGCATTAACGTATTCCCCTATTGTTTTATGATAATCTAAATGATCTTGAGTAATTCTCGTGAAACCTACTGCATAAAACTCTAAGCCCAAAATGCGATGCTCCATTATCGCTTGACTACTCACTTCCATAATACAATAACCTTTTGAAAGCTTTGCTTTTTTTATTATGTTAATGATCTTTAAAATATTTGGTGTAGTATTAGGAAGAGGGATATTAACGACTGTATTGTCAAGTTTTTTATAAAAATAACCATTTGTTCCAATCAAAATAGAATTTATTTTTTTTATTTGTAGATATCTAAATATAATTGAGGTCACAGTTGTTTTTCCGTTAGTTCCAGTTATGCCAATAAATTTAATATTTTTCAATAATTTATGGTAATGCATTTTAACAACTCTTGAAAGTTCCTGATAAATGCTATTAGTGAGTATGTAATTAATATTTTTTATCGTTTTTATTGAAAAACTTTTTGTAGAAACGATTGTCTTCGCACCTTTTGAAATAGCTTCCTCTATATAAGTTTTTGCTTTTTGGGGAGATTTCTCACAACAAAAATACACATCATTTTCCTCTACTAAACGTGAATCGTCCTTTATATTATTAACATAATGATTATTAGTTATTTTTTTATTTTTAAAATATTTTTTTATTCTCATATTAATTAGTAAATAACATTACTACTCCTTCCTCAACTATTTTACAGCCAGCCTCGGGAATTTGAGCTATTATTTTATCTCCATCACCAATTATTTCTATGCGATATTGTTTAGCACTCAAAACCTTGCCTAGTTTTGATCTTTCCATACCGATGTAATTTTCCACTTCATAAGTTTTTTTATCTATCCAATATCTAGCATCAAGTGGTATACCTCCAGATTGAAGCGGTATTTTAAGAGCGGAAAACGAAGAAATCAGTACCTCTTTTACCATAGGAGCTACCACTACCCCCCCATATTGAATGGTATTTTTAGCATTTTCTACTGCCAAATATACGGCAACACTCGGATCATTCATCGGAGCTATTCCTAAGAAAGACAGAATATATTTCCCTTGTTGATAAATTCCATCTTTTGCAATTTGGGCAGTTCCTGTTTTTCCGCCTACCCGATACCCTTCTATATAAGCTGACCTCGCTGTTCCTAAAGATGCAACATGTTCAAGCGATGAGGCAACAGTTTTTGACGTTTCTTCACTAATTACTCTTCTCACCTCTATTGGTGTTTCTTGTTTTATTAAATACTCACCATTTTGATAATTGCTTGCTATACCTTTTAAAATTGTTGGTTTGTTCAATATTCCTCCATTGACACTCGCACAAGCAGCGTTAACTAATTGGATAGCAGTTACGCTATTCCCTTGCCCAAATGAGGATGTTGCTAATTCTACATTGCCTATTTTTTCAGGATTAAATACTATTCCACTACTTTCTCCTAGCAAATCAATATCAGTCTTTTTTCCAAAACCATACTTTTTTATATATTTAAAAAGACGCTCCTTACCAAGTCTTAAACCTATTGTCATAAAACCTGGGTTGCATGAGTTTTGAAGAACTTCTAAAAATGTTTCTCTTCCGTGTCCACCCGCTTTCCAGTCTTTTATTCTTGCACCATCTACGACCATATAACCTGGATCATTAAAATATTCATCAAGTTTGAACACTTTTTCTTCTAAACCGGCTGAAAAAGTAACTATTTTAAAGGTGGAACCTGGTTCAAATGATTTCCAAATAGGTAGATTTCTATTATAAAGCTCTTGACTATATTCTTGATAGAACTCAGGATTAAAAGTTGGTCGAGATGCCATTGCTAAAACTTCACTATTTTTGGGATTCATAACAAGGCCAATTATTTCATCAGCTTTATACTGCGTTACGGCATTATCCATTACTCTTTCTAACGACACTTGAATATCTATATCAATTGACAAATAAACATCAAAACCGCTCGTCGGTGCTTTATACTTACCATTTTCATTGGCTATTAATTCTCCATGAGCATCGGTAAGAATCTGAACGGCACCACTTGATCCTTTTAAATATTCATCATAAATATATTCTACTCCACTAATTCCCTGGTTGTCAATTCCCACTATTCCTATTACTTGAGCTAAATAATGCTGATATGGATAATACCTTTTAGTATCTGCTACAACATAAATCCCTGGTAAATTACTTTTTATTATTTCAATAGCTTTATCAACTTCTATTTTTTTTCCAACAGGTTTTAGAATTTCTACTGATACATTTTTATTAAAGTGAACACTAACCTCTTCAACACGACATTCAAGAATTTTAGATAATACTTGCGCCGTTTTTTCTTTATTCTTAATTTGCTTAGGGATACACACAACCGTAGGTGCAAGAGTTGATCCAACAATTAACTTGCCATTGCAATCATAAATATTTCCTCTTCTACCTTCTATGGGGGCATCTCTCGCCCATAGTTCAAGCGCTCTTTCAAAATATACCTCTTGAGCAAATACTTTTATATAACATAATCTGCCTATTATTATTAACGCTATTATAAGTATTAAAATATACATAAATCTAATGCGTTTTATCTCTTTTTTTAGCATTATATCACCATTACATTTTATGAAAATATTGGACAAAAATGCTAATTTGAACTTCTTTTCTTTTTGGATATTAATTAAGTATTATAATAGACAATAAAATACAAATTTGTTATAATAGACGCGTATTTATAAAATGTTAACTAAATCTAAGGAGAAAGTATGCGTTATTTTTTAGAAAATTCGAACAACATGGTAGAAATCAAATCGCGAGGTGCTGAACTAACATCCTTTATGCACAAGAATGTTGAGTATATTCATCAACCTTCTCCACTTGACTGGAATCGTAGTGCCCCTTTTTTATTTCCCAATATCGGTGCATTAAAAAATAAAGTTACTTATATCGACGATAAAGAATATACTTTACCAAAACATGGTTTTTTAAGAGACCTCGAATTAACTCTTATCGCTAAAACAAATAATTCATTAATGTTTATGGCCAAAGATAGTCCTGAAACTCTTGCGGTATATCCATATCATTTTAATATGACAATAACATATACCTTGGCCGGGGACGAACTAAGTTGTTCAATTGAATTAATCAATCCTTCTACAACGCCACTATACTTCAATTTCGGTCTGCACCCTGCTTTTAGAGTTCCTCTTTTTAACAATGAAAGATTTGAGGATTATTTGATTGAATTTCAAAATCCAGTCACTTGTAGTATACCGACTGTAGATTTATCAAATGGCTTAGTAGATTATGAAAAGGTGAGTCGAACATTTAAGAAAGTTAAAACATTACCACTTAATTATGCCGATTACCAAAATGATGCTTTAATAATCGACAAATTTAAAGATCATCACATTTCTTTATATAATCCTTCAACTAATAAAGGCATTGACTTTACATTTAAGCCTTTTAAAACACTAGGTATTTGGACACCAAATCATGTTAAGGCTAACTTTATTTGTTTAGAGCCTTGGAATGGATGTGCTGATAACTATAATTCTAGAAATTTTATTGATAAAAAAGACATCATCGAACTTGAAGGAAAAGGTGTTTGGACCGCTTCATTTAAAATTTCCATTAGAGATTAAAAAAAAGGCATAAAATGCCTTTTTATTTTGATATTCTTTTGATAGCACGTAATTTAGCACTATGAGATCGATTATTGTCAAGAAGTTCTTCAGCAGACGCTGTAATAGCCTTAGGAGTAAGTAATTCAAAAGATATTGTATAGCCAACGGGCACAAATGGCAAGCCCTTTGGTAAATCGAGAGTTACTTTCTCTTTGAAGGTCTTTTTACATATTCGGTCTTCGAGAGAATGAAAAGTAATTACCGCGATAACCCCCCCTACACTTATAATATCTAAAGCATCATCTAGAGATTTTTTAAAAACACTTAGTTCTTTATTTACTTCAATTCGAAGTGCTTGAAAGACTTGTTTAGCTGGATGTCCCTTTTGGCGAAGTACACTTGCTGGAAGGGCTTTTTTTATAACTTCTACTAGTTCAAAAGTTGTATTTATTTCCTTTTTATTTCTTTCGATAATAATTTGATGGGCAATGCGTGGCGAAAATTTTTCTTCACCATACGTAAAAAAACAATTTTTGAGTTCTTCTTCGGAATAATTATTAATTATATAATGAGCATCAAGCGTCTGACTTTGATCCATGCGCATATCTAAATATGCGTCGTGTTGATAACTAAACCCACGTTCTGGTATATCAAATTGAAAACTTGATACACCCAAATCATATAGTATACCATCAACATGGGTAATACCAAGTTCATTTAAAATGGCTTTTATGTTAACAAAATTATCTTTCACAATTATATAATTTTTTCCTATTTTTGATAATCTTGATGTTGCTTTTTCTATAGCATACTCATCTTGATCAATACCAATAAGCATACCGGAAGTTAATTTTTCTAGAATTAAGCTGGAATGTCCACCTCCTCCTAAAGTACAATCAACATAAACGCCATCAGGTTTTATATTTAGTAAATTAATTGCTTCTTTAGCGAGAACAGGGATGTGTTGATATTCTTTTTCCATAATAAACCTCTCTTTTCTTAACTAAAAAAACGCTCTCCACGAGCGCTTTTAGTTAGACTATATTAGTCTTCTTTCTTTTCTTCTTTTACCTTAACTTCTTTTACTTGGCGTCCATTATAGAAACCACATACTGGGCAAACACGGTGAGATAGTTTAAATTCACCACAATTAGGGCAAACTACCATACCAGGTACTTGGATTTTATAATGAGTACGGCGTTTAAGTTTACGAGTTTTAGAAGAACGACGTTGTTGAGCTATAGCTCCCATCTAAAACACCTCATTTTCATTATCGTTTTCGGCAATGTCTTCATTTAAAACTATGTTGCGTTTTTTCAAAATTTCATATGCATCGTCTCTAACAACTCTTATAGGGATATTGACAATAATGTTTGACCATACAATCTCATCAAGAGAAATGGTATTATTAGTAACTTCTATTGTCTCTTCAGCCTTGTTTGTACCATGAACTTCATCTACTTCGATGTTCATATTATAATGAACAGGTTCTAAGGTAAGAGCACATGCGATATCAGCAACTGCTTCGACAGAAGCTTTAATGCGATAAGTATTAAAGTCAACTCTTTCTAGAACTCCTTTGACACTTACCTCACCTATGTTCAAAATGTCATCACGATTGATATTCATATTTGAAAAATCAATAATTGTTTCAAATGGATAAGGAAAAGTTTGAATTTTCATTAGTTGCTGCAATGTCCACTTCATAACTAATCCTCCGAAACATTACTATTATACTATAATTGAGATAATTTGTCAAATAATATAGACTATATTTTATAGTTTCTTATATTAACTAGTTACTGTCATTAGCAGTACTTTGTTCATCTTTAAAATTGTGAAAATATTTAACTATATTTTGAGCAGAGGATATAAAACTTTGGCTACTTGTATAATCTAACCCTGTAATAGTAATTCTTTTTATATAAATAAATAAAACTAGAAACTTAAAATACTCAAAGTAAAAGTCAGTTTCTTTCATTGAAAAATATTCTTTAAACATAGCGCGAAAATCAAGGTTTAAATCATCATTTTCAATGTATAGTTTTGCCATGTCAAGGCTAGATATTCCAATTTTACCTTTATCAATGCTTGTTATATATCGTTCGCCTCTATTGATGACTAAATGTTCTAATTGCGGATTATTATGCACAAAAGAAAATTCGACACTTTCTCGATCTTTAATTATTTGAATAATCTTTTTTTCTAATTTAACTAGTTCAAATTTAGCATCTAATATATAATGATAATTACTTAAAATAGGCATGCTGAACACTTCTAATGGTCTCGTTTCAACACTTCTAATAAATTGTTCTAGTAATGTAAATTTATAATCTAACTGTTTAGTAATTTCTTCAAATTTTGGCCGAGAAGTCATCGGTGAAAGTTGCCGTTTAAAAGACGTTTTTTGATGAATATAGTTTAAATCATTAAATAAAGTCTGAGCTTTTACTTCAGGAATTAAAGTATTCGAATTATTTACAAAGTTAGTCAAAAAATAAGTATTATCACCTTTGGAGAGGTAACTTTTTTCATTATTTAGAAGTGGATACAAAATATTGCTGATACCGATATTTGATAAAAATTCGTATTTTTGTTCAACATCAGAATTAGTAAATTTTAACAAGTAAGCACCATTAGAACCATTTAGAATAATAGTTCGATGAGTATATTTTTGGATATCCAAGACATCAATATTATATTTTTCTTTAACATTTTGGGTAAACTTTAATTGATCACTATTCATCGCTTAATAAATAATCTTTGTTTATTAATATACTCACTATTGTTCGCATCTTGTAAAACTTCATCTATTGAAACTTTGTTTAAAGAACATATCTCATCAATTTCATCTTCATTTTTGAAAAAGCATACTTTGATGGTTTTTTTGTTTGTGGTTGTATTGTTTATTCTTTTCGTGGGTAAATTGTCTTCTTTAACTTCAATTTTTGAAGACAAGACTTCATCTATTTTATTTGATATTTCCGTTTTTATTTTTTCTAAATTACTTTCCTCAAAATCTGAGTTTTTCGCCATTATTCTTTCAGGAGTAATAGTTGGAACACCTTTATTTTCTTGACAATCAACAAGTTCTTTTTCCGTATAATCAATAACGAGATCAAATGATGTCTCTATTCCTTTATTGTCAATTTCGAAATATTCAAAGTTAGTTATATCGATATCTGTAAATTCGTTTTTGTCATGAGAAAATACTATCGAAAATGGTATATCCTCAGCGAATGTTTTAATTGTCGTTTCTTCATCATCTAAATAATAGTCACCTTTAATTGTAACATTACCTTTTACTTCTTCTTTGCATAAACTAAAATCATCAATTAAAGCCTTTATAGTTGATACTTTTAGTAAATTTGGTAATTTAACAAAGGCGTTACTATTTACTTTAATTTGCATATAATCACCTCATTACATTATATGTCTTCTAATGAGGTATATGCTTAAAAAGGTTCTATAAAAAATCTTCAATTATATCTAAAACTGAGTTTAATCCATAACCATTTTCAGAGGATACTAAAGTGATACAAGACATATCTTCTAGCGAAAGCTCATTCATTATATCTTTTTGCGTACGATAATAGAGTGTTTTACCTATTTTATCTATTTTAGTAGCGATAATTCTTACATTTAAATTTAAATGTTTTAGATATTCATACATAAGTTTGTCATCTTCTGTCGGTTTATGTCTACCGTCAACAATTAAAAAAACAATTTTTAAGTTTTGATTGTTAGTTAAATACTCCTCAATCATCTTGCCAAAATAAATTCTTTTTTCCACGGATTTTGATGCATAACCATATCCTGGTACATCAACAAATGTAAAGGAATCATTTATTCTAAAAAAATTTAAAACTTGTGTTTTCCCAGGTTTACTAGAAGTATATGCTAAATTTTTTCTATTACACAAAGCGTTGATTAAACTACTTTTTCCAACATTAGACCGCCCAACAAAAACAAATTGAGCCCCTTCTAGATTGGGCATCGTATTTTTATCTACTGCTCCTATAATATATTCAGATTTTGTAATTTTCATAGTGCCTCCTTTTGAAGAAAACCCGCAAAAATGCGGGTTTTAAGTATTCAATACAATTATAAGCCATATTCTGTACCCGAAGGTGGTAATCATTTATCTCAATTAAAAACTAAGTATTACTAGTTTTTAAAAGCAACTCATCAGTTCAATTTCCTTTGAGTCGTGCCCCTACCAAAATTTGGGTTGCTAGCTTGAGGGGTTTACCCGTTCCACTTTCTTGTTTCCAAGAAACTCGTCTCTGTGGCACTTTATGAAATAAACCATTGTTTCCATTAGGTTATCTTTCGCCGTCAATTTTATAAACTGCCTTAACTTATTTATTAATTAAGCACAAACACTACAGGCATCGCAGCCTGTGCTAGTATGGACTTTCCTAACAATTTCTTGCTCGATTACCCATTGTATTGATTAATATTAATTTTCTGATTTTTCTTTTTGTTCAGTATCTTCTTTTTGAGATTCGGGTGCAGGTAGAGCATCTTTTCTCGATAACATAACTTTACCTTTTTCATCAAAGCCTATTACTTTGACTACGATTTCATCGCCTTCATGAACGATATCTTCAACTTTCTGAACACGATTACGATCCAAATTAGAAATATGAACTAAGCCTTCATATCCAGGCCACAATTCAACGAAGCATCCGAATTTCATATTTTTTACTACTGTTGCATGATATATTTCACCAACTTTTGCTTCTCTTGTGATGCTTTCAATTTTAGCGATAGCCTTATCAATCCATTCAGACTCTGAATGCATTACAAAAACGCGTCCATCTTGTTCTATATCAATTTTAACATCGTTGCACTCTTTAATGATATCTTGAATAATCTTTCCTCCAGAACCAATAACATCTCTAATTCTTTCAGGATTAATGCGAATCATTCTTACCTTTGGTGCATAATCACTTAATTTTTCACGTACAGTAGGAATAGTTGTCATCATATGATCCAAGATTTGGAAACGACCTTTTTTAGCTTGAGCTAAAGCTTCTTTAATTATTTCTCTAGTTATACCTTTAATTTTGATATCCATTTGAAGGGCAGTAATACCATTTTTTGTTCCTGCTACCTTGAAATCCATATCTCCATAATGGTCTTCTAATCCTTGGATATCTGTCAAAATTGTATAATTGTCACCATCACTTATTAATCCCATAGCAATACCCGCAACAGGAGCCTTAATAGGTACGCCAGCTGCCATCAATGCCATCGTGCCAGCACAAATAGATGCTTGTGAGGAAGAACCATTTGATTCTAATATCTCACTAACAACTCTGATTGTGTAAGGGAACTCATCTTCAGACGGTATAACTTGAAGAATAGCTCTTTCCCCTAAAGCACCATGGCCAATTTCTCTTCTTCCTGGAGAACCATATCTGCCTGTTGAACCAACACAAAATTGAGGGAAATTGTAATGAAGCATGAAACGTTTTCCTTCTTCAACACCTAATCCATCAATTATTTGAAATTCATTCAAAGAACCTAATGTAACTACAGATAAAGCTTGTGTTTGTCCTCTTGTGAAAAGAGCGGAACCATGTGTGCGCTCAAAAATATCAACTCTTGAAGATAAAGGTCTAATTTCATCAACCTGTCTACCATCAGGACGAATTTTATCAACTGTGATTAGTCTACGAACTTCCATAGCAATCATTTCTTCTAATAGCATATTTACATATGACATTTTCTTTTCTTTATCAGGATCAAGAACCCATAATTCTTCAAAATGTTCTCTAGTGCGATCGCAAATTTCATCACAAGCTTCTTGACGTGCTAATTTTTCATGAATAGAAATTGCAGCGACAAGTTCTTCTTTTGCATATCCTTCAACAGCTGTTCTAATGTCAGTTGGAATAGCAAAAAGGTCTACTTCCATTTTTGGTTTTCCTACTGCTTTAATTATTTCTTCTTCAAAGGCTATTAAACGTTTAATTTCCTCATGCCCAAACATCAAAGCTTCAAGCATATCATCTTCTGATACTTGCTTTGCTCCTGCTTCAACCATATTAATAGCATCTTTAGTTCCTGCAACCGTTAAATTTATGTCACATTGTTCTAATTGTTCTGTAGTAGGATTTAAAATTAATTCACCATTCATACGTCCTACAACTACACCAGCAATTGGACCTTCAAAAGGAATTTCTGAAATACATAATGCAATACTAGAACCTAACATGGCTGTCATTGGCGCAGAATAATCAGGATTAGCACACATAACCATATTGACTACTTGAACTTCATTTCGAAATCCTTCAGCAAAAAGTGGTCTAATAGGACGGTCAATTAGTCGTGAAACTAACGTTTCGTGTTCAGTAGGGCGTCCTTCACGTTTTAAAAATCCACCAGGAATTTTACCACCCGCATACAATCTTTCTTGATATAATACGGTCAATGGGAAAAAGTCAGTGTCTAAAGTTGTTTTACTACCTACTGCAGCAGATAAAACAGCTGTGTCATTATAGCGAACTAGACAAGCTCCACTAGCTTGTTTGGCTAGTTCACCAATTTCAACGATAATTTTTCGTTCTCCTTCTTTACATTTTTGGAGATATTCAAAAACTTGTTTTTCCATAAATCACCTATATAATAATAAATTTTATTAAAACATGTTTATAAAACATGAATAAATAACAATTAAATAGGGCACAAACGTGCCCTAACTGCTATTTTCTTAATCCTAATTTTGCAATTAAATCACGATATCTTTGGATGTCAGCATTTTTTAAATATGTTAAAAGGTTACGACGATGACCTACTTTTTTAAGTAGACCACGACGGCTGTGGAAATCGTGAGGATGTGAACTTAAATGCTCATTAATCTTTAAGATTTCAGCTGAAAGAATCGCAATTTGAACTTCTGGTGAACCAGTGTCACCTTCTGCACGTGCAAATTGGCTAACGATAGCGGCTTTTTGGTCTTTAC
Organism: uncultured Mollicutes bacterium; assembly: GCA_900548675.1. Lineage (GTDB taxonomy): Bacteria > Bacillota_I > Bacilli_A > ML615J-28 > CAG-313 > UMGS1109. Next base: position 27,893 of record URLJ01000015.1, read on the forward strand.
TAATACAAGACATATTTTTCCTCCTTTTATATTTTTGCCTATATCATCGAAAAGCGTTTCTAGATAAACTAGACGGAAGAAAATCGCTAAACATTGAAATAGGTCTTTATTATTATACAACAACTCAAAGAAAAAAGCAAGAAAATAACTATTTTAGTATCTTCTCGCTTTGTTATGTTACAATTGATGTGAGACTTCTTGAATTGAAAAAAGATCTAAATCCTGATTTAATTTTAATAGCAACCAAAAAAAACAATCAGAAAGGATTTAGAACTATGATTATTATATCACGAATTCCCCATAAATCAAGAACAAGACATCATCGACAAATCAACAATAACTATTTTAGTATCCTCTCGCTAAGTTAGCGTCAGCCTCTATTTGCTTTATTAATGCTTCTTTTGTAATAAATTTTTTTTCATCTCGTACATATTTTAAGAACATGACCTTTATTATTTTCCCATACACGTTGTCCTTAAAATCAAGAATATTAACCTCAATCGTTGTATTATCATTATAATTTATAGTTGGATTATGTCCAATATTACAAACCCCGCGATATTTACAATTATTTATGATTACATCTACAACATAAACTCCTCTTTTAGGAATTACGTAAGGCTCATATAACGCAACATTAGCGGTTGGAAAACCGATAGTCCTACCTACTTGGCGACCCGCACATACTTTTCCTATTATTTGATACGGTCTTCCTAATAGCTCTGTGACTTCTTCGATATTTCCATCTTTAATTTTATTTTTTATCATGAAAGAACCTATTTTTTTCTTTTCTAGCTGAAGTTCTTCGACTATTTCCACTTGAATACCTAATTTTCTCAAAGTATCAGCATTGCCAAGTCCTTTATTTCCAAATTTAAAATCAGGGCCAACAACTATTATTTTTATATTTAATTTGTTCAAATACTCTTCAACAAAACTTTCAGGAGATATGGTTGCAAAATTATCATCAAATTTAATTATAAATACAGAATCTATGCCATAACTTTCTAATATTTTCAATTTTTCTTTTAACGGAGTTATGCATTCATATTTATCGCATTTGTTTAAAATAATATCCGGATGAGGGTCAAAAGTTATTACAGCACTCTTAATAGCACCATTATAACGCTTTTTAAAATCACTAATTTTCTTAAGTAATTCTTGATGCCCGATGTGGACACCATCTAGTTCTCCCATCACCGCAACATAGTTGTCTTGTAGAGAACCGACCATATCAGTAATTTTAATTACTTCCATACTCTAACCGCCTGATAGTAAGGTTTTTCAACCTCAATATATTTGTATACTGCGAGTAAATTATCACTATCTGTAAAAACAATGTAATCATGATGTTCAGTAAAAGTTTTAGAGCTTATCTTCATGCCGTTAATGACTTTTTTGTGTATTTCGTTATTTTCACTACAGTTAAATTGATAATAGCTACTGAGACATTCAAGTGATTTAATAAGGTGAGGATTTTCTAGAGAAATTTCTTCTAGTTTGACAGCATCATTAAGTTTAAAGTTACCGCTTTGTACTCTCACCAAGCTTCCCATACAGCTGTTTACACCTAATTTTTTACCTATATCATAACATAATGATCTAATATAAGTACCTCGCGATACTTTTGTAATTATTTTAAAACTAGTTATGAAACCATCGCGCTTAAGAGTATTAATTCTTTTGATAGAATGAATTGTTATTTCGCGCTTTGGCAGGGTCACTTCTTCGCTTTTTCTTGCATATTCATATAATTTTTTTCCTGCAACTTTAATGGCCGAATAAATTGGAGCTTCTTGAAGCTGCTTTCCTATAAAAGAATTTAAAACTCTATCGATTTCTTCTTCAGTAATAAAACTAGTATCCTCGATTGGTGATTTCTCACCTTCCAAATCGTAAGTTGTAGTAGTAAATCCCAGGATTACTTCGGCTTCGTAAACTTTATAATCATCCTCTAAAAATGGTGCAAGCTTTGTGGCATTGCCCACCATTACAATTAAAACGCCTTCTGCAAGTGGATCTAAAGTTCCTAGATGACCAACATGTTTTGTACAAAGAATTCTTCTAACACTACTCACTACATCGTGACTAGTCATATTTTTCTCTTTATATATGTTAATAATACCATTCATAATCATCACCATCGTATTATTTTATCATATATTTGAAATTTCTGCAATTTTTTTTATACTTTTCTTAATCATTACCTTGTTGTGTTACAATTGATGTGAGACTTCTTGAATTGAAAAAAGATCTAAATCCTGATATAATTTTAATAACCCAAA